>JALRBT010000044.1 GCA_023262255.1 Ilumatobacteraceae bacterium
ATCGCTCTTGTCGTCAACTTCTTTGGCTTGACTCTTCAATGATTCAACAACAGCAGCAACTGCTTTTTCGATACCGCGCTTGAGCGCCATCGGGTTCGCACCAGCAGCAACGTTGCGCATACCGTGAGTAACCATTGCTTGAGCAAGAACTGTCGCCGTCGTGGTGCCGTCACCAGCAACGTCGTTTGTCTTGGTTGCAACTTCTTTTACAAGTTGCGCACCCATGTTTTCGAATGGGTCTTCAAGTTCGACTTCTTTTGCTACCGAAACACCATCATTGGTAATGGTTGGTGCGCCGAACTTCTTGTCGAGAACGACGTTGCGACCCTTCGGTCCCAACGTGACCTTGACGGCGTCGGCCAACTTGTTGACGCCGGCTTCAAGAGCGCGGCGTGCTTCTTCGTCGAATTTCAGCATCTTTGGCATGTGATGTTCCTGTTTCTGTTGTGTACGTGAGTACGGGTGGAGAGTGGGTTGACGAGTGGATTACTTGGTGACGATCGCGAGAACGTCGCGGCTGGTGAGGATGAGCAAGTCATCGCCCTTGTGCGCAACTTCGGTGCCGCCGTACTTGCTGTACAGAACGGTGTCGCCGACCTTCACCTCGAGTGGGAAGAACTTGCCTTCCGAGTCGCTCCAGCGACCAGGACCAACGGCAAGCACGGTGCCCTGCTGTGGCTTTTCCTTGGCGGTGTCGGGGATGACGAGACCCGATGCGGTGGTTTGCTCGGCCTCAGAAGGCTTCACCACGATTCGGTCATCAAGGGGTTTCAGGTTCATGTTGTTTCCTTTTCGTGCAGGTCTCCCAGGCGGGAGACGGGCTATCTGACGCCCTGGAAAGCGGTTAGCACTCTCCGCGGGCGAGTGCTAATGCTAGAGGTGGGGCGGGCGGGGCAACAACCCGGGCCTGCGTTACCGATCCGCCGAGCGTCCGAGCAGCCCTTCCACCAAACGAACGGGAAGACCCACCACCGTGGTGAGGTGACCTGTGACGCGCTCCACAAACATCGCTGCCTCGCCTTGTACGGCGTACCCCCCTGCTTTGTCGAGCGACTCCCCGGTTGCGAGGTATCGCTCGAGTAGGTCGGCGTCGATGGGGTGCATGGCGACGGCGGCCGAGTCGAGTTCCGTGCGGTGGGTGCCACCCTGGGCAACGCACACCGCCGTGTGCACCATATGCGTGCGTCCCGAGAGTCGACGCAACATCGTGCGTGCGTGATCGGTGTCGGTCGGCGTTCCGAAGATCTCGCCGTCGACGTCCACCGTGGTGTCGGCAGCCAGTACCAACGTGTCGACGGGGTGACGGACCGCCACCGCCAGACACTTCGCCGTTGCCAGGCGCATCACCAACTCGCGCGGAGTCTCATCGGGAAGCGGTGTCTCGTCGATGTCGGCAGAGTCCACCACGAATGGCACACCCATCTGCGTGAGGATGTCGGCTCGTCGCGGTGAGCGCGAGGCGAGCACCAGCGGTGGGCGACCGTTCATTCCGCGAGTCGCAGCGTCATCCGCCGCTCATGGTGGTGAGCATCGCGTCGTCGGGCACTTGCAGGTCATCAAGGTGGTCCAAGTAGCCGTGCGGCAACACCACGTTGATCGGTCCGTTGGTGTGGCCGCGTGGCAAACGCTCTCCCCCGGCAACCAGTGCCAACGAGTGGTCGAGTGATGCCGCGAGTGCACGTACTTCGTCGAGCGTCGACACTTCCGCGAACTGACGCCGCACGTCCGGGCCCACGGGGTACCCCGTGAGATACCAACCACAGTGTTTGCGAAACTCACGAATGCCCTTGGTGTCGTCGTTGCGGCCGTTGTCGCGATGATGCTGCATGAGCGCCTCGGCGTGCGAGATCATCACGCCAAGTACCTCCCCGAGCAAGGGTGATGGTTGGACGGATCGCCCGTTGAATGCGTCCACCAAGTCGCGAAAGAGCCACGGTTTACCCAGGCAACCTCGGCCGATTACCACGCCGTCGCAACCCGTTTCTTGCATCATCCGCATTGCATCGTCGGCACACCAGATGTCGCCATTGCCAAGCACGGGAACGCCATCCACCTGTTGCTTGAGTTGCGCGATTGCCTCCCACCGTGCACTCGGTGCGTAGTGCTGCTCCGCAGTTCGTGCGTGCAATGCGATGGTGACTGCCCCTGCGTCGCGACAGATCTTGCCGGTGTCGATGAAGGTCATCAGTTCTTCGTTGATTCCCATGCGGAATTTGCAGGTGATTGGAATGCCGTAGCGACTCCCCGCACGCACTGCTGCACGAACGATTTCCGACAACAGGTTCTTCTTCAGCGGCACGGCAGCGCCACCGCCCTTGCGCGTGACCTTCGCGGCCGGACATCCGAAATTCAAGTCGATGTGGTCGACCAGGTTCTCACTCCCCAAGATCTCCACGGCCCGCTCCACGATGACGGGGTCGCTGCCGTACAACTGCATGCTGCGAAAGTGTTCGTCGGGCGCGAAGGTGACCATCGATCGCGTGCGGGAGTTGCCGTACACCAGTGCCGCAGCCATGATCATTTCGTTCACGTACACCAGACCGGGGCCAAAACTTCGACACAACGAACGAAAGGGTGCGTTGGTTACTCCGGCCATCGGCGCCAGCACCACGGGTGGCCACACGTCGATTCCGCGTCCAGGGCCCCCGTCGGTGGTGGTGCCACGAATGGCCAGTGGCTTCAGCGCTGCCGTTGGCGCGGCTGCGCTCATCGTTGCCCCGCCCCAAGTTTGAGGTTCGGGTCCGCGCCGGCGTCCAACGCCGTTACCTCACCGCGACGCAGGCGATACCAGCCGGCGCTCGCAATCATCGCAGCGTTGTCCGTGCACATCTCCCGTGACGGTAACACCACGGGGATTCCGTCGGATTCCCCTGCCTTCGTCATCTCGCTGCGTAACAGCGAATTGGCGGCCACACCGCCCCCGAGTGCGATGGTGTTGGCGCCGATGAGTGATGCGGCGCGGCGGGCCTTGTGCACCAGCACGTCCACCACTGCTCGCTGGAACGAGGCAGCGACGTCGTCGCTCGAAACGTGAGGATTCGCGCGCACGTAATTGATGACCGCAGTCTTCAGCCCACTGAACGAAACGTCGAGACCATCGTTCAGCATCGCACGAGGCAGTGCAATGGCGGTGTCCTTGCCGCGTGTCGCTGCCTTGTCGATCGCAGGGCCTCCGGGATACGACAGTCCCAGGAAGCGCGCCACCTTGTCGAAGGCCTCGCCGGCGGCATCGTCGATGGTCTGCCCAATGACTCGATACGAGTCGTGGCCGGCCATCTCCACCAGCAATGTGTGACCACCCGATACCAATACGAACAACATCGGAAACCGGGCATTGGGTTCGTCAAGTAGTGCCGCGTAGAGATGGGCTTCGAGATGATTCACACCGACGAACGGCACGTCCAACGCCAGCGCAGTGGCCTTCGCCGCGGATACCCCCACCAACAACGCTCCAACCAGCCCCGGCCCAACTGTTGCCGCCACTGCATCCACTCGGGAGACGTCGATGTTGGCGCGCTCCAATGCTTCGGCGACCACCTGGGGCAGGGTCTCCAGATGTGCACGACTCGCAATCTCGGGCACCACTCCTCCAAAGCGCGCGTGTTCATCGAGCTGGCTTGCCACCACCGACGACAGCACGTCGGTGCCGCCCATCACCACGGCGGCTGCGGTCTCGTCACAACTGGTCTCGATACCGAGCACGACCGTTGACGTGTCCACGGTGGACGCGTTCCCGTCGGAAACTCCAACCGAGGCAACAACCGATCGAGTGGTACTCCCGAACGTCATGATGCATTCCGTTCCGCTTCGATTGCCTGCAATCGGCGTTCGAAGTCGGCACCCTGAATGTCGGTACACCACATGACGATTGCATCGTCGCGATTTTCGTAGTACTTGGCTCGCACACCCACCGGCACGAATCCAAACCTTCGGTACAGCGACTGCGCCGACACGTTTGACTCACGCACCTCGAGCGTGAGCGACTCCATTCCCGCTCGTCGCGCCTCCCACGACAAATCCAGCATGAGCTCGGTTGCGATTCCCCGTCGGCGCATCGCGACGGCCACCGCCACGTTGGTGATGTGGGCGGCGGTATCCATGTAGATCATTCCGCCGTATCCCACGACCCGACCACCCAGGATGGCAACCAGATAGCGCCGCGACCCTCGAGTCTGCATGGCCAACTCATCCTGAAATACTCCAACGGTCCACGGCTGCGGATAGGCGGTGGCCTCGATTTCCATCACCTGCGGCATGTGGGATCGTCGCATCGGTTCGATGACCAACGCAGCTTCGTCGGCAGGCTGCTTTTGACCCAGCCAGCGACTCAGCACGCTCATACGTTGCCCTGCCGAATCATGCACTGCTCCGCGTCGTCCAGTTGATCTCGGCATCGGCCTCACGCAGGTAGAGCGCCTCGACCCGTGGTGCACGACGTGCACCGCCATCGAGGTGCAACGCTCGGTCGTGACCGATGAACGCAACGTGTCGAGCGATCGGCCAATCCAGTGTTTCGTCCCCGAACGACACGTTCCACGAGTGCGGCCCCAATCCCGCGACGATGTCGTCTCGATGACGTCGCGCGAAGTCACCCACGAACAAACAATGCTGACCACGCTCGCGAACGTTGGCGAGGAGGTCGTCAAGTCCTCCTACTCGTGGTGCAAGCACCCGACCCGACACGTTCGAATGCATCGCCCACGCCACTTCCCGACGACGTGCATCAATGGTTGGAACGATGACCTCCGCCTGCTCGGCGACGGCTCCCGGTATAGCGGCAACCAGCGCCTCCAACCCGTCGACACCGACCAGTGGAATCGACAGCGCGAATGCCAGTGCCTGCGCCGAGGCGATTCCAACCCGCATCCCGGTGAACAAACCCGGCCCCACATCCACGGCCACCGCGTCGAGCTCGGCGAATGACAATCCGGCACGCTTCACAACGAAGTCGATCATCGGCGTGAGGTCCTCGGCATGTCGACGATCACTTCGCAACTCACTCGATGCCAGCACCGTGGCACCATCGACCACGGCAACACTCACCATCGCGGTTGCGGTATCGATCCCCAGCACGATCATGTGGTGGTACCGACCTGCAGGCGGTCCGAGAGCCGAACGAATCTGGCCTCCCAGTTCGAACCTCGCCACGACACGGTGACGGTGCGTGCATCGCCTGCAGCGTGTTCGAAGCCGACCACCAAGGCATCGTCGAACTCGTCCGGCACCAGGTCCCCCCACTCCACCACCAGCACCGCGCCTCGCCGACGGGCTTCGTCCAGTGCCAAGTCGTCCAATTCTCCCGTGCGCTCGAGTCGGTACAAATCGCAGTGCACCACGGTGAGGCGGCCACCAACGTATTCGTGCACCAAATTGAACGTCGGCGAGGTGACCGTCTCGGTGATGCCGAGGGCCGCGCACAGCGCCTTGGTGAACGTGGTCTTGCCGGCACCGAGGTCGCCGGTCAGCAGCAACACATCGCGGGGACGAAGCTCCGCGGCAATCACCCGTGCAATACGAGCCGTGTCGTCCACGGTGGGTACCGACAACGTGCTCTTCATCATGCGTGGTCGCCCACGTACGTTCTTGGAACACGGGCGGACACCGCGCACACCACCTCATAGGTGATCGTTCCGAGCGCCGACGCCCAGTCCTCCACCCTGATCCTGTCGGCCCCCTGCCCACCGAACAGCACTGCTTCATCGCCGACGGAAACGGCATCGTCTCCACAATCGACCATCATCTGGTCCATCGTCACGACACCCACGATTCGCCGCCGTCTTCCGCCAACCATTACCTCGGCACTCGTTTGCCACGCACGTCGCGCGATGCCGTCGGCGTAGCCCAACGGCAAGGTGGCGATGGTGGCCTCGCGTTCCAATACGGCGCCAAGACCGTAGCTCACACCCTCCCCCGCAGGCACTCGTTGTACGTGCGAAACCTGCGTGCGCAATGTCATGACGGGCGCGAGTTCGGCCATCAACGACCCATCAAGTTCGCCGGGATTCAATCCGTACATCGCTATTCCGGTGCGCATGATCGTGCTCTCGGGGGCCACGCCTCGCACCGTGGCGGCGGAGTTGGCACAGTGCACGTGTCGCACATCCCGAAGGTCGGCCCGAATCTGCCGCGCGACCTTCGAGAAGAGTTCCAACTGCCGCGACGTTGCCGGGTGTGTCGGATCATCCGCGGTGGCGAGGTGCGTCATCACCCCCTCGAGTCTCAACTCCGGGAATGATGCGATGCGATGTGCGCACTCCAGCGCTGCATCGATCGAAACACCGACGCGATGCATTCCGGTATCCACCTTCAGATGCACCGTCACTCGCTTCCCCAGCCGTCGACCGGCTGCGGCGAGTGCGTCGATGTATTGCGAGTTGTATGCCACGCATACCACGTCGTGTTCCGCAAGCATCTCGGCATCCGACGTTGGTTGTTCGCTCATCACCATGATGGGTGCGGTGACACCGGCCGCGCGCAGTTCCAGAGCCTCCTGGGTGAGCGCCACGCACAAACCAGCCGCGCCAGCCGCGAGTGCTGCTCTTGCACAGGGCACGGCCCCATGCCCATAGGCATTCGCCTTGACCACCGCCCAGAGTTCGCTCGGCTGCGAGCGTTCCACGAGCAGCCTCACGTTTCCGCGCAGTGCCACGAGATTGATCTCTACGCGAGTTGCTCTCGCGGCGATGCCGTTACCCATGGCGTGCGTGCTGCTACTCGGCGGCAACGACTGCCACGGCGAGGTCATCCGTGTGCGAAATGGAGACATGCCAGTTCGACACTCCTCGTTGTTGCGCCAGTTCGGCGGCTCGACCCCGCACCATGAGCGACGGTCGTCCGTTGCTCGAACTCACCACCGATACGTCGTGAAAATCGAACGATCCGAGCCCCACCCCCAGGGCCTTCATGGCGGCTTCGCGAACCGCAAAACGGGCGGCCAACACCGCCGGAGCGTCGGCACGCTGCGACGCCATCTGGCGTTCGCCATCGGTGAAGACACGCTCCGCCATTCGCGGGGAACGGGCGAGCGTTCGCGAGAAACGGGCGATGTCGACGGCATCGATCCCCAATCCGATCATGCGAGCGTCCAATCCGTGAAAAACACGCCCAACTCCTAGTCGCCGGCGCGCCACATGTCGGCAGTCGACGTGATGGGCAGGATAAGTGCATCCGCCACCGACACCTCGGCCAGGCGATCCTCGCGGAATGACGTCTCGGTCTCGGTCACCGCATCCACCAAACGTTCGTAACGGTTGTCGTAACCCTTCAGCACTTGTTTCATTACACCCGCCGGCAATCGGTCGTGGAACAACACGTGCAGCAATGTGATGCCCGTAGTCTCGCTGCCCTTCGTTTCGGGAACCAGAATGACGGTACGACTATCGCGACGTCCACGCGCCACCAACACCTCTTGTGACATCGCCACCCGGCGCTTGGTACCGCGCAATGCATTGCTGGTATCCACGCGCGACTGCAAATCACGGGCAATGCCACCACGATCCACGATCATTACAGTCGACTCCGGCGAGGCCGGATCGCCTTCGATTCGATAACGGGTGAATCCCACCACCGACGAAATGGCCGGATCGATGTCGGCAAGCACCTTCAATACGCCGTAGGGCAAGCGCTCGCGGGCGGCTCCGGCATTCAACACCGCCTTCACCAGCGGTCGATCCAGCAAGCCCTCCTCACTGCGCGAGATTCCGACGGTGATGGTCTTGGCTTGGTGTTTGATGGCATCGATGGGGCGGGTCAACTCGTCGATGGCACGCGTAAGTGCCGAGGTGATGTCGTCGAGCAGGGCTTCGGGCGTGGCAATCTTTCCGAAGTCGCGTTGGTACGTTTGCAGCGGATTCGGCGACATCGCCGTGCGCAACATTCCCACCACACGAACCGCAGTGGATGCTTCGAGGTTGCCGTCGTAGGTACCGGTTGCCAACGCATCGAAGAAGCGATTGGCAACCGCCCCGATCTCGGCGTGGACCTTGTCGAGCAGCGCGGCACCTTGACCGCCGCGCTCCACCGCATGTTCGACCACTTCGCGAGTTTGTCGCAGCGTGCGAGCCAGTGAATCGATGGCGAGTGCAGCCTCGTATCCGAACAGGTGCCCCACCATTACCGACAACACGAACGCCACTCGGTGGTCCACTGGCGGCACCTCGATGACCGCGGCGGCGGCACCGAAGCGCTCCTCTCCTCGGGTGGCAACCACGATCGGCAAGGCCTTGTGGGCGCGATAGATCTCGATTTCCTTGGCAACGTCGGTTGCGTTTCCACCGCTCAATCCCGCCGCACACACGAAGATGAGCGGCTCGCACGACAGGTCGATGTGCTTCTTGTCCTCCGTGATGTCACATGCGATCGATTTGTAACACAGTTCGCTGAGTTTGATCCGCACTTCCTCTGCCGCAACTGCATTGGCGCCGTTGCCCACGACGGTCCAGTAGCGACGCGAAGTGGCGAAATTGCGCGCCGCATCTGCGATCTTGGGCTGTAGTTGCAGAACCTCCGCCAATGCTGTGGGAAGCGAGCGAAGGGCGGTGAGCAATTGATGACGATCGTCCTCGCCTCCGACCGTGATGACCTGTGCAATCGCACACGACACGATCGCGCCGGCGGCCACCTGGGCATAGAACGCCTTGGTGCTCGCAACGCTCATCTCCACGTCGCGACCGTCGGAGGTGTAGATGACTCCGTCTGCTTTTGCCGACAACTCACTGCCACGTCGATTGACGATGGCCAACACACGCGCACCGCGCGAACGCGCCAAGTCCACGGTTCGGTTGGTGTCGGTGGTGGTGCCGCTCTGGCTGATGGCAACGATCAGCGTGTCGCTCATGTCGAGCGCCAAACCGAATCCGGAGAGCTCCGTCGCAGGCAGCGCTTCGACACGGAGTTGGTCGTGGGTCAATTGTTTCAACAGGTTGGCCAACGATCGTCCCGCTATTGCGGCCGTGCCCTGTCCGATCACCTGCACGCGACGCAACGTGCCTGCGGCAAGTTCATCCACGATCCGCTTCGGCAACTGCGTCTCATCGAGCGACACCATCAGTTGCGAGTCTCGTTCGACGATTCGACCACGCAACGTCTTGGCAAAGCTGCGCGGAGCCTCGTTGATCTCCTTGGCGAGGAAGTGGTGATGGTCTCCACGATCGATGTCACGCGTGGTCACCTCGGCCGTCAGCGTGTTGCCTTCTCCAACGTTCAACGCGGTGCCGTCATAGGCCAGCAACGTGATCCCCTCCGACGCACCGGCACGCGCACCATCGAGCACCGCCACTTGTCCACGACTGGAGGGGCGGTCGGGATGCGCCAACGACTCTCCATCCATACGGACGTACCGTTGCGTTTCTTCCACCAAGCCGTATGGCTCGCTCGCCACTACGTAGCGGTTCTCCGCTAGTCCGATGCACAATCCTTGACCACTCCCCTTCAACGCGAGCAGCAAGGTGTCTGGCTCATCGGCCGACGCAACGGCGATTGCCACCGACCCATCAAACGTCGAAACCGTTTCACGGAATGCGTCGCTCAATGTCGCGCCATCTACCAGCTGCCGAGACACCAACGCTGGAATCACCTTTGCATCGGTGGTGATGGGCTGCGCCATGCGCAACTCGTGTCGAGCACGCAAGTCGGCATGATTGTCGACGTCGCCATTGAGTGCGGCAACGAGATACGCGGTGTCACCCGACGACTCCAGTTCTTCACTGTTCACCGGATGGGCATTGGGCTCGGAAATGATGCCGACGCTCGCCCACCGCGTGTGGCCGAGAACGGCAACACGGGCGTCGGGCTGGCTCACCAGCAATCGCAGGAGATCGTCGTTAACCACAGCGTTTCGCATCACCCGGGTGTTGTCGCCCAACTCGCCAATTTCGGCGGCCGCCTTGTACACGAACGACCACGCGTTACGCGTGACTCGAACCGCGCCCGAGGTGAACAGGCTGTCGTCGTGACGGTCGCCCAACAGCGTTGCCACACGAACGTCGTCACTACGCAAACCGTGGTTCCACACCATGACATGAACTCCGGCCGAGTCACGACCGCGAACCTCGAGTCGATCGATTGCGGACAACGCCTGCTGAATGGAGAGGTACGCAGCCAAGGCAGAGCGACTTGCACTCGCACCAGCCATTGCATCAACGGCCAATGCAGTACGAATGCGATCCTTACGGAGCGCCCACGCCGCATCACGCAACGCGGTGAGCAGGTTTGCGGTGCGCTCGAGTGCGGCAGCCCCCGCCGATGCGTCAGCACGCTCGAGCTGGCGATCTGCCGCGACAACGCGCGAATCCAACTGGTCGAGACGGCTGGTGAGCCCGATGATGAACTCACGATTGCCCGCCATCAGCCACATTCCGGCGTCACCGCGCAATGCCGTGTCGACACTGGCGGCTGTCTCCGCCATCCGTTTCAGATCGGCATCGGCCGGAAGCACCTGACCCGAAGCAGCCCAGGTGCTCAAGACGGTGTCGAGACGCTCCAACAAGGTGGCACCGACGGGAACCTCGCGGGTTTCCGGTCGCGACAACACCGCGATGATGCCGCACATGACGGGAATTCTACCTATGAATGAGCAGCGACGACCTGCTCAAGGCGAGCAGCCACACCATCAGCAAGTGCCTGTGACTCCGCTTCCACCATGATGCGCACCACTGGCTCGGTGCCTGATGCGCGCACCACGATGCGACCATCGTCGCCGAGCAATGCTTCTTCACGTGCAAGATCCTCTTTGATGAGTGCCGCCACATCCTTCGGATTCTTGGTCACTCGCACGTTGCGCAAGACCTGTGGCATACGGGTCATGACCGCGTCGGAGAGCGCTGACAACGTGCCACCACTTCGACGAACGAGATCCAACAACAACAGTGCCGACAACATTCCGTCACCGGTCGTTGCATATCGAGAATGAATGATGTGTCCGCTCTGTTCGCCGCCGAGTACGAAGCCGCCTTCCTCCATGGCGGCCAGTACGGCACGATCACCAACATCGGTAGTCACCGTCGTGATGTGTTCCCGTTGCATGGCCCGGTGAAATCCCAGGTTCGTCATGCTGGTCACGACGACCGTGTCGTTGCGCAGTTCCCCGCGACGATGCAGGTCGACCGCGGCCAGGGCAATCAGTCGATCGCCGTCGACCACGTTGCCGCGTTCGTCCACCGCGATGAGTCGATCGCCATCACCGTCGAACGCGATCCCGGGCACGCCGCGTTCCGCACACCGTGCCGCCAAACCCCCGGGGTGCGTGGCGCCGCAGGCGTCGTTGATGTTGCGCCCCGTGGGGGCATCGTTCAGGATGGTGGCACTCAGTCCGAGCGCCGAAGTGACCGGCTCAGCCACGGAACTGGTGGCGCCGTTGGCACAATCGACGATTACTTCGGTGCCGGTAAACGATGGGATGATCAACGTGGTGGTCATCGCCTCGACGTACGCGGCGCCCACCGATCCGTCCACCGTCGGAACGTCGGCCGTACCCGTCGACGAGGATTGCGATGTGTCACCGGATTCACGCTGCCCATGCCAATGGGATTCGATTCGCTGCTGGGTATCGTCGGTGAGTTTTCTGCCGCCGGGTGCGAACACCTTCACACCGTTGTCATGCCATGGGTTATGCGATGCAGTGATTGCGACCGCAATGCAGCCACCGGAGTGAGCAGCATGCGCCAGTGCCGGCGTTGGTAGGAGCCCTGCGTTCACCACCTCGTTGCCCTGTGACGTGGCGCCTCGTGCAAAGGCGGCCAACAATGCGGGACCACTTTCACGGCCGTCATGTCCCAGCACCACACGAGTGCCAGGCCACTCCCTGGCCACGGCGACACCGATCAGTTCGACATCGCGCTCGCCGAGTTCCGAACCGACGCGACCACGTACCCCGTCGGTACCGAAACGAAGACGATGAGCAGGCAAGCGGTCTAGCGCTTGGTGTACTGCGGCGCCTTGCGCGCCTTCTTCAATCCGTACTTCTTACTTTCCTTCTTGCGGGCATCACGTGCGAGCAATCCCGCACGCTTCAAGGTTGGTCGGTGCGTTGGATCGATTTCAACCAACGAACGCGCAACGGCGAGACGCATCGCACCGGACTGACCCGCGCTACCCCCACCAACGATGTCAACGTCGATGTCGTACGTCTGCAGCGTGCTGGTGATCCGCAGTGCCTCGGTGGCATTGTTGCGATGGATGGCGGTCGGAAAATACTCGTTGAACGCCCGACCGTTGACGGTCACGTTGCCCGAGCCCGGGCGCAGACGAACCCGTGATACCGCGCTCTTGCGGCGACCTGTGGTTTGGGTGAGTGGCTTGGTTGCCATGTCGTGTTGTGTTCCTCTCGTGGAAATCGTGACGTGTCTTAACGAACCTTGGCGTCGCTCATGTCGACCGGCTGCGGTTGCTGTGCAACGTGTGGGTGCTCGGCGCCCGGGTACACCTGCAACTTCTTGATCATCGCGCGACCAAGACGGCCCTTCGGCAACATCCCGTGCACGGTTCGACGGATCGCCGCCTCGGGCTTGCGATCCAGGAACTGTGAATACTTCTCCACGCTGATACCGCCCGGGAAACCGCTGTGACGTGCGACGATCTTGTCGTCGGCCTTGCCACTGGTGAGCACCACCTTGGAGGCGTTGATGATGATGACGTGATCGCCGGTGTCCATGCTCGGGGTGAACATCGGCTTGTGCTTACCGCGCAACAAGGTGGCAACGGTGGTGCACATACGACCGAGTACCAGACCCTCTGCGTCGATGACGTGCCACGCACGCTGCACATCGCCTGGCTTTGCCGTGTAGGTCCGCATGTCGTTTGCCTTTCGATCCGACGGTTGCGCATCCGTGGCGGCGCACACCCGACTTATGAAGGATACGGCGATTTTCGGCCCATCACACGTGTGGTGTTATCGCCGAGCCAGCGAGCCCAACCACGCCGCAACACGACCCGCGAACGCCCGACCCGAGTAATGCTCGAGCACACGTCTCCGGCACTGTTCCCGAGAAATCGTGTCCAGGCGCCCAATGGCCTCGACCACGGCGTCCACGCTGTCAGGTGCAACCACGAACCCGGTCATCCCGTCTTGAACGATTTCTGCCGGCCCACCCCGGTCGTAGGTAATCACGGGCATGCCGCACGCCATGGCTTCGATCGCCACGTTGCCGAATGCCTCCACCCATCGATGCACCATCAGGAGTGCTGCACACTCCCCGAGTTGCCGTTGAAGGTCCTGCGTGGAGAGGAACCCCTCGTAGGTCACTCGTGCACC
>JALRBT010000045.1 GCA_023262255.1 Ilumatobacteraceae bacterium
ACGCGATGGCCGGGGCCGTCGCCACCTGAATCGGCTTAGCATTGAGCAGTGCCGCGCTTCGTAATCGCCCACATCACCGACACGCACATTCCGGGTGCCGGTGAGGCAACGCACATCGACGCCGAGCCGGCACTCAACCTGCTGCGTGCGCTGCAACACGCCTCGCATCGTTGTGAGGGAATTCTCATAACGGGCGATTGTGCTGCCATTGCCGGCACCGACTCCGAGTACGCGGCATTCGCAGAAATCGTGCGAGCAGCCACCGTGCCGGTGTGGATCGCTCCGGGCAACCACGACGACACCCGGAAGATGCAGCGCCTCTTCGACGTGCCGTCTCGCGATTCACGGTGTGACTTCGTCGTCGAGCTTCCTGGAGTGCACCTCATCGTTCTGGATTCGACGCGCGAGGGCCGCGAGGATGGCGCACTCAGTGGGTCTCAGCTGGAGTGGCTCGACTCGCAGCTCAACGACACGCCTGCGCTCGTCGCCATGCATCACCCGTGCATTCCACTCGGCGGTAAGGCGTTCGACACCATCCGTTTGGATGACGAGTCCATCGCCGGCCTGCGCCGCGTGGTGTCCGCTGCCGTGGGGCGCGGGGTGCGCATTCATGCCATGGTCTCCGGACACGCCCACATGACGTGCTTTGCAGAGTTCGCAGGGGTGAAGACGATCATCGCCCCATCGAGCGCGTACGAGTTCGGGCTGGTGAACGGCGTGTTCTCGTATCAATTGGGCGAGCCGCAGTACATGGAGTATTCGTGGGCAGTATCGGGTGACGACTTCCTCGCTCGGGTGGTCACGGTGGACGAGTCGCTCTGGCGAACGATGCGCTAGCGCTCGAGCCCGCTCGAGGTTGCGGCAATCATGCCGGTCACGAGTTGTGCTGTGCGCGAATGAGTGCGTCCACGTGGGGCGCGAACCAACCTGCGTACCGTCGTTGTAGTTGGGGAATCCGCCAGTCTTCTCCGGTCATGCGACCCCGGCACGTCGACGTTCCGCACCGACACGAAAATTCGATGAACGGGTTCGCGTCGCTCATTGCGTAGTCGAAGGTGATCGTTTCTCCCGCGGAAATTTCCTGCATCGCAACCAGGGTGGTGGCAGTGGTGAAACCACAGTTCGGTTCACAACTGTGGTTGATGAAGTCCACGACGCAGAGATCGTCCCGGTCGACGTACAGGAAGTCGTCGAGTCCCACCTGCAGCAGTTGGTGTCTGTCCTCCGGTGCCATCCGCGCCACGTCATCCCCCGAGATTCGTTGCCCCCTCCATATTGCAATCGTTTCGCCAGGTGCGATTCGGCGTGTGGTGACGACCCGTCGGCCCAACGACGAATCTCGCATCTCACGCAATCCGGGTGCGGCGTAGGTTGACCGGACGTTCGGAGGAACTCGCGTGGTGGTGTTCTTCGTCGAAGGTTCCGCCATGACATCGAATGTAGGTGAATCGGAAACGCCGGGGAGTCCATCGGTTGGCCGTGCCGTCACGCTCGTAGGTTGGTACGCATCATGTTGCATTTTGACGTGCAGGTGAATCCAGGCAATGCCCAGTGGCCGATACTGGCCGATGCGGCACGGGCCGCCGAGGCTGCGGGCTTCGAGACCTTCTGGACGGCCGATCATCTGGCGGGCGAGGTGATGGCAGCGCCCGAGATGCCCGAGAGTTTCACCGCGCTCGGCGCACTCGCCGCGGTGACGAAGACCATTCGACTCGGGCCGCTCGTTGCAAACGTGGCGAATCGTCTCCCGGTGATCACGGCAAATTCAGCGGCCACGTTGCAGCAGGTGAGCGGTGGGCGCTGTGTGCTCGGCCTGGGTGCGGGTTCGGCGCCAAACACGAAGTGGTCGGCCGAGCGGCGTGCGGTAGGTGTCGAGCAACCCGCTGCCATGGAGGATCGGCATCGGGTCTTGCTCGACACCCTGGATCTCATCGACGAGTTGTGGTCACCGACGCGCCGTGCCGATTTGCGAACCTTCATCATCCCATCACCCAGGCCGCCGATAATTCTCGGCGTCAACTCCAGCACGCTGGCACAGATCGCTGCACAACGAACCAACGGCGTGAACGTTCGCGGGTCGGCTGAGTACGCGCACGACGTGATTGCCACCGCAGTGGAGGAACGCTCGAAGGTGACGTCTCGGGACGTTGACCATGCACGCGATCCGAATCCCGGGCGAGCCGAGGATTCGTTTATGGTCTCGGTGTGGGAGCATTTCGATGAGACCCTGCTGAGTAGAACCGTCCTCGACGAGCGAATCGTTCGTTGGCAAAGCTGGGGTGTCAATCGGGTGATCCTGCTCATGTTCCGCGGTGTCGACGTGGCGGCGATCGAGCGCGCCGGAAGATACCTCCATGGCTGACGTGAAGGCTGCGGAAAGTCGCCGCTAGGCGACGATGTTCACCAGGCGACTGGACACCACGATGATCTTGCGTGGCTCGGCTCCTGCCAGGGCGATGCGAACTTTTTCGTCCGAGAGCGCCAGCGCAGTCAACTGATCGTCGCTCGAGCCAGTTGGTGCCGTGAGTCGTGAACGTACCTTGCCGTTGACCTGCACCGGAATCTCCACCGTGTCGCTCACCAACAAGTTGGGATCGGCGATCGGGAATGGCGAATAGGTGATCTCATCGCTTCGGCCCAAGCGTTGCCAGAGTTCACTCGCGAGGTGTGGGCACAGCGGACTCAGCATCTGCACCAGTGGCTCGGCAACGACCCGCGGTGTGCTGCCCGCCGCATCCACGTGTTTGGTGAGGGCATTGTTCAGTTCGATGAGTTTTGCGATGGCCGTGTTGAACCGTAGGCCATCCATGTCGCGCTGCACTCCGTCGATGCTGACGTGCAGGGTCCGCAGCAGCGCGTCCGGGCATTCCGAGTCCGACACCGTAGGCAGACCCGTATCTTCATCCACCAGGTTGCGCCACAGGCGTTGCAGGAAGCGTTGCATTCCCACCACGTCCCGGGTGTTCCACGGGCGACTCTGGTCGAGCGGGCCCATGGACATCTCGTAGAGGCGGAAGGTGTCGGCACCGAACTCGTCGTACATCTCGTCCGGAGTCACGATGTTCTTCAAGCTCTTGCCCATCTTGCCGTATTCGCGCGACACGGGTTGATCGTCGTAGAAGTAGTTGCCGTCCCGCTCGCGTACATCGGCCGCAGGCACGGTTTGTCCGCGCTCATCGCGATAGGCGTGGGCCTGGATGTAGCCCTGGTTGTACAAACGGTGGAACGGTTCCTCGCTCGATACGTGGCCGAGATCGAACAGCACCTTGTGCCAGAACCGCGAATACAGCAGGTGAAGCACCGCATGCTCGACGCCGCCAACGTACAAGTCGACGCCGCCGGTGTGTCCGTCGTGTTTCGGGCCCATCCAGTACCTCTCCACCTCGGGGTCGATGAAGACCGCATCGTTCGTTGGATCGAGGTACCGCAATTCGTACCAACATGATCCCGCCCACTGCGGCATCACGTTGATCTCGCGTCGTACCTTCGCGCCCGACAGCGTTTCGCCGGTGATCGGATCCGTGATGTCCATGGTGGTGTGTACCCAGTCGGCGCGACGTGCCAGCGGCGGAATCGGATCGGTGATCTCGTCATTCGGATCGAGCGCCTGTGGTTTGAAGTCGCTCAATTCCGGAAGCGCCACCGGGAGCAACGTGTCGGGTACCGCAACCGGCATTTCATCGTGGTCGTACACGATGGGAAACGGCTCACCCCAGTATCGCTGTCGCGAGAACAGCCAGTCGCGCAACTTGTAGGTGATGGCTGCCTCACCTATGCCACGAGCCTCGAGCCACTCGTTGGTGCATCGCTTTGCAACCGCCATCTCGGTGATGCCGTCGAGCACGAGAGCCCCGGCGGCCGACGTACCGGCATCGTTTCGGGAGTTCACGTACGTACCTTCACCGACGAAGGCGTTCGGCCAGGTGGCGCAGTCGACCGATGGAGCAATTCCGTGGTCGGCGAACCACGAGTCGGGTGGCATCTGGGTGGCGATGATCGACAAGTCGTACTTTCGGGCGAAGGCAAAGTCACGTTCGTCGCCCGACGGCACCGCCATGATGGCGCCCGTGCCGTATCCCATCAGAACGTAATCGGCGATCCATACCGGAATCTCTTCGCCAGTCACCGGGTTGACCGCGTACGACCCGGTGAATTCGCCGGTCTTTTCCCGCGTATCGCTTTGGCGATCGGTGTCCGTCACACGTGCCGCCGCAGAAAGGTACGAGTCGATAGCCACTCGTTGCGACGTGGTGGTGAGTTCGTCCACCATCGGATGTTCGGGGGACAACACCATGAAGGTTGCTCCGAACAACGTGTCGGGTCGGGTGGTGAACACTTCGATATCGCCTGCGGGTGAGGCAAACCGCACTCGCGCACCCTCGCTTCGGCCGATCCAGTTGCGCTGCATGAGCTTGATCGACTCCGGCCAATCCAAGCGGTCGAGATCGTTCAAGAGGCGGTCGGCATACGCGGTAATTCGCATGGTCCATTGGCGCATGTTGCGCTTGAACACCGGATAGTTGCCGATGTCGCTTCGACCCTCGGCGGTGACCTCCTCATTGGCGAGTATCGTGCCGAGCCCCGGACACCAATTGACCGGAGCGTCGGCGAGGTAGGCCAGACGATGATCGTTCACGAGTTGTTTGCGCTCTCGCGACGACATCTCGGTCCAGGGTGTGCCGCCGGTGGCTCGTATGCCAGACGAGAACTCGGCGATGAGTTCGGAGATGGGTCGGGCCCGTCCGAGATCGGTATCGAACCACGAGTCGAACACCTGCACGAAGATCCATTGCGTCCAGCGATAGAACCCCTCGTCGGTCGTACTCACACTGCGCCGAGCGTCGTGGGCCAGCCCGAGGCGTCGCAATTGACGACGCATGTTGGCGATGTTGGACTCGGTGTTCTCCCGCGGATGCACCCCGGTGGTGATGGCGTGCTGTTCGGCCGGCAGCCCGAACGAGTCGTATCCCAGCGCATGGAGCACGTTGAATCCCGACATGCGCTTGAAGCGCCCGAAGACGTCGGTTCCGATGTAGCCGAGTGGATGCCCGACGTGAAGACCGGCCCCCGACGGGTACGGAAACATGTCGAGAATGAAGAGTTTCTGACGACCCGCGATCTTGTCGGGCTCGGCGAGCGGCCCCGCCGGGTTCGGGGCCTCGAACGTTCGTTGACTGTCCCAGCGGTCCTGCCACTTGGCCTCGATTTTGGCTGCCAATCGGGCGTTGTAGCGCTCTTTTGGCGTGGAATCGCTCGTGGACATCTTCACTTAGCGTAGTTGTATGGCTCGTAACCGTCGTCGCACCACCGACGCTCAGGAGCGTCGTCGACACGAACGCACCGCCCGGCTAAGCGAGACGCTGCGAGAGGTCATCGCCGACGAACTCGCCAAGCTCGATGACGATCGTCTTACGATGGTCACGATCACCGCGGTCGACGTGGATTCGGAGATGAACAGAGGTGTCGTGTACTTCGACTCGCTACAAGGGGTGGAAGGTGACGAGAGGATCGTCGCAGCGCTCGGCGAATACCGCAAACGACTGCAGCACGAGATAGCGCTCCAGGTGAAATCACGACGTACGCCGGTATTGCAATTCAAACCCGACGAGTCCATGCGAGCGGCGGCGCGAATCGACGCCGTCCTGCGCGAGGACGCAGCCCGCCGTGCGACCCACGGTGGCTCCGGCGGTGATGCCCCGAGCCCGGGCTCTGCCGATGCGTCGGCTGAGTAAGCCTCCAGCACATGCCGCGCAAGCCCGCCACCGTGCACGGCTTCGTGGTCGTGGACAAGCCCGCGGGTATGACCAGCCATGACGTGGTTGCCCGTTTACGACGGAGGTTCTCCGAGCGGCGCGTCGGCCACTCGGGCACACTCGACCCCGATGCAACGGGTGTGTTGATCGTTGCGTTGGGTAACGCAACCCGGCTCCTGCAGTTTCTCGGGGATCTCCCGAAGTCCTATACGGGCGAGGTCGTGTTCGGTACCGCCACGAGCACGTTGGACGCCTCGGGAGACGTCACCGCAACCAGCAACATGTCGGGACTCGGTATCGAGCGCGTACGAGAAGCATCACGTGCCTTCGTCGGGGAGATCGAGCAAATCCCGCCGATGGTGTCGGCGATAAAGGTTGGTGGTCGCCGTTTGCATGAGATCGCCCGCGAGGGAGGTGAGGTCGTACGCGAGCCGCGTACGGTAACGATTCATCGGTACGTCGTTGGCGACATCATCGATCGCGTCGACGAAAATCCCGTGGTGAACATCGAGGTCACCTGCTCGTCCGGTACGTACATTCGCACGCTGGCCGCGGATCTGGGCGAGGCACTCGGCGGGGTTGCGCACCTGCGTAACTTGCGTCGCCGTGCCATCGGCGACTTCACCGTTGGTGCAGGGCACGACCCGACCTCGATCGACACCGCACCACTCCAATCGGCCGTTGCAGTCATGACGCATCTCGACGGTGTGAACGTGGCGATGGTGTCGGTGGATGAGGACACCGCAATCAAGGTGCGAAACGGACGATCCTTCGAATTGCTCGGTGAATTGCACGGCCACAGTGGTGACCGACGGATCGTGTTGAACGACGCGAGGGAACTGATCGCGGTGTACGCGTACGAAGATGGTGCGTGGCGAGCGGAAGTGGTGATGCCCGAGCCCCTAGCGTAAGCGTTCGTGAAAGTCGTCCATACCGCAACTCGGAGTGCGGTGGTGGAGGCACTCGGTGACGTGCGAACGGTCGTCACCATCGGTGCGTACGACGGGGTACATCGCGGTCATCGAGCGGTCATCGGTCAGGTGTGCGACTACGCACGTGCCAACGACGCATGCAGTGTCGTGGTGACGTTCGATCGCCACCCGGCTTCGGTCGTGCGGCCGGAATCGGCCCCAAAACTGCTGACGGACGCCGGACAGAAGATGGAACTCCTCGAGTCCACCGGGGTCGACGCAACGCTGGTGGTGCCGTTCGATGCTCAGCAGTCATCGGAGTCGCCGGCGGATTTCGTGCAACGAGTGCTCGTGGACGCTCTCCGCGTGAAAGGCGTGATCGTCGGGGAGGATTTCCACTTCGGTCACAAACGTGGTGGCAACGTGGCCATGTTGCGTGACATGTCGCAGCGATACGACTACACGGTGCTTCCCGTGGTGCTCATCCCACGCGGGGATGGGGTGGACGAACCGGTCAGCAGCACTGCCATTCGACGTGCCCTCGCCGGTGGCGATGTGCAGCGAGCAGTCGACATGTTGGGTCGATTGCACGAGGTGCGCGGTGTGGTGGGCGGTGGCGACCAGCGCGGTCGCACCATCGGTTTTCCCACCGCGAACGTGATGCTGGACTCCACGCTGTGTGTGCCGGCCGACGGAGTGTATGCAGCACGTGTTGCAGTTGCAGGTGCAGATGGGGCGGTGGCGTCGTCGCACCTGGCCGCGGTGAACCTCGGGCGTCGCCCCACGTTCCACGAACACGCCGAACAGTCGCTGCTCGAGGCGCACCTGTTGGACTTCGACGACGATCTCTACGGCAAGCAACTACGAGTGGCGTTTCATTCGTTCGTTCGCGGTGAGCGGAAGTTCGCCGGAATCGAGGAATTGAAGACGCAGTTGCAGGTGGACATCGCGCACGTTCGTGCCGCATTGGCCTAGTCGCGCTGCCGCGATGTTGCTGTTTTGGTTCGGACGCAACTCCAGCTAGCGCCGCGCGTACAAGGTGGTGCGCTGTCGCAGTGGTCGTCCGAGTGGCTCCACCAACGAGGTGAAGTCGTCTGGCGTCATGCCCTGACCGTGGCTCGCACCGGCGGCGCGCGAGATGTTCTCGTTCATGAGCGTTCCACCGATGTCGTTGCAACCAGCTCCCAACAACTGCCGAGTTCCGGCGACACCAATCTTCACCCACGACGCTTGGATGTTGTCGATTGCGCCGCGATAGGCGAGCCGTGCCACTGCGTGCACGAGCAACGTCTCTCGAAACGTGGGACCACGCCTCGATTTGCTTTGCAGGTAGATCGGGGAAGCCATGTGCACGAAGGGCAGGCCGACGAACTCCGTGAAGCCGCCCGTTTCGTGTTGCAGCGCACGAGTTCGTACCAAGTGGCGAGCCCAGGCCCGTGGAGCCTCGACGGAACCGAACATCATGGTGACGTTCGATCGCAATCCAACGGCGTGCGCCGTGCGATGTGCCTCGAGCCACTGCTCCGTGTTCACCTTGTCGCTGCACAACACCGCACGCACCTCGTCGTCCAGGATCTCCGCGGCGGTTCCCGGCAACGATGACAGGCCGGCCTCCTTCAACCTCGTGAGGTACGAGGTGAGCGACTCACCCAAGCGCAGGGCGCCCTCCGTAACCTCGAGCGCGGTGAAACCGTGCACGTGGATGTCGGGAGCGGCCTGCTTCACGGCTCGCGTCACGTCCATGTAGTAGTCACCGTCGAAATCGGGATGGATTCCACCCTGGAGCGTTACTTCCGTTGCGCCGAGATCCCATGCCTCGCGTACGCGTGTAGCGATGTCGTCCAGTGTCAGTAGGTACGGAGTACCGCGCAGATTGAGGCTCAATGGACCCTTGGAGAATCCGCAGAACTTGCACTTAAAGGTGCACACGTTGGTGTAGTTGATGTTTCGGTTGTGTACCCACGTGATGTCATCGCCAACCGTCACGCGACGAAGCTCGTTCGCGGCATCGGCCACGGCACGTACTTCCGGGCCGCGCGCGCGGAACAGCGCCACGATTTCGTGCTCACCGAGTTGCTGGCCGAGTTCCACTCCACGCAACGCTTCACCCACCGGGCCGTGCAGCTTGCGCGACCGCTCGACGAGCCACCCGGAGCGTGTCGCGGATGACGCGTCGATGATCTTGGGTGGCGGATTGTTGGCCCCGGAGTACCACTGTGTGGAGCGGTGACCGACGAGGATCACCTCGGCGCCATCGTGCACCACATCGGCTGCGGTCGCCTTCTCCGGCCACACTGCTCCCGGGTCGTCGCGTCCGAGACCCTCGGCATCGCTGCGATCGAGCACGCGGAACCGCAACGATTCATCTATCCACGTGGGCGTCGCCGAGAGACCGATGTCGGTGATGAACTCGGGATAGGTGGTGAGCCGTGGTGCAAGTGCGCGACCGGCGGCTTCGGTGACTTCGCGCAAACGATCCAACTCGGGCCATGGGCGTTCGGGATTCACGTGGTCGGCGGTCACGGGTGACACGCCGCCCCAATCGTCGATGCCGGCGGATAGCAACACCCCGAAGTCGTCGCTGAGATTCGGCGGGGCCTGGAGATGAATCTCCGGCGGCAGGATGACCCGTGCTACCGCTATCGACCATAGGTACTCGTCGGCATCGCACGCGGCGTCGTGTTGCATGCCGGTGCGCGGCTTGGGCAGGAAGTTCTGCACGATTACCTCCTGCACGTGCCCATGTCGCGCGTGGGACGCAACGACGGCCTCCAGCGCGGCGATTCGGTCGGCGCGAGATTCGCCGATGCCGACCAGAATCCCGGTGGTGAACGGAATCCGCAACTCTCCGGCAAACTCCAACGTGTCGAGTCGTCGCTGCGGTACCTTGTCGGGCGCGCCGCGGTGGCACTCCAGATCGTCGCGCAGGGTTTCGATCATCATGCCCTGCGACGGCGACACGCGGCGCAGCATCGCCAGTTCTTCCTTGTAGAGCGCGCCAGCGTTTGCATGGGGGAGCAAACCCGTTTCGTTCAGCACCAGCCTGGCCATGTCGTGCAGGTAGTGAACGGTGGAGTCGTATCCGTTCGCACGCAGCCACTCCGCGGCTACGTCGTATCGCAACTCCGGGCGTTCGCCAAGGGTGAACAATGCCTCGTGGCAACCCGATGCCGCGCCGCGCTTTGCGATGGCAAGTACCTGTTCGGGTGAAAGGTACGGGCTCTCGAGTCGCGCCGGTGGTTGGGCGAACGTGCAGTAGCCACACTTGTCGCGGCACAGCATGGTCAACGGAATGAACACCTTGGGCGAGTACGTGATGCGTGCGCCGTACTGCAGGTCGCGAATCTTTCGGGCGTCACGCAGCAATTCATTCAGCGGTGCTTCGATCAAGGAAGCATGGGCTGACGTTGATTCCATTCGGTGCTGAAGTTCCACGATGCCTTTCATTCGGACACGCATGCACCGTTCAACCCACGACCCCGTCGCTGGTTGTGCGATGCAGTTGGATATGGCTGTCAGCACCCGATCGGGTGAGTCGCGAATGTTAGAGGTGCGACCCACTCGGATTCATCGAGCAACCTCACCATAGCAAGGCCCCGTCGGTACGACAGCACCCGCTACGCGCTGCCGAGCGCGCGGAACAAGGCTCGTACGTTGGCGCCATTCATCGGCACTCGATTGCCGGTGCGGGAGATGAAGCCGAGTTGCACACCGGTGGAGGGGTCGAGCACCGTGAAGATCTGTTCATGGCCGTGTTCGTCCACCACAACGTCGGTGAGCAGTGGAATGTTTGCCGCGCGCAGCAGTTCCTGGACGTAACCGGCATTGAGTACTTCGATGGCGATGTGCTGCACGCCCGATCCGTGCTCCTCGAGATGTGTATCCACGGCCTTGTCGCCCGGCCCCACCAACACCACGGTGACACCGCCACCCTCGGCTACCACGATGCCTGCATCATCAGTGGGCTGGGTGGAGAACCCGATCGAAGCGAGAAATGTGGACGCTGCCGACAAATTGGCAACAGCCACCACGACGTGGTCGATTCGACACGCGACTGCGTCGAGTGCCGAAGCCAGAACGTCTGCGACCTTCGTTGGCTTCTCGAACGTCTTGTCGTGGGCCACCTCGATGCGATGGGTTTCCGAAAGCAGAATTCGAAACAGCTGTTCGGCAAAATCGGGGTCGACGTCGTTGTTGATGGCCCACTGACGGCGGGTGGTGAGCACCTCGCGTACGCGTTGTGGCTGGATGATGGCCGTGTTGCTCTGCGACTTGAGCGTTGCCACCTCGCGACACACTTCCATTCGTTGGGCGAGCAGTTCGATGATTGCCGCGTCGATGTCGTCGATCTGTTTGCGAAGGTCGTCGAGATTGCTCATCGTTGCCTTCCGCCGAAAAGTGCGCGCACGGCTCGAAACACCCCACGACCGCTGATCACGCCGTTGCCCGTGCCCGATCGCGCACTCAGCAGCCGCTCGACGTGCTTGGCAAGTACGTCCATCTCGATGTTCACCTTGTCGCCTGCCCGGCGCACACCAAGGGTTGTCACCGCGGCGGTGTGTGGAATGATAGCCACGCGGAACGAATCGGCGTCGAGGTCGAACGCCGTCAGGCTCACACCGTCGACCGTGATCGACCCCTTCTCCACCAGGAGGTGCATTCGGTTGCGATCGATTCGAACTCGAAGGTCGGGTGCAGGTGACACCACTTCGCCGACCAGATCCACGTGGCCAAGTACCACGTGGCCACCGAATCGTCCGTCGGCCGACATCGGACGCTCCAAGTTGACGGGGTCGCCGACGTTCAGCAACCCGAGGCTCGTTCGCTGAAATGTTTCGTCGCTCACGTCGGCTTCCCACCACCCGTCACCGGCCTGAACGACGGTGAGACAGCAACCGTTCACCGCGATGGAAGCACCAATCATGCTGTCGCGCAACACGTGTTTGGCGGTGATTCGCAACCGTGATCCGTTGCGTGATGCGACGGCACCGAGCTCTTCGACGATGCCCGTGAACACGTGTTGAACGCTAACCGCCCGCACTTTTGGCGGGGTGAGGTCAATCGTGGAGGATTCAAGTGGAACTGGGGTGCGTGCGCCGTAGCATGAAGGGGTCCACTTGGGCTTCGGCGCGAGTGTGATGTTTCGGGATGGTCCCGGAACGACCCGTCGAGCATCTGCTCATCCGAGCAAGAAGTGCGAGACGAGGCAGAAAGAGGCAACGTACGAACATGGCGACTCCTGTGAAACTGGGGACCAAAGACGTCATTGCGAAGCACGGTCAGCATGCAACTGACTCGGGTTCGCCGGAAGTGCAGATCGCACTTCTGACCGACCGAATCAACAGCCTGACGGAGCATCTGAAGACACATGCAAAGGACCACCACAGTCGTCGTGGTCTCATGTTGTTGGTCGGACGCCGCCGTCGAATGCTCGACTACATCCGCAAGCGCGACATCGAGAAGTATCGCAAACTGCTCGAAGAGCTCGAACTTCGTCGTTAAGCCACTGCGACCATTCGAGGGGTTCCATAGGGGAACCACCGGTCGCGAGAGCTAACACAACATAGGAGACATACACATGGCTGAAGCCATTTCAGTGTCGGGCGCCATCAGTGGCACCGACAAAACCCTCCGGCTAGAAACCGGAAAACTGGCGCTGCAATCACAGGGCGCCGTCGTAGCAAGCATCGGAAAAACCACCGTGCTCGTCACCGCAAACGCCGCAAAGGGCGTGCGTGACGGCATCGACTTTTTCCCGTTGAC
>JALRBT010000046.1 GCA_023262255.1 Ilumatobacteraceae bacterium
CCTCTACGGGGACAAACCCGCAAAGACGAAAAAGGGGAAGCCCGAGAGCCACCCCTTTCTCTTGAATCTGGCGAACCAGATCCGGTCGGCGAGACTGGGCCCGCCGAGCCGATTTACTTCATTTCGGCCTTGGCGCCGGCTTCGATGCTCATGTTGCACACGGTCATGCGCCCCTCCATGGAGAGCGCGCGAATGGCCGAACCGCGGTATTCGATGACGTGGCCGATTCCGCCACCGGTGCCGATGCGACCGATGATGGCCAGGATGATGTCCTTTGCGGTGACGCCGGGCGGCAGTTCACCGTCCACCGACACGCTCATCCATTTGGGTCGAGATTGGGGGAGTGTTTGCGTGGCGAGCACGTGCTCCACTTCGGACGTTCCGATGCCGAATGCGAGCGCCCCGAACGCGCCGTGGGTGGCCGTATGGCTGTCGCCGCACACGATGGTCATGCCCGGCAGGGTGCGACCTTGTTCCGGACCGATCACGTGCACGATGCCTTGACCGGCATCACCCATCTTGTACAGCGTGATGGCGAATTCGGCCGCGTTCCCCCGCATGACGTCGAGTTGTTTGGCCGAGATTGGATCTGCGACGGGAAGATGGATGTCCTTGGTCGGCACGTTGTGGTCTTCCGTTGCCACGGTGAGGTCGGGTCGGCGTACGCGCCGGCCGTTCAGGCGCAGTCCATCGAATGCCTGCGGGCTCGTCACCTCGTGCACGAGATGCAGGTCGATGTAGAGCAGTTCGTTGCCGTTGTCGTCGCGGTGCACCACGTGACGGTCCCACACTTTTTGCGGGAGGGTGAGAGGCGTCACCATTCCATTCTGCCTGCCGGACGATGTGTTTGGGTCGTCACGACCGACGTGGACCGCGGAGTGCCCACCAGGCAGCGATGTGTGCGAGCGCAACGATGAGCACCGTGGTCGCCATGCCGAGCGGAGGAGTCCATGCGGGGTTCGTGACGAAACCGAGCAGGTCGTCGCCACCCGCTCCGCTCGAATAACGCCGTAGCGCCACCAGGACGCACCACGCGTGCGCACACAACACGAGACCGGCCACCGACGAGTCCGATGGGTGATGTGCGCGGCGCATCACCGCCGCCAGCGGAAGCCCGACGATGAGTGGTGTGAGGTGACGTCCTTGCGAACCATAGGTACCGAGGAGGTCCTGATAGTTGGTGTTCAAGGCGATGTGCCACACGGGAACGCAGAGTGCAAGGGCACCAAGCGCGAGCCGTTGGCGCACGGATGCCCGTTGAGCGGCCCGCATCGCAAGTGTTGCAGTGAGACCCACGATGATCCACACGGCGAAGGTGGGGCTCGGCGTATCGAGCCATCCGAAGTTTCCGACCGACTCTGCGACGAGGCGCGGAAGGTCGATGAGCGATCGCGAGGCGATTGTGGTGAGTGAGGTGACGCGCCGCTCCACGTTGAGTCGCACACCGAAGTTGTGGTCGTACGTGGTGACGTACCACGCGATGCTGGCCGTCACCGCCACGGCCATGGCGCCGAGCTCTCGGGGATGTCGAAGTGCGGCGCGGCGGAGCGCATCGTGATCGGCGATTGCCGCGCATGCGACCATGACGATGACGGCGACGATTCCTGCCGGTCGGGCGACGATGAGCAGTGCTGACGCACCGACGAAGACGGCGATCGTGGAGGGCAACGACCACCGCTCGTGGATGCCGATCCACAGCGCGGTCCACGCCGCGATTGCCGAAACGATCTCGACGCCGCTCGGGCTCGACACCGAGGACAAAAAGACGACTCCCGGGGTGGCGGCGACCAACAGTGGTACGAGTGATCGCCGACGTCGGCGCAGGAGTTGTGCCGCCACGGCGAGCATCGCACAGCAGACGACCGCCGCGGTGAATCGAGCCGCCCTCGCTCCGGTGTCGCTCGGACCGACCAACGTGCCGATGCCCGCGGGGACGAAACCAAGCGGCGGATAGCGACCCATGTCGGTTCGTGCGGGTTCGACCGGCACCAGTGACTGCAGTGGGGCGGAACACGCCGGGGTCTGGGGTTGTCCGACGAAGCACCACGGGACGAGTTGCGCGGTGCCGAATTGCGGATCGATGTCGACGTACGTCGACCAGAACGACGTGGTAACGCTCGCGGGAATCGGTTCGCCAACGAATCGGCCACGCACCACCGCCGCCGACTTGATGAAGTTGGCCGGCTCGTCCGGTCCGGCAAAGAGCGGAAGCACCGTCATCCAGGCGATGGCGAGCGCGAAGAACCCTCCGAACAGCGACATGGCCGAACGCACGGATGAAGTGGACATGCCGGATGCAGACGCTAAACGCACTCGAGGAAACATTGCCGATTTTCCCGTGGTCATGCACACAAGAGGGCATGAACACCAACACCATTTCCCCGGTCGCCCTGGCGACCTGTGTCGAGCACAGCCTCAACCTTTCGCTCGCGGGTTTCGACCTGAAGCGGGCCCGTCTCTACGGCATCAGCGTGGTCGACCCCGCGGGTATCGACGCTAATGCCGATGGGGCGCTACGCATCTCGTTTCTCGCCGAACACGGCGACGTGTACGAACTGCTGGATTCCCGCGGCACCTCGATTGCCCGCATGTTCGATGCCGCAGCGGTTCTCACGTGTGGGTGGGCTGCGCCCGTGGACGACGAGAACGAAAGCGACGTGCCACCGAGCGTGCACCCACGGCGTCGCCGGGTGCGACTGGTGGTCGTGGTGGGCGACGACGGTGTCGGTTCGGTGTTGCGCTTCGCCGACACACCCGACGAAATCGTCACCGATCCGGGCAACGCCAAGGGCTCGTTGGCCGACGCCGTCGAGCGCTTGTGGCACGACGCGATAACGGTCTCCGACGTGGAGTTGGGTTCGGACTCCCAGGCGGTGGCGGATGCGGACTGCGAGCCCGAAGTGGCGCCACCCGTCATCAAGAAGAAACCCGGGCGAAAGAGCCCGCGGTGACGTCGCGGCTAGGCGACGCGGCTGTGCTGCACCACCCGTTGGCACGCATCGACGAGCAGCGGCACGAAGCGCTCTCGCGCGGCGAACACGGCATCGTGACCCGCATCGACTCGATGCGTGGCGGTGGCCAGCCGCAGCGACGCGGCCAACTCCTCCTGGCGTCGAGGTGGCACGACTTTGTCGTTGGTGGTGATGATCATCGCCGACGGCACTGCAACCTCGCCGAGCCACGGCCGCGAATCGAACGCACCGATCTCGCTTCCTGCCTCCAACACGTGGCGCCAGTCGTGGCTGGCGATTTGGCGAGCGGCCCAGTCGGCCAACTGGTGCGTCTTGCGTTGCAGGTAGACCTGTTCGGTGATCCATGCCCGCGCTTGAGCGCTGGTGAGCTTGGAGAGTCGCGCCAGACCGGTGAGACCGAGGAAGTTGAGGCGCTCGTCGCGTGATGAGGAAAAGTAGCCGGCGGTGGCGGCCAGCACGAGTCCGCGAGTTCGTTGTTCGTGACGAGATGCGACGAGCTGCGCGATCGCGCCACCCATCGAGTAACCGACGGGGATGAACGTGCTCACCCCGAAGGCGTCGGCGATCGCCGCGACGTCGTCGGCACAGTCGTGCAGACGAAAGCTGCCGCGCGGGCGAATACCTCGTCCGTGTCCGCGATGATCGGGCGCCAGGACGCGAAAGTGTTCACCCAGTGCCTCGAAACACGTGAACCAATTGAGGTCGGCGGTGGCGGTCCAGCCGTGCAACAGAAGGACCGTCGGCGCACCGGGCGGGCCCGCGACCTCGCGTACGAACGTGCGACCACGCCCGGGAAGTTCAACGTCGTGACCTGCGGGGAATCCGTCTCGCGCAGCGTGCGTGCGGCGGATCACGTTACGGGCATGCCTCCACGCGTACGACGGTAACGGTGAGCGAGCCGTTGGGAGCGTCGTAGGTGACGGAGTCACCCTCCGTTGCGCCGAGTAGCGCCGCACCCAGGGGTGAGGTGGCGCTCATCACGCTGATGCTCGGGTCGTCCGGGCGCTCCTCCATGTGGCCGATGAGGTACTTCTCTGCCTGTGACGGGGGATCGCCTTCGTAGAGGATGGTGACGATGCAGCCGTGATCGATCCTGCCGTTGTCGAGCACCTCGACGATCTCGTGGTTCTCCAGGATGGCTTCGATCTGACGAATGCGGCCCTCCATGTGGCCCTGTTCGTCCTTGGCGGCGTGGTACCCGGCGTTCTCGCGCAGGTCGCCCATCTCGCGGGCCCGACCGATTCGTGCGGCAACCTCGATGCGACCGCGAGTCGTGAGGTCGAGGTGTTCGGCCTGCAAGCGTTCGAGGGCAACACGCGATAAACGGTGTGTCGGCATATCGTCAGGATACCCATACCTCCCTAGCCTGATTGGGGTGAATGCGGCCACGACTCGATCCGTGCATCGTGTTGCGGTGATCGGCGGCGACGGAATCGGTCCCGAAGTCACCGCCGAAGCACTCAAGGTGGTGCGCGCGAGTGGAGTGGAACTCGACACCACGTTCTTCGATCTTGGTGGTGCTCGCTTCTTGCGCGACGGAGAGGTACTGAGCGACGACACGCTCGAGGCGTTGCGCGGATTCGACGCAATCTTGCTAGGCGCGGTGGGCACACCAGGGGTGCCACCCGGTGTCGTCGAGCGCGGGCTCCTCCTCAAGTTGCGTTTCAATCTCGATCTGTACATCAACCAGCGACCCTTCGTTGGTACGGGTCCGGGTCACTCCGCACCGCACGACTTCGTGGTGATTCGCGAGAACACCGAGGGCTCGTACGTTGGGGAAGGTGGCGTGTTGCGGCGCGGTACCGAGCATGAAGTTGCCACGCAGGGAAGCGTGAACACTCGTTTCGGGGTCGAGCGCTGCATTCGGTACGCGTTCGAGCTTGCCTCGTCGCGTGAGCGCAAGCACGTAACCCTCGTGCACAAAACCAACGTGCTGACCTTCGCGGGGGACCTCTGGCAGCGCGCGTTCGATTCGGTTGCCGCGCAGTTCCCCGGTGTCGGCACGGCATACAACCATGTGGACGCAGCGTGCATTTACTTCGTGCAGGATCCCCACCGCTACGACGTGATCGTGACCGACAACTTGTTCGGTGACATCCTCACCGATCTTGGTGGCGCCGTCAGTGGCGGAATCGGCCTGGCGTCGTCGGCAAACTTGAATCCGGCCCGCACCGGTCCGTCGTTGTTTGAGCCGGTACACGGCTCGGCTCCCGACATCGCGGGCAAGGGCGTGGCCAATCCGGTGGCGGCGATCTTGTCGGCCGCGCTCATGTTGGACCACCTCGGCGAGTCGCGAGCCGCAGGTGCGATTCGCGACGCGTGCGCGCAGCCAACGAGTGGTACCACGGTGGCGGTCGGCGACGAAATCTGTCGAAGACTCCACGGATAGCGTCAATACGGCGCACGAAAAGGGGTCACGATGCCGATCACGACGACACCAAAAATCTGGATGAACGGATCGCTCGTGGACTGGGCCGATGCAAACGTGCACGTGCTCACCCACACCCTGCACTACGGAACCGGTGTGTTCGAGGGCATTCGCGCCTATGAAACCGACAAGGGACCCGCGATCTTCCGATTGACCGACCACATCGTTCGCCTGCACAACAGCGCCAAGATCATGGGAATGCCGATGCCGTATTCGGTGGAGGAGCTTGTGCAGGCGACCAAGGACACCGTGACATCGACCGGGCTGCCGTCCTGTTACGTGCGGCCGCTCGCGTACTACGGCTACGGCGAGATGGGTCTCAACACCATGCCGTGCCAGGTGGACGTTGCCATTGCGTGCTGGCCGTGGGGTGCGTACCTCGGCGACGACGCGGTGGAAAAGGGTGTGCGGATGAAGATCTCGTCCTGGACTCGCCACGACCACAACACGATGCCACCCGCCGCAAAGACGGTGGGCAATTACGTGAACTCATCGTTGGCGAAGGTGGAGGCCTTGAAGGCCGGCTACGACGAGGCAATCATGCTTGCGCCGAACGGGCTGGTGGCCGAGTGTACGGGTGAGAACATCTTCGTGGTGCGCAACGACGTGATCCTGACGCCGCCACTGTCGGCGGGTGCGCTCGAAGGCATCACGCAAAACAGCGTGATGACCATTGCGCGGGATCTCGGCTACGAGATCCGTGTCGACAACATCGCACGCAGCGACCTGTACATCGCTGAAGAAGTGTTCGCCTGCGGTACCGCCGCCGAGGTTGGCTCGGTGCGTTCGGTGGACGAGCGCGAGATTCCGTGCCCGGGTCCCAAAACCCGTGCGATCGCGGCGATGTACGCCCGCGCGGTTCGAGGCCAGGAGAAGAAGTACGCGCATTGGTGCGAGCTCGCCAAGTAGTCATGCCGGCTCGTCTCGTGCTGCCCGCCAACACGGTGGAGGTGTTTGACACCACACTGCGTGACGGCATGCAGGTGGAGGGCGTATCGGCGAGCGTCAACGACAAGTTGCGCATTGCCGAGCAGCTGGATTTGCTCGGTGTGCACTACATCGAGGGTGGCTGGCCGGGCGCAAACCCCAAGGACGAGGAGTTTTTCGCGCGCGCCAAGCGCGAACTGACGCTCACGACGTCGACGCTGGTGGCGTTCGGTAGTACGCGGCGTCCGTCGGGCAAGGTCGATGACGACGCGACCTTGCGCAACCTGATCAACGCGCAAACGACCGGGGTATGCATCGTGGCAAAGGCCTGGGACTACCACGTGGAAACCGCGCTGCAGACCACGCTCGACGAGGGTGTGGCGATGGTCGCCGACTCGGTGAAGTACCTCGGCAGTCATGATCGATTGGTGTTGGTGGACCTCGAGCACTTCTTCGACGGCTACAAGAACAACCCGGAGTTCTCCTTGCGCGTGCTCGAAGCAGCGGTGGTGAATGGCGCTTCGCACTTGGTGTTGTGCGACACCAACGGTGGATCGTTGCCGCACGAGATCGAATCGATCGTCGCCGATGTGGCGCGACACGTGGGGAATGACGCCATCATCGGTATCCACTGCCACGACGACACCGGTTGCGCCGTCGCCAATTCACTCGCAGCGGTTCGCGCGGGTGCATGTCATGTGCAGGGAACGCTCAACGGCTTGGGCGAGCGCACGGGCAACACCAACCTCACCACCATCATCCCGAACCTTCAGCTGAAGATGGGCTTGGACTGTCTGCCGGCGGGGCGCCTGGAGCACCTCACGTCGGTGAGTAACCACGTTGCCGAGGTGTTGAACCGCCCGTTGAACCCGCAGGCACCGTACGTCGGCACGTCGGCGTTCGCGCACAAGGCAGGCTTGCACGTATCGGCGATTGCACGCGCCAAGGATGCCTACGAGCACGTGTCACCGGATCTGGTGGGGAACGGCACGCGATTTCTCGTGTCGGAGATGGCGGGACGGGCCACCATCTCGATGAAGGCGCAGGAGCTCGGACTCGATGCCGACGGTGCGGTGATCAACTCGATTCTCGACGAGCTGAAGCGGTTGGAATTCGAGGGCTACCACTTCGAGGCGGCCGACGCATCGCTCGAGTTGTTGATGCGCCGCGCCACGGGTTGGGAGCAGAACTTCTTCAACGTGGAGTCGATGCGCGTCATCACCGACGAATCCACCAGCGGCTCGTTCACCACCGAAGCCACGGTGAAGGTGTGGATCGGCGACCATCGTGAAGTGCACACCGCGGAAGGAAACGGTCCGGTGAACGCCATCGACACCGCGTTGCGCGCGTGCTTGGCACAGAAGTACCCGCAGTTGTCCCGTGTGCATCTCACCGACTACAAGGTGCGTATCCTGGACTCGTCATCGGCGACGGGCGCCGTCACTCGTGTGTTGATCGACGCGACGGACGGCGATCGCACGTGGACCACCATCGGTGTGTCGTCCAACATCATCGAGGCATCGTGGCGGGCCCTCGAGGAGTCGATCGTTTACGGCTTGTTGCACCTCGCGTAATCCCTCACGAGGGGGTTCGCGCTGCCCGGAGTGGGGCGAACACCTGTTCGCTATGGTGTGGGGGTGGCTACTGACCTACGTTCTCGTCTCGGCATGCCAGCCGTGCGTGCCCCGCTGCCCGTCGCTCCATCGTTGTTGCCACTGTTTACCGATGGTGGTGTGGTGCGTGGTCGCACGGTGGCGTGCACGGGCGATGCTGGGCTGAGTGCGGCACTGGCGGTCTCGGCGACAGCAACTCGGGTCGGATCATGGTTGGCGGTGGTCGGTGTGCCGAACCTCGGTGTGGGTGCGGCGGTGGAGGCAGGTGTGGCGGTTGAGCGCCTCGTTCTTGCACAACCCCCGTCGGCAAGTCGTGAGTGGGTGACCACGGTGGCGGCACTCGTGGAGGGGTTCGACGTGCTCATCGTTGCGCCGCCGGCGTCACTCACCGGGTACGACGCTCGACGGTTGCAGTCCCGCATCGTTGCGCGTCAGTCGGTGTTGTTGGTGGTGGACGTTCCTGGTGCGTTGCCGACGTCGTACGCGAGCGGCAACGCATCGCGCGCCTTCGTCGCCGATCTCGACGTGCAGGCAAACACCGTTTCGTGGGCGGGTATCGAACGTGGTGGCTCGCACATCACGCAACGGCTCGTGCACCTGCGTGTGGGCGGTCGGCGCTGCCCGGTGCCGCGCGAGGCAACGCTCGATTTGTCATGCGTGACCAACCAACGCGTGTCGTAGTCGTCCAGTTCCCGCACTGGTCGGCGTATGCCGATGCGTTGGGGTGCAGTGCGCGCAGTGCCTTCGAACCCGTCGTTCGTGCGGTGGTGGCCCATGTGCCGTTGGTCGAGGTCACTGCACCGGGCATCATCGTGTTTGCCACGCGGGGGCCATCGCGTCATGCCGGTGGGGACGACGCGTTGGCGGCATTGGTGCACGCGGCAATCCAACGACAGCTGGGCACGGCGCAGCCGCGCTTCGGCATCGGTATCGCCGACGGTCGCCTTGCCGCAGCAATCGCCGCGCAGCACTCCTTGCACACGGGCACACCGCACGTCGTTGCTCCCGGTGCATCACGCAACGTTCTCGCCGACACGCCGGTGCATGCATTGGTGCAGTGCGTGGAAGTCATCGGTGCGGTGGGGGCGGGGGTTCCGGGTGCCGACGACGTTGCCTCGTATCGCGAGGTGGTGTCGCTCCTGCAGCGACTCGGGTTGTACCGATTCGGCGATGTTGCAACCCTGAGCGAAGCCGACCTCATCGCCCGACTCGGCGCATTTGGTCGCGATTTGTTCCGGCTGGCGCACGGAATGGACCGTCATCCACCGCTCACGGTTGCACCGCCACCCGATCGGGTGTGCTCGCACCAGTTCGATTCGCCCGTCGAATCACGCGACGCGGTGCTGGCAACCGTCGATCAACTTGCCACCGCCGTGGTGGGACATCTGGTGGCACACGGTTTGTCGATGGTTCGGCTGCACGTGTCGTTGGAGTCCGACCACAGTGAGCGAAGCGAACGCATGTGGTACCGCGCCGATGGTTGGAGCGCGGGCGCAATCGTCGAGAGCGTTCGCTGGCAACTTGATGCATGGGTTCAACACGATGCACCCACCAGCGGGGTGGTGGGTGTGCGGTTGTCGCCCGAGCAGATGGTGGTCGATGTCGGACGTCAGGCCTCGCTGTGGGGTGGGGAACGCGACGGTGACCGCCATGCGCAACGCGCGATTCGTCGTGTCGTAGATATGCATGGGGCCGAGTCGGTCACCATTCCGACGTGGCGTGGTGGCCGTGATCCGGCGCGGTGGTTCGAGTTCGTGCGTAGTGACGCGGTGGATCTTGAGCGTCGCGTTGCGCGCGAGGTGGCGATGCCGGTGACGTGGCGCGGCTCGTTGCCGTCACCGGCGCCATCGTTGGTGTTCGATGCCGCGCCGGACGCGCACATCGACGTGTACGGCACCGATGGTCGATCCGTCGGCGTGACCTCACGACATGCGATGAGCGACGAGCCGGCCGTCGTGCGAATGGGTTCGGCCACCTACGACGTGTTGGCGTGGGCGGGTCCGTGGCCGGTCGAGGAGCGCTGGTGGGATATGCAGCGGGCGCGTCGGGCCGTACGTTTGCAACTGTTGTTGCGCGAACGCGGCACGGAGCAAACGCGTGCGATGATCGCCGTGCTCGAACACCACGTGTGGCGACGTGCGGCATGGTATGCCTGACGAACACGACGCACGCGATGCACACGACGCACGCGATGCACACGAGCACTACGGTGTCTGCGTGCCCACCATGTCGCCGCACGATGCGCACGTCGTTGCCGCATTGTGTGCGCACTTTCGTGCTGCAACACCGGTCGACGAGCGTGAACGAGAATCCATCGACGAGTTCTTGTCGGTGGTGCCAGGGCTCGAGGCACCCTTCAGCGAGCAGGCGGACATTCGGCATGTCACTGCGTCGGCGCTGGTGGTGGGACGACGAGGTGTGGTGTTGCACTTGCACAAACGCTTGGGCTTGTGGTTGCAGCCGGGTGGCCACATCGATGACGGCGAACATCCCGCCGATGCCGCGGTACGTGAATCACGTGAGGAGTTGGGTATGTCGGTGACGCATCCGCCGGATGGTCCGCTCCTCATTCATGTGGATGTGCACCCGGGTCCGCGGGGTCATCGGCACTTCGACGTGCGGTACGTGTTGTTTGCAGGTGACGAGGATCCGCGACCCGGCGAGGGCGAGAGTCCGTATGCGCGCTGGTTCACCCCCGAGGAGGCGTACGACGTTGCCGACGCGGGGGTTCGGGGCGGCCTTACGGTCGCCCTACGAACATATGTTCGCTATCGTGAGTGAGTGTCGCTGCGCGATGAGTACGCCGAATTGCACTGTCGTTCGCAGTTTTCGTTCCTGCACGGGGCCTCATCACCCGAACGCCTCGTGGAGGTGGCGCACGAACTCGGGTTGAGCGCACTGGCGCTCACGGATCGCCACGGCTTGTACGGCGTGGTGCGGTTCGCCCAGGCCGCACGCGAGGTGGGAATACGCACCGTGTTCGGTGCCGAGGTGTCGTGCCGTTCCGGGGATGCACACGGCACGACCGTTCAACCCCATGGCGACCTGGTGTTCATCGCCGATGGCCCGACGGGGTACGTCGCACTGTCGCAGGCGCTCACCCATGGTCAAATGCGCGGGACGAAGTCGCAGCCGGTGTTCGACGTGCCGTCGCTGGCCGAGCGTGTGGGCGGTCGTTGCTTCGTGCTCACCGGCGCCACCGATGGTCCACTTGCTCGTGCGTTGCACGCCGATGGCCCGCGTGCCGCACGACGATCACTCGAGTTGTTGATCGACGCATTCGGTCGTGACCGCGTGTTGGTGGAGGTGTGGAATCACAGCGACCCGCTGGATGCGTGGCGCAACGATGCGCTGGTGGGCATTGCGGCGGCATGCGGGGTGGAGTCGGTGGCCACCAACGACGTGTCGTACGCCGTGCCGGGCGACCATGTGGTGGCATGTGCGCTTGCCGCCGTGCGCCATCGTTGCAGTTTGGATGAGCTCGACCCGCAGCTTCCGCCGGCCGCCACCGCGTGTTTGCGTAGCGCGGCGGAACAGGAGCGACGATTCGCGCGGTACCCGGGTGTGGTGTCGCGCGCCGCCGACATTGCGCATCATGTGGCGTTCGATCTGTCGTTGATTGCGCCGAAGTTGCCGCCGTACCCGTGTCCTGGTGGGCTGAGCGAGATTCGGTTTTTGCGACAACTCGCCGAAGCGGGGGGCAGGCGCCGCTACGGCGAGCGTCCGCTGGGAGCGCACGAGGACCTGTCGTTGCGTTCGCGTGCGTGGCGCACCATCGACCACGAGTTGGAGGTGATCGACCGGTTGGGGTTCGCTGGCTACTTCCTCGTCGTGTGGGACATCGTGCAGTTCTGCGAACGCAACGACATTCTCTGCCAAGGCCGCGGCAGCGCGGCCAACAGTGCCGTGTGTTTCTCGCTCGGCA
>JALRBT010000047.1 GCA_023262255.1 Ilumatobacteraceae bacterium
CGCCAAGAGCGTGTCGTACGGCCTGCAGTACGGCGTGCCATTGCATGCCTTCGTCGAGGCGTTCATCAACACGCGTTTCGAACCGGCCGGCATGACCGACGATCCCGACATTCGCATGGCCTCGTCGATTATCGACTACCTGTTCCGTCGCCTGGCGGTGGAGTACATGACGCCGGCGGAGCGTGCGGAGCTCGGTATCTTCACTCGCGAGGAGCGCATGCAGCCGACGCTGCCGGGTGTGGAAGAGACGGCAGTCGACACCGCACAGGGTGTCGACGTGATCGCCGACCCGAAGACGATTCCGTCCGCGGGTGAACTTGCAGCCAGCATGGCCGCAGGAGCGATGAGTCATGGCGAATCCAAGTCGGCACGAACGGGTGCAATCTGCTCGTCGTGCGGATCGTCCAACATGCGACGCGCTGGAGCCTGTCACGTATGTGGCGACTGCGGTTCCACCAGCGGATGCTCCTGAACTAGTCGGCTCGTACACGGCGCCAACGGCGCCGTGCGCTCTCGGCTCTTCTGGCAACATGGTGCATATGACTTTCGGTCGTTACGGCTTGGGTTTGTGGCGCTTCACGCACGAGTCGGTTGACGTAGCCGATCGACTCGTGCAGTCCGCCGTTGACTGCGGAATTACGTTGCTCGACAACGCCGCGGTGTACGGCGGGAACTGGGGCGGGCGAGGATTCGGCGCCGCAGAGGAACTGTTGGGTTCGGTGCTGAAGCGGTCACCAGCGTTGCGCGACAAGGTGGTCGTGGCGACCAAGGGCGGAATCACCCCGGGCATTCCATACGACCAGAGCCCGGCCACGCTGCGGCGCGAATGCGAAGACTCGCTGCGGCGACTCGGCATCGAACGAATCGACCTGTATCAGGTGCATCGACCCGATTTGTTCGCCCACCCGCGTGAAACCGCGGAAACACTCATGAAGTTGCGCAGCGAGGGCAAGATCGATCGCATCGGTGTTTCCAACTTCACGACTGCTCAGCACGAGGCGCTTGCTGCCCATCTGAACGTGCCGATCGTAACCACGCAACCCGAATACTCGGCAGCGGCACTCGGACCGCTTCGCGATGGCACCTTCGACCTCTGCATGCGCGACGGTGTCGCGCCGCTGGCGTGGAGTCCGCTTGCAGGCGGGCGCCTCGTCACGGGCGAGAACGTGCGGCCCGAACTCCTTGCGGTTGTCGACGAATTGGTGGCCACACACGGTTCGACCCGTGAGCAGGTCGCGTATGCATTCGTGTTGTCGCATCCCGCCAAGCCCGTCGTACTCTTGGGAACCCAAAAGCCGGAGCGGCTCGTTGCTGCAACCTCGGCGTCATTGCAATCGTTGTCGCGTACCGAGTTGTATCGCATCGTGGCGGCTTCGGAGGGTCGCCCGTTACCGTGACCGAGTACGCCTGGTTCGCCGCGCTCTGCGATGACGACTACGAGTTCCTCGGTGTTCCCGATTCTGCGTTGCAGTCGTCGTGGGACCACTGCCGCAGCATCGTGCTTCGCGCCGAACAGAACGGATTCGACAACGTGCTCCTGCCGTCGGGATATGCACTCGGTATCGACGCGACCGCGTTTGCCTCGGCCATCGCCGTAGAAACCAGCCGCATCAAGTTGTTGCTGGCGGTTCGACTCGGGGAGCTCGTCGTGCCGCAGTTGGCTCGTCAGATCGCCACCGTGCAACACATCGCGGGAGGAAGATTGGTGATCAACGCCATCTCCTCCGACGTGCCGGGTGAAACCTTGTCGAGCGAAGCCCGCTACCAGCGAACCTCCGAATCCATCGCAGTGCTGCGAACGTTGTTGCAAGGCAAGCGTGTGGACTTCGACGGTCAGTTCATCACGGCGCATGTGGACGCGCCACGCATCGCGGTGCAACACCCCCACGACCCGGTCGTCTATTTCGGAGGGCTTTCCGAGGCGGCACGTCAGTGCGCAGCGGAGTCGTGCGACGTCTTTCTCATGTGGCCCGACACCACGGAGCGGATGTCCGAGGTGATGCGCGAGATGCACGACCGTGCAGCGGCCTTCGGGCGTTCGCTTCGTTACGGATGGCGAAGTCACGTGATCGTGCGCGAGACCGAAGCCAAAGCCCGGGCAGCGGCATCCCGACTGTTGTCACGTCTGGATGTCGAAACCGGCGCCGCGATTCGGGCGAAGTCGCTCGACTCCGCGTCGGCAGGCGTGGCACGCCAAAGTGAACTGCGTGAGGCAGCCGACGAAGACGGCTACGTGGAGCGACATCTCTGGGCGGGGGTTGGCCGTGCGCGCAGCGGTGCCGGAATCGCCATCGTGGGAGACCCGGATCAGGTGGCCGGCAAACTTCGCGAATTGCGTGATGCCGGGATCGACACATTCATCTTGTCGGGCTACCCGCACCTCGCCGAATGCGATCTCGTTGCCCGCCACGTCCTACCCCAACTCCGGTAAACCTGGCACAGTGCGCGCCGTACGCACCAAGGTTTGAACGACGCTGACAGACCTATTTGATTCGACAGGGCATGCGCTTGATGCCATTGATGAAGTTGCTGCGCAGGTAGGCCGGTTCACCGGTGAACCGGAGGTAGGGCAAGCGCCGCCGAATCTCGTCGAACATCACCGCAATCTCCCGACGTGCAAGGTTGGCGCCGAGACAGAAGTGCGGTCCGCCCGCGCCAAAGCCGATCTGTGCCGGCTGTATCTGTCGAGTGACGTCAAAGCGATAGGGATCGGCAAACAGATCCTCGTCCCGGTTGCCCGAGTTGTACCACATCACCACCTTGGTTCCGGCAGGCATCGGGATGCCCCGCAATTCGGTGTCCCGGGTTGCGGTACGGCGGAAGTGGATCACGGGTGAGGCCCACCGCACGATTTCTTCCACCGCCGTGCGAGTGTGCTTCTCGAAGTCGTTGAACCAGATTCGCTGCTGGTCGGGTCGTCGCGTGAGTTCCAGCATTCCGTGGCTGATGGCGTTGCGGGTGGTTTCGTTACCGGCAACCACCAGGAGAATGAAGAAACTGCCGAATTCCTGACTGGTCATGCGCTGCCCGTCGACCTCGGCGTGCATCATCACCGACGTGAGGTCGTCGGTGGGATTCTGCAGTCGGGATTCACCCAGTTGTTGGGCGTAGGAGAAGATCTCGAGTGCCACCTTCATGAGATTCTCGAGCGTCCCGCCGAAGTCCGGGTCGCCGGCACCGAGAATCACGTTGGTCCAGTCGAGAATCTGCTTGGCGTCGGTGCGCGGAATTCCCATCATGTCGCAGATGATTTCGAGCGGAAACGGTGCGGCCAGTGCCTCGACGAAGTCGAATTCGTCATCGCTGTGTTGCTCGATCACCTCGTCGACGAGGGTTCTGGCCTTTTCCTTCACGTATTCCTCGACCCGCGCAATCTCCTTCGGAGTGAAGCCCTTGGAGACGATCGAGCGCAGGCGGAAGTGTTTAGGGTCGTCCATGTTGATCATCGAGCCGAAGAATTCGTTCAACTCCGGAGTCAACGTGGTGATGTTGGATCCCTGTCCGCTGCACCACAACTCGGGGTTGCGACTCACCGACCAAATGTCCTCGTGTTTGGTGAGTGCGTAGTAGCCGGGACCAGCCGGAAAATTGACTAACGGCAACTCTGCAAAGAACTTGATGGGGGCTTCGCGGCGCAGCGACCAGAACGCCGACTCGCGATGCTCGCGTGGGGCGACCCAGAAGTCGGGATCGGAGAGATCGATGGAGTCCACGTCCAACGGGGTCAACTGCATGTCCGAATGGTACCGTGGCACGAGTTCGAAAGGATCACATCATGACCGAAGCAGTCATCGTTGCAACCGCCCGCAGCCCCATTGGTCGCGCCAACAAGGGATCGCTGGTCGACCTCCGACCCGATGACATGAGCGCACAAATCGTTCGTGCGCTCATGGCAAAGGTTCCGCAAGTTCAGCCGAGCGATGTCGAGGATCTCATCATGGGATGTGGTCAGCCGGCCGGAGAAGGCGGCTTCAACATCGCGCGCGTGGTGGCGATGCTCGCGGGGTTGGACGAGGTCCCTGGCGTTACCGTCAACCGCTACTGCTCATCGAGCCTGCAGACCATCCGTATGGCGGCCCACGCCATTAAAGCCGGCGAAGGCGACTGCTTCATTGCGGCGGGTGTCGAGACCGTAAGTCGTTATGCAAGCGGCGCCAGCGATACCGCGCCGAATCCCATCTTCAAGACACCCGGCGAGCGCACCAAAGCGCGTGCAGCCGGTGGTCAGCCGACATGGACTCCACCGCAGGGCATCTCCGACATGTACATCGCGATGGGCCAAACTGCAGAGAATGTTCGTGAGATCGAGGGAGTCACGCGTCAGGAGATGGATGAATTCGCCGCACGCTCGCAGCAGCGAGCCTGCGAGAACATCGACAACGGATTCTTCAGTCGCGAGATCACCCCGCTCACGCTTCCTGACGGTCGCGTCATCAGCAAGGACGACGGTCCGCGCGCCGGCACCACTGTGGAGGCACTGGCCGGTTTGAAGCCGGCGTTCCGCCCCGACGGCCAGATCACCGCAGGGAACGCCTGTCCGCTGAACGACGGTGCCGCTGCCGTGCTGGTGATGAGCGACTCCAAGGCGAAGAAACTCGGACTAACGCCATTGGCACGAATCGTTGCGTCCGGTGTATCGGGATTGAACCCCGAGATCATGGGGCTCGGACCCATCGAGGCGTCACGCCAAGCGTTGAAGCGTGCCGGCATGACCGCGGATCAAATCGATCTCTTCGAAATCAACGAAGCCTTCGCTGCCCAGGTGATTCCCTCGGCCAAGCACATTGGTATCCCGATGGAAAAACTCAACATGCACGGCGGTGCAATCGCGCTCGGTCACCCGTTCGGCATGACCGGCGCGCGCATCATGACCACGCTCATCAACGGGTTGCAACATCGCGACAAGCGCTACGGTCTGGAAACCATGTGTGTTGGCGGTGGCCAAGGCATGGCGATGATCGTCGAGCGCCTCAGCTAGCGCACCACCGACCGCGCCTCAGCTAGCGCGCCACGTCGCGAAGTACGGCGCTGGAGAATTCGGGCCAGTGGGCGAGTGCCCATTGGTCGAACTCTCGATCCGTGAGGACGGCGCAGGCGACGTCGGCAATCGGGTCTACCCAGACGAAGGTGCCACTGCCGCCGAAGTGCCCATAGGTGGCCGCCGAATTGTTCGGGGACATCCAGTGCGGGTGTTTCATGCCGTGAATCTCGGGCCCAAGTCCCCATGGACACGGATCGAATCGACCGATACCGGGCACGATGCCCTCGAGATCATCGAATTGTGGCGTCACTGCTTCGATGAACGTCTCTCGTGCCAACAGTCGCGGGCGCCGAATTTCTGCAAGAAAGAGCGACAGGCTCACGATGTCGACTCGTGCATCCTTTGCCGATGAACCGGTTTGTGACGCTGCGACGAGGCCCAGTGGGTCGAACACCGAGTCTTCGACGTATTCCCAGAACGGCATCTCGCTTCGCGCTTCCAGGTGTGCCGCCAGCATCTCGTACCCCGTGTTGGAGTAGATGCGACGGGCGCCTGGAACGCCAACCGGTGCCTCGCCCTCGAAGGGATAGCCGCCGGCATGCGCGAGGAGATGGCGAACGGTGCAGCCTTCCTGGCCAACTGCATCGGTGAGCGACACCGTGCCCTCCTCGCAGGCAATCAACACGGCCCATGCGGTAATCACCTTCGTTACCGAGGCGAGGCGAAACTCGCGCGACTCATCACCGTGAAGGTGGATTTCTCCGTCACGGTCGACCATCGCGGCCGCCACGTTGTCAACCGGCCACTCGGCGAGAAGTTCGAACGCCTGCATCGTTCGTCGACGCTAGTTGTGAAGCTGCCGTAGAGCGAATTGTGACGCTGCGGTCGCGCGAGTTACGTGGCGCTACGAATCAGGTCGGCAACACGGAACGCCAGGTCGATCGACTGTCGGGCGTTCAAGCGTGGATCGCAGACGGTTTCGTACCGGGTGTCGAGGTCGCCCTGCGACACGGCCTCCACACCGCCGAGGCATTCGGTGACGTTCTCGCCGGTGAGTTCGATGTGGATACCGCCCGGCCAGGTGTTTTCGGCTCGATGCGCGGCGACGAATCCGACGATTTCACGCAGGATTTCGTCGAAGTGGCGTGTCTTGCGCCCATTGTCGGCAGTGAACGTGTTGCCGTGCATCGGATCGCAGATCCACACCACCGGGTGTCCGGCTTCGCGCACCGCGCGCAACAGTGGACGCAACGACGACTCCACGTTGTCGGCACCCATACGTGAAATCAATGTGAGTCGCCCGGGAACGCGGTTGGAGTTCAGGGTGTCGCAGAGCGACAAGACGTAGTCGGCCGTGGTGTTCGGCCCGATCTTCACGCCGATCGGGTTGCCGACGCCTCGCAGGAACTCCATGTGGGCACCGTCCAGCTGTCGAGTGCGCTCGCCGATCCACAACATGTGCGCAGAGCAGTCGTACCACTGACCGGTGAGGGAGTCTTGGCGAGTCAATGCCTCTTCGTAGCCGAGAATCAACGCCTCGTGAGAGGTGTACACGTCAACCTCGTGGAGTGCACTGTGGCTTTCGGTGTCGACGCCGCATGCCCGCATGAATGCGAGTGCCCGCTCGATTTCTGCCGCCATTTGTTCGTAGCGCTGACCCTCGGCGCTCGTAGCAACGAACTCCTGGTTCCATGCATGCACGCGATTGAGGTCGGCAAAGCCTCCCTTGGTGAACGCGCGCAACAGGTTGAGCGTGCTCGCCGACTGATGGTACGCCTGAACCAATCGCTGCGGATCGGGGATGCGCGCCTCGTCATGTGGGGCGGGGTCGTTCACCATGTGGCCACGGAACGACGGAACCTCCCGCGAGCCGATCTTCTCGGTGTTGCTGGAGCGTGGCTTGGCGAATTGACCGGCGATACGTCCCACCTTCACCACGGGTACGCCCATGGAGTACGTGAGCACCACGGCCATCTGCAGGATGACGCGGAGCTTCTCGCGAATGTTGATCGCCGTGAACTCCTCGAAACTCTCGGCGCAGTCGCCGGCCTGCAGCAGGAAGGCGTTGCCGTTGGCCACCTGACCGAGCGTGGACAGCAGGGTACGTGCCTCGCCAGCAAAGACCAACGGGGGATACGACTCGATCTGTTTCAGTGCCCGATCGAGCGCTGCCGTATCGGGCCACTCGGGCTGCTGGACAGCAGGAAGCGCCTGCCAAGTGGATTTCGTCCAGTTCTTTGGCATGCCGACCTCTACGTTCAGGCTACGGATGGATCACGCTCGGTTGCGCGGTGCAGAACCACGCCCTACCACGCCGGCGACGTCCGTTCGGACGTTAAACGGTGAGGTAGTCGGGAGCGTCTTCTTGCAACGACTCCACTGCACGGCTCACGAGACGACGGGCGGCCTCGGCGGTGACGCCGAGTTCCTCACCGACTTCACGGAAGCTCTTGCGCTCGCCACCGAAGAGTCCGAAACGGGCCTCTACGGCATAGCGGGCTCGCGGATCGAGCGTGTCGAGCAGCTTGTTCAGCATGTCGTCCGAGGCGCGCGACATCACGGCTTCCTCGGGGCTCATGTCGTGGTTGGGCACCAGGTCGCCGAGCGTGGCATCGCCGTCGTCGCCAATTGGCTTGTCCAGCGATACTGGCGTGGTGAGTCGGTGCAGTTCGGCATTTTCGGCCGACAATCCGTCGGCATCGCCCGATCCCTGACGCAACGCGGCACGAAGGTTGGCCGAGCGGTCTCCGGGAATTCGAATCAGGCTCGCCTTTTGGTCGAGCGCACGACCGATTGCCTGGCGAATCCAGAACGTCGCGTACGTGGAGAACTTGAAGCCACGGCGCCAGTCGAACTTGTCGACGGCGTGCTCCAGGCCAAGGTTGCCCTCCTGAATGAGGTCGAGCAGATCCATGCCCTGGGGCAACGGATAACGACGCGCAATCGATACGACGAGTCGCAGGTTGGCGCGGATGAATCGGTCCTTGGCGCGCTTGGCATCACGCAAGTCCTTGCGAAGGGCGGCCGAACGTTGACCCTTCTTCATCTTGGCCTCGGCGACACGACCGGCTTCGATGGCCTTGGACAGCGTGCGCTCATCCTCGGCATTGAGCAGGGGAACCTTACCGATGTCGTTGAGATAGAGACCAATGGAGTCGGACATGTTTGGCGCTTTCTGTGGGGACGACGACACACGGCACCCACGGGGGGTATGAGTGGCGTCGGGGGATTGGGGGGACTTCGGGGGATTGGGGGAATAGCGAAGTTACAGGAATGTCACGTACGATGTCAAGAGGAATGTTGCAAAAATCACGCCCGTCCCGATAATGGCCTACCAAACCGCGTGGTTGAGCGACTTGGGGTGGTGTAGCCATGTTGAAACGGGAGAGCCAACTGCCGACAACTCCTAGAATTTGCCCGTGCCGCAACGTTTGGGGGTGTTCGGCGGCACCTTCGATCCCCCACACTTGGGGCATCTGAACGTCGCGCGGTCCGCCCGCGACACCCTGTCGCTCGACCGGGTACTGCTGGTGGTGGCAAACGATCCCTGGCAGAAGTCCCCGGAGCGAATCGTCACACCTGCACGAGATCGACTTGCCATGGTGCAGGCACTGGTGGAGGACGCCGCGGGCCTCGAGGCGAGTGACATCGAGATTCGTCGGGGTGGTCCGAGCTTCACGGTGGCCACCCTGCGCGAACTTCGTGCCCAACACGGCGACAGCGAACTCTTTTTGATCATTGGCCGTGACCTGGTGGATGACCTCCCTTCATGGCACGAGTCGTCGGAGATCGAGAGGCTCGCCACCATCGTCGTGGTGGAGCGTCCCGGCTACTCCACCGATGCACTTGGCAGCTGGAACACGCTCATCGTGCCGCCAACGGATACGAGCAGCACGGAGCTGCGCGAACTGTTGCGCTCCCGGACGACGGACTCCTTCTCGGAAATCCCGCACCTTTCGCCGGCAGTCGTGAGGGTGATTCGAGAACGTGGTTTGTATCACCGAATCGGTGGCAATATCCAAGCGGTGCAAACCCCGTGACCGCGTTGAAGTCGCGCCAGGTTCGCGCCATGCGGATTGCAATTTCTGCGGGTGTCGCTGCGACCCTCGTGCTTCCTGTTGGGGTGACGATGGCGTGGAATCAACTGCTCGACTCGCGTGCATCCACCAGTGTCGCCGGTGCAACGAGCACCATTCCCGACACGCCAGCCGCTCTCATCGCCGCACTCGGACAGGGCGGACAATTGAGCCAGTTGTTCGTGGCAACACTCGCCGCCAATGGTGTCGGAGGCACGGTGGTGCTGGTGCCGATCGGTGCCGCAACGGAGGTTGCAACCGTCGCGAACGTCAACAGGCAGGAAGTCTCGCGCCGTCTCGCCGACGTGTATGCAGCGGACGGGTTGAGCGGTTTGGCGAACGAGGTGCAGGGCCTCCTGGATGTTTCGTTCGTTGCCGTGGGCGCGCTGGCTCGAGTGGAATTGATCAATCTGTTCGCGCCACTTGGTGGCGTGGACGTGCTGCTCGATCGCGAAGTGACGACGGTTGCCGTCGATGGAACCCCGACCAAGTTGGCGGAAGCCGGTGAGACGCTCTTTCCGGTCGACCGTGTCGTCGACATCCTGCTCGCGCGTGGTTCCGACGAGAAGGAGTCGCAACGATTCGCCCGGCACCGGGAGGTGTGGAGTGGAATCGCAGAGCGTGTTGGTGCGGGGGTGGAGCTGTCGCCCGATGTGGACACTTCGCTCGCGGGTTTGGCCGACGTCACCAACTTCGTGCGCAGGGTGATGGCAGGTACGTTGCAGGTGTGGCAATTGAGTGCAGCACCCGTGCTTGATTCCACGCTCAATCCGAAACGACTCGATCTCTACTTGTTGGATCGAGCGGAAGTCATCATGGTGTTTGCGTCGATCGCTCCGAGCGCACTGGCGGGTGGTGATTATCCACTGACCGTGATGGTCGACAGTCCCTTCAACGATCCCATAGTGAGTCGTGCAGCCGTGGCGACACTTCTCGAAGCCGGTATCGGCGTCGGTGTGATGCGTGAGGTGTCGGCTCGGGAGGCGTCGGACACGGTGGTTGCTGCGGAATCCGATACCGCCGATGCCATCGCCGCGCTCCTGTCCCGGGCCCTCGGGACCATCACGGTGGAGTCGTGGAACCAGACGATTGCAGGCATCGATGCCGCCATCACCCTGGGCGGCGAGTTTGCGGAACTGGCACGCAGTGGCGGGTAACGGCATGGATGCCGACACGCTTGCGGTGGCGATGAGTGCCGCCCGCGCGGCTGACGACAAGCAGGGGACCGACACTCGGGTCATCGACGTCTCCGAGGTAATGCCGATCGTCGGGGTGTTCGTGGTGACGAGTGCGGGGAACTCGCGGCTCGTTCGCACCATTGCCGGAGACGTGGAAGACCGAATTCGCATCGACCACCACCGCTCGCCGGTGCGAACCGAGGGGATGTCGGAGTCGCAGTGGATCTTGTTGGACTACGGCGACGTCGTCGTGCATGTCTTTGCCGAGGAGACCCGTCGCTTCTACGAAATCGAGCGTTTGTATCGCGACCGACCAAACGTCGATTGGCGGGGGAGTCCGCCCCGGTGAGGCTCGCCTACCGATCGTGACGGCCCGTCACGTTCGCGACTTGGTTGCGCTTCCGATAGGTTTACGGAGCGATTTCGGGGCTGTAGCTCAGTTGGTAGAGCGCCTCCATGGCATGGAGGAGGCCAGGGGTTCAATTCCCCTCAGCTCCACGGAGACGTGTACGTCTGCTCCACGGGAAACGCTCGTCGCTTAGCATCAGCGCGTGACATTCGACTTTTCGTCGGTTTCGTTGGATTGGTTGCGCGCCAAGCCGGGACGTAAGTGGCGTCAACGCGAGGCTTCCTTCGCAGCGTGGATCGCCGACATGGATTTTCCGCCGGCGCCCGTGATCACGGAAGCATTGCAGGAACGAATCACCAGTGGAGATCTCGGATACCCCAACTGGGGAGGCACGGCCGGGCCATCACCCGCGGTTGGCGCGTTCGTCGAATGGGTTCAGAGTCGACATCAGTGGAAGATCGAGGCCGCCGATGTTCGGGAGTGGAGCGACGTTCTGCAAGCCGTCCAGACCATGCTGCACGTCTGCACCACTCCAGGCGATCGAGTTGTCGTGCACACTCCGGCGTACCCGCCGTTCTTCGACGCCTTGAAGGCAACGGGTACGCAGTTGATGGCAGTCAACGCGGTGCGTGACGGTGCATCGTGGCGTTGGGATCATGACGACCTCGATACTCGACTTGCAACCACTCCAGCCAAGGTGTTGCTCCTGTGCAATCCGCACAATCCGACCGGGCATTGCTTCAGCGAGCGAGAACTGCGCGAACTGCTCGACATCGCAGAACGTCGGAACCTCCTCATCGTGGCCGATGAGATCCACATGGACCTCGTTCATGCGCCGCGCCGCCACATTCCCCTTGCAACGCTCGGATCCGAACGTGTCGTCACCCTGACGTCGGCTTCCAAGTCGTTCAACCTGGCGGGACTCCACTATGCGGTGAGCCATGTTGGAGCACCGGCGGTGGCTACCGCATTGAAGTCGCTGCCGGAGCGTGTGGTGGGCGAGCCGGGCATGTTGGGGGTGATCGCGGCACACGCCGCATGGACCGGTGGTGCGTCCTGGCTAGATGCCGTACGCGATCATCTCGTCGAGATGCGCGCGAACGTGGCACATCTGGTCGAGTCGAACCTGCCGGGCGTCACGATGATGCCGCCTGATGCGACGTACCTCGCCTGGTTGGACTGCCGCGCCACGAGCATCGCCG
>JALRBT010000048.1 GCA_023262255.1 Ilumatobacteraceae bacterium
GTCACGGCAATCGGCTGACCCATGCGCACGAACGCTAGTTGCTGGTGGCAACGGACGCCGAACGTTCGTACCCGTTGCTTGGCTTGCAGGCCCACATCGGACACCAACTACGGTGAGCATCGTGGAACTGAACGAATTCACGCAAAACGCCACGGCCTTCCTCGATGCCACCTTGCAGCGCAAGGAGCCGGCCAAGAAGTTCGTCTGGGGTGAGGGCTCGGACAACGTGTCGATGTTCGAGGAGAAGTCGCGCGAAGCGGAACAGGAAATGGTGACGACCGCCAAAGAGTGGCGCACCAAGAAGTTCGATGCCGGCTTCGGCTGGATCACCGGACCAAAGGAGTATGGCGGCGCCGGCCTCACCGCCGAACATGAACGCGCGTATGCCGCCGTGGAAGCCAACTACAAGGTGCCGAACCAGAGCATCTTCACCATCGGTCTTGGCATGGTTGCCCCGACGATCCTGGCCCATGGATCGCCGGAGGCAAAGGAAAAGTTCCTTCGAGCCATGTGGCGTGCCGACATCGTCGGTTGTCAGTTGTTCAGCGAACCCGGCGCAGGAAGCGACCTCGCCTCGCTGCAAACCAAGGCCGAACGGGATGGTGACGAGTGGGTCATCACCGGTCAGAAGGTGTGGACCTCCGGCGCGCACTACAGCGACATCGGTGAGATCATCTGCCGCACCGACCCGTCGCTTCCCAAGCACAAGGGCCTCACCGGATTCCTCGTCGACATGAAGGCACCGGGAGTGGAGATTCGCCCGCTGCGACAGATGACCGGCGGCGCCAGCTTCAACGAAGTGTTCTTCAACGAAGTGCGAGTTCCCGACTGGTACCGACTCGGTGACGTAAACAACGGCTGGGGTGTTGCCCTCACAACGCTTATGAACGAACGCGCCGCAATCGGCGCCGGCTCGGGTGGCGGCGAAGTGTCGATGATGACCCGAATCACCCAGATGGTGCGCCACTACGGACTGGAGAACGACGCGTTGGTGCGCGACATGGTGGCCAACTTGTACATCAACTATCGCGTTGCCAACTTCAACAACAAGCGAGCGATGGACAAGATGAAGGCCGGCCAAACTCCCGGACCCGAGATGTCCATCTCCAAGATGGCACTCGTCAACAACCAGCAGTTGCTCAACGAGTTTCTCTGCCACGTGCTCGGCGCCAAGTTGCAAGCCGATACCGGCGAGTGGGGCACCTACGCCTGGCACCAATTGGTGGTCGGCGCACCTGGCATGCGCATTGCCGGAGGATCCGACGAAGTGATGCGCAACATCGTTGGCGAGCGAGTGCTCGGATTGCCAAAGGAACCCGGCATCGACTCCAAATCGGCCTTCCGCGACTTGAAGGTGGGCACACAAAAGGGCTGAGCGCGTCAGCCCCACGGCTGCGACGCACCGTAGGTGCGCCGTGCCTAGCGCAAGCCGAGGTTCTCCATGAATGCCCAGCTGGTACGGTGCAACGGCGACACGCCATGGTCGCGCAATCCTGCACGGTGCTTCGGGCACGGATAGCCCTTGTTGGTGGCGAACGACCAATGCGGATGCGCTTCGGCGGCAGCACGCATCACGCGATCACGCGACACCTTGGCCAGCACACTTGCTGCCGCAACCGAGAGCGATGCGGCATCTGCCTTCACCTTCATCATCACGTGGGGAACGTTCGGCGATACGAAATTCCAACGTCCATCGACGATCGCGCTGTCGGGTCGAACATTGCGTTGCGCCAACTCCTCGAACGCGCGCGAGGTGGCCAATCGTTGTGCCGCACTCATCCCGAGTTCGTCACACTCACCGTTGGTCGCGCTCCCGAGGGCCCACACAGCACATTGGTTTGCCACCGCAGCAAAGAGGTGCTCGCGCTTCTTCTCGCTGACCGACTTGGAGTCGCGCGCAACGAAATCCGCTTCTGCAATGTCGGGCGACAACACCGCCACGCACACCACCAATGGTCCGGCCCAGGAACCCTTGCCCACTTCGTCCACGCCACACACCACACCGGAGAGCGAGCGCTCGATCTCGAGCGAGGGTCGCTGCCGGAGGCGGGTACCGCCGGCAGTCATGGTGCAACCCGCAGCAACGCTTCGCCCTGCGCGGCAACCGAAGAGAATCCCGGATCGACCATCGGAGCACTGAGGTGCAGTCCGGGTGGGCCGTCCACCTCCCACAGCAGCGCGGCGTTTTCGCCGTGCCAGCGCAACGCCAGGGACAATCGGTGTTCCGGTGTTGCCACCACGCCGTGGGCTTCCACGTTCACACCTCGCCATGCGACGGGGACTCCGGTTGGCAGCACCCGAGCACTCGTGGGTGTGGCAACCCCGACGAATCGGTGCTCGATTGCGGCAATCCGAAGCGCAACTCCCGCCCCCGAATCCACGGAGCCATCACCACCCTCCAAATCCACGGCGCCGACGCCACGTTGCTGCCACAACCGCACCACGTCGTCCGTCGCCGTTGGTTCGACGGCGGCGGACAACGTTTGGGCAGCCATCACCATGGCTCGGGGCGTCCACGCAGCACGCCCTGGGCGCCTCATCGAGCGCCGTACCGCGTCGGCGATTTGCGAGGTCCATTCCTGCGCACGGTCGCCCATCCGAACGCGTTCGGCAATGGTCATGATGCCCAGAATCGGGTCGGTATCCAGAAGGGCATCGATTTCGGTGGCAGTCATGAGCGCGAGTTCGCATCGCGCAGCCACCAACGACGACGCGTCGGGCACCACTCGGCTGGCACGGTCGCTCGCGAGCATCCAACCGCGCACCACCTGATCGTGTGACGGCAGTTGCGACGCGTCGATCGGCGCGGCACTGCGAAACCGGGGCAATACCAACGGCCACGCGAACGTGATGCGAGCACGGTGCGACAACGGATACGCCATCACGTCGTTGGGTGTATCCACGCCGTGTACATGACTCGCACCTGCGGCCGCGGTGGTCGAGAGGTGGCGAGTCGGCACGGCCACCGCCACCGGTTCGGGCGACTCGTTGGATACCTGCATGACCAGGCGACCCCCGTGGTCGGCCACCACGAACAATCGTTGCACCACATCGCCGCCCGGCACCGCCACCTTGGTTTGCACCACGGGTGTTCCGTCGATGCGTTGTTGACGAACACTGGGCGACGTTCGCGGATCGTGCCACCTATCGGTTGCCGCCAACCACCACCCGCACGTCGCGCCGCGCCATCCGTCCGGGTGGGCTATTCCATACGGGTCCACGACGGCGCTGCCCGCACCATGCAGCCCGATGCGTATCCCCCGTTGCACCCCGTTCATTCGTTCCGAGGCAAACTACTCGCGCTCGGCCTTGCGTGAGCGAGTCATCAATCGCATGAGACCATCTGCGGCGCTGAGGCGACCCTCGCAGACATCGGCAACGGCCTCGGAAATCGGCATCTCGACACCCACCTTGCGCGCGAGTGCCACGACCGTACCGGCGCTCTTCACTCCCTCGGCAACCATGTGGTTCATCGAAGCGTTGACCTCGGTGATGGTCTCGCCCCTCCCAAGTCGCACGCCAACCGTGGTGTTGCGGCTCTTCATCGACGAACAGGTGGCGATGACGTCGCCCATGCCGGCAAGACCCGAGAACGTCCCCGGGTTGGCGCCAAGTTGCGCCCCCAATCGACCCATCTCCACGAGTCCCCTCGTAATCAACGTTGCTCGCGAGTTGTCACCAAAGCCCATTCCGTGTGCCATTCCGGCGGCAATGGCAATCACGTTCTTGACCACACCGCCGATCTCGCAGCCGATCACATCGTCGTGGGTGTACACGCGAAACAACGGGCGGCTGAACACCTCCTGGAGGCGCTGTGCCACCTTTGCGTCGCTGCAGGCGACGACGCTCGCCGCCGGCTGCCCGGCCGCGATCTCGCTCGCCAGATTCGGTCCCGACAAGACCGCCACCTCGTGGTTCGGTGCGAGGTCCACCAACACCTCGCTCATGCGACGCCCCGTGCCACGTTCCAGACCCTTGGTCAAACTCAGGAGGACGGCGTTCGGTTCGAGGTGCAGCGTCAACGAGCGCACCGCGTCACGAAAACCCGACGACGGAACCGCCATCACCACCAACGATGCGTCGGTCACCGCATCCACCACGTCGCCCGTCACCTGGAGCTCGTCGTGCACACGATGGTCGGGGAGATAGCGAGAGTTCACTCGCGTGCTCTGCAGTTCATCGACGAGTTCCCCTCGCCGAGCCCACAACACCGTGGGCGCGTTGTTGGCAACGAGTGACGCCACCGTCGTACCCCACGAGCCGGCGCCGATCACGGCGACTCGAGCAAAGGGCATACCCACGACCAAATCGTAGGCTCAACCCGATGAGCACAGCCCACGAGACGGTCCTTTGAGCACCCCTCACGACGTTGCCGTCGTGATTCCCATCAAGTCGTTCTCGCTCGCCAAGACACGTCTCGCCGCGTCACTTTCTCCCGAATCCCGCAACCGACTGGCACGCCAGTGTGCCGACACCGTGGTGAGGGCGGCATCACCCCTTGCGGTGTACGTAGTCTGCTCCGACGACGAGGTTGCATCGTGGGCACGAGCACATGGCGCCTCGGTGGTAACCCCGACCGTGACCGGGTTGAACGAGGCTGCCGCGGCGGGCCGCGAGGCCGCGCGGGTTGCGGGCCACGGGCGAGTCATGGTGGTGCACAGCGACCTCCCCAACGCAAAGGATTTGGCGACCCTGTGTACGGTCCGTGCAGACGTGGTGGTGGTACCCGACCGGCACGGTAACGGCACCAACGTGCTCCTGGTGCCGTGCTCGGGCGGATTCGGGTTTCACTACGGCCCGGGGTCGTGTGCAGCACACATCGCAGAGGCAACCCGACTCGGGCTCACCACCCAAATGGTCCACCGTGACGATCTGGCGCTCGACCTCGACACCCCCGCCGACCTCCACGCCGCTGGACTCGGTGGGTCACACCCAACCACGTAGAGACGGCTGATTGTCCACTCACGGTGGGCTGCCTGCCGGCCGAGAAGCCGGCCGTCCACTCGCCCCCAAAAAGAACGAACCGGGAGGCTTTCGCCTCCCGGTCGTTACGTACTCCGAACCGATTCACTTCACCTAACGGTGAGAGTGAGTTATTTCTTCTTCTTGGCGGCCTTCTTACGACGCTTTGGGGCAGCCTTCTTGGTTGCCTTCTTCTTCGTCGCCTTCTTTGTCGCCTTCTTTGCGGCCTTGCGCTTCTTTGCCATGTTTGGCTCCTTTTATTGGTTGAGGTATTGCTTGGTTTGTATTACCGGTTTGGATTCAGTTCGGCCTTCAGCGTTGAGCTGGGGCTGAACTTCATCGCTATAGAAGCGGCGATCTGAACCGGTTCCCCCGTTCGAGGGTTGCGGCCCGTACGCGCCTGGCGCTTCGACGTCGAGAACGAACCGAAGCCCGGCCACGACACTTTGTCGCCCTTCTTTGCAGACTCGACAACAAGGTCGACGAACGCCTGGATGACGCGATCAGCTTCCGCTGATGGAACATTGGCCTTCGCCGCTACTGCTGCGAGGAGGTCTGCTTTGGTCATTGCTATTCCTTGCTTTCTCGGAATCGGAGTTCCGTGACCATTAATCTGAGTGGATACGACGGCAAAATGCAAGTACCAGCGCGAAACGAATTGCGTCGGGGTGACGCGCGTCGCAAATTCTTTCGACGCTCGATGCGTCGCTACACGCGACCGAGAAAAAATCGAATTTTGTCGGATTTTGTAGATATCCACAAGGGCACTACCGTTCGGAAGTCGTCGCTTCCCTGTTCCGGGTAGTCACAAAGTGCCCATAAATATGAGTGAATCATGATATTTTTGCACATTGGGAGTGTTGGGCGACAAACCGCGTCAACGGGTCGTTACCTATTTCGTCGGACAATTGCATATGGCATCACAACGGAATGTGGCAGGTCGAAGAGCGACGAGGACCCACATCCGCCACCACCATTCAGGGTCGGCCAAAAAAATTTTCGGGATGAGGCAAAAATTCATCAAAAAAGTGCAGAACAATCCACCACTCCATCGAGTGCAACGACCATGCTTGGACTGTTGTCCGCTGAACCGCTCCGCAAACTGTCTCCACTCGACGTCGACATTGCCACCGAGCGAAGCGGTGTCGCCCTGTCGCTCGTGCCGCAACGCATCGTGCTGGACACGTCGGTGTTGATCGCCGATCCGATGTCGATGCATGCATTTCCGGGATGTGCCGTGGTGATTCCTCTCACCGTGGTGGAGGAACTCGACAGCCTGAAGACACGAATGGACGACGTTGGGCGATCGGCGCGTACCGCACTGCGCAACGTCGAGGAATTGCGCCGTCTCGCTGGTGGTTCTCTCGCGGAGCCCACCCCGTTGTCCAACGACCCCGACTCCGGAACGTTGCACATCGAGGTGAACCACGTGGACCGCGATCGCCTCGAGCACCACGGGCTCGATCCGTCGGTTCCGGACAATCGCATCATCGGGGCCGCCCTTGGACAATCGAAGATTGCCCCGACGTGCATGGTGTCGAATGACGCCGCACTGCGAATCAAGGCTGCTCATCTCGGGCTCACCGCCAGCGAACACCACCCGATTGCACGGTCGGCGGCAGACCGCGCCATGGGTTGGGTGACGCTGGAGGCCGATACCGCCGCGGTGGATGGGCTCTATTCACACGGCGTCACCGCGCTCGACGCGGTGGATGGGGCGGGGCATCTCTACAACAACAATTTCGCCGTGCTGCGTTGTGGATCACAGAGTGCACTCGCCCGCGTACGCGACGGCGAAATGCGCCTCATCGACACCAACACCCCCGAGGCATGGGGATTGCGACCACGCAACAAGGAACAGCGCTTCGCACTCGAACTACTTCTCGACCCGTCGATCGCCGTGATTGCGCTCGACGGTCGCGCCGGTACGGGAAAGACCGTGATGGCGATTGCCGCCGGACTCGAACAGGTGGTGGAGCAGCGTCGCTACGAACGTCTTGCGGTGTATCGCCCACTGGTTCCCGTGGGACGCGCCGACGTTGGTTTCCTTCCCGGTGGCCTCGAAGAAAAACTGGATCCGTGGATGTCGGCCATTCACGACGCAATCATCGCGCTGACCCAGGAGCGCTCGAGCCGTGATGCTCGAAGCCTGATCGAGGATCTCTCCGATCGTGGACAGCTCACGTTGGAATCGGTCACGTTCCTGCGTGGCCGGTCCTTGCAGGGGCAATTCGTCGTGGTGGACGAGGCCCAAAATCTGGAGCCCACCACGTTGAAGACCATTCTCACGCGGATTGGGGAAGGCACCAAGGTGGTATTCACCGGTGACACCAGCCAGATCGACGCCCCGTACATGGGGGAAAGCAACAATGCCCTTGCCGTGCTGATCAACGCCTTTGCTGGACAGTCGCTGTTTGGCCACGTCACCCTGGCGGCATGCGAACGCTCGGAAGTGGCCAGTCTGGCCGCCGAGTTGCTCTAAACCGGGCCGGCCGCGCGCCCTCGGCGGCCGACGAACGTCACAACCTCGCCCAAAGATTCCACTTGACAGACTGCGACCTGCTGTTTAGTGTTAAATAGTGAGCACCGTCTCCCCTCGTCCGATCAACCCCCTCCCAATCGATCGGACGAGGGTCTTGCTTCCAGCGTGGGAAGCAAGGGGACGGTGCGAGCCCCTACATCTACGAGGCACGAGATGACCACTTTCGACACACGCACCGAAACCCCCACCACGGCGGCTCCCGACGATTTCGATCTTCGGGGTCCCATCGGCGACATCGACTGGACGCAGTTCGCCAATTGCAAAGGCAAGACGCACCTCTTCTTCGCGCCGAAGGCGGAGCGCCCACAGGCGCGAGCTCGACGCGAAGCCAAGGCTCGCTCGTTGTGCAACGGATGCATCGTCAACGCCACGTGCCGTGAGTTTGCGCGGGTGAATCACGAGTACGGGTACTGGGGCGGCGAGAGCGAAGAGGAGCGACACCTCGCTGGTTTCACCATCGCGGCTCCGGTCGGTCTGCGAAGCGCCAAGTACCGCAACCTTCGCAGCGAGGGCACCGAGCCGACTGGGGCGTCGGCGGAGCGCTGACTAACGGTTGGTCTCGCGCAGCGCGAGCAGCCGTTCGAATAATTCCGGTCGCATCGAGATGAAGAGTCCGGTCGACTCTGCGCACAACGTGTCGCCGTGATGCACGGTGCCACGCGTGAAGATTTTTCGTCCCTCCACTCGTTCGCACCAGCCACGGAACACCAACTCGCGCAAGATGGGTGTGGGTGACCGGTAATCGACCGTCAGATTGGCGGTCATGCCGGGCTGGCCGGATGCCGACTGGGCAACCCCCAGCACCTCGTCGAACGCACTTGCAATGAATCCACCGTGCACGCAACCTGGTGCTCCCTCGTACGGAGTGGTGAAGATGATGCGGCCTTCGACGATGGCGTTGGGACCATCCTGCAGCACGTTGACGGTCAATGGAACCGCGATGGGGTTGATGGTGCCCAACACGGGGCTGCGAGCGAGGAAGTTCTTTCGGCGCTCGGCGAGCGCAGCCTCGTTCACACCCTCTGCCCCGGCATGACCCCGCGCAACGAGCGCGGCAACCCCGGCGCGAACCTGATCGCGAACCAGGCGGATCTCTTCCACCGTGGCATCGGTCGAGATGATCTCGCCAATCATGGCGCGCACCTCGTTGGCCAGTTCTACCCGTGCGACATCCTGGTCCGAGAGGGGCTCGGTTTGTATATGGAAGCCACCGAAATGGTTCGTGGCGCCTCCGCCCGAATCTTGCGTCACTGCGATACCTCGATCAATACGGGGGCGTGATCACTGGGTTGCTCGCCCTTGCGCGCGTTGCGATCGATGACCGACCATGTGGTGCGCTTTGCGACACCCTCGGTGACGAGCATCAAGTCGATTCGCATCCCCCACCCGCGGTGGAACGAGCCGTTGCGGTAGTCCCACCACGAATAGATGCCGGCTTCGGGATGCTGCTCGCGCACGATGTCGCGCAAGCCCCACCTTGCCAGGGCCTCGAGCCGCTGACGTTCAGGGGCGCTCACGTGCGTGGAGCCCTCGAGCGCTTTTGCATCCCACACGTCGATGTCGGCTGGTGCAATGTTGTAGTCGCCACCGACCACCATGTTGCCCGAAGGCGTGGCGATGGCCGCCACATGCTCGGCCAATTGATCGAGCCAACGCAGTTTGTACTGGTAGTGCTCATGGTCGAGTGCGCGACCGTTCGGCACGTATACCGACACCACGGTGATGCCACCGCAGTCGGCGGTGATGATTCGTGCCTCCGAGTCCGGTTCGCCCACCGCAAAATTGGCCCTGGGATTGGCGAGACCAACCTTGGAGAGCACCGCAACGCCGTTCCACTGTCCTTGTCCGAAGTGCGCGGATTCGTACCCCATCTCGGTGAAGGTGAGCGCGGGAAACGCCTTGTCGGTCATCTTGGTTTCCTGCATCAGTACCACATCGGGCCGCACGTCCTCCAACCAGGCCTGCACGCGCTGCAATCGAGCTTTCAACGAGTTGACGTTCCACGTGGCGATCAGCACGTCACAACGGTAGTTGTCGGCCGTCACGTCACTCTCGTCGTGAGGTGGTCGGTTCGTGCTCGTAGCCTCGTCGCATGGCGGTGCGCGAACTCGTCGGCGTGTACGACGCCGATGCCACGCTGTCGGGCGAGGTGTCGTATTGGATCGGCGCCCGCCTCGGACGGCGCCACTGCGGTCTGTGCGACATCACCCACGGTCTGTTCACCAAGAAGTCGCAATGGCAGGCATGCGAGACCCGGTTACCGGTGCCTTTTTCCACCTACCACCGCAACGACCAACCCGACGACGTGCGGGCGTGCATCAGTGGTCGACTGCCCGCAGTAGTGGCCCGCACTGACGATGGCGTCAGATTGATCGCGACACCCGACGAACTCGCGAGTTGCGGAGGCGACGCCGAGGCGCTGGTGACGCTGTTGACGTCGAAACTCGACGCCGACGACTACAAGTAGACGCCGCGTTGGGCGTCCGCCGAAACCGAAGCTGCAACCAGAGGTATGGGACTAGACGACCAATCCTCGGCTAGACGGCGAAGATCGCAACGAGAATCGGGGTCAATACGAGCCCGGGGAGCAAGTTGGCCAAACGGATCTTGGTGACCTGCAGCAGGTTCAACCCGATGCCGATCACCGCCAAACCGCCGGCTGCGAACAACTCGGTGCGCATTCGATCATCCAGCACGGAATCGAGTCCGGCACCACCCAGCGTCAGTCCGCCCTGCACCACCAGCACGGACAACGCACTGAATGCGACACCGAGCCCGTAGGTGGCCGCAAACATGATCGACACGAAACCATCGAGCAATCCCTTGATGATGTACAACTGCGGTGTCGCTCCGCTTGCGTCCTCGATGGCACCCAACACGGTGAGCGGCCCGATGCAATACAGTGCCGAGGCCGTGACGAATCCCTTCACGAAGTTTCGTTCGCTCCCACCTTGGGTCGATGTGACATCGCGGTCGAATCGACGCTGCAGCCGTGTGCCCAGCCGTTCGAGTCGATCCTCGATGGCGAGCAGTTCGCCGATCATCGCTCCGACTGCCATACCCACGAGCGGAAACACCATGTTGCGGGTGTCTATTGCATCGCTGACGCCCAACGCGATGGTGACCAAACCGATGACCTGCAGCATGGTGGTGCGTGCACGTTCGGGTATCCGATTTCCGACCATCAGGCCGATACCGCTACCAACTACCACCAACGCCACGTTGATCAGTGTTCCCAGCCCACGCATGGCGACCGAAGGCTACTTGGAGCGATGCAACAGCCACCGAGCCACGATTGTGGCGACGGCGTCGTCCTTGCCACGCAAGTCGTGCCGCCCACCGTCGATGAAGTGCACTTCCGGCGCCAGTGGCATGACCGCCAGATGCGTCTGCAATTCCTCGGGAGTGGCGAACTCGTCCCGGGTGCCACTCACGAAGAGCGACGGCACGTTCATGTGCGGTAGGTGCTCCACGCGCAACGTGGCGGGCTGTCGCGGCGGGTGCAGCGGGTAACTGACGCACACCACTGCTGCGACTCCGAGCGGCTCCTGGGCGGGTTGGGGCGAACGGCCATTGCCGTCGAAACCGGCTGCCGCCATGCTGCACATGCGACCACCCATCGATCGACCACCGATCACCAATTCATCCGACGTACACGACCACCGTTCGCAGGCCAGTTGCACCGCGTCACGCACGGCACGAACGAGCACCGGAGCGCGATCGGGTGCACGACGACCCGCCAATCGATAGGGAAAATCGACACGCATCACCGGCAGCGGGGAAAGCGCAGATTCAATCGCCAGCAATGACGAGTGGTTTGCA
>JALRBT010000049.1 GCA_023262255.1 Ilumatobacteraceae bacterium
GAGTTCCTTCTCGATGTCGATGCGCGAGAGCCGGGTGAGCTGGCGCAGCTGCATGTCGAGGATGTCGATGGCCTGGCGCTCGCTGAACTCGTACGGCTTCTTCATGAGGGCGTCCTTGGCGGCCGCCGCGTCCTCGCTCTTGCGGATCAGCTCGATGATCTTGTCGATCACGTTGAGCGCCTTGAGGCGGCCCTCCAGGATGTGGCCGCGGTCGCGCGCCTTGTCCAGGCGGTACTGCGTGCGGCGGGTGACGACCTCGATCTGGTGGTTCACGTAGCCGTTGAGTGCGTCAGCAAGGTTGACCGTTCGCGGCACGCTGTCCACCAGGGCGACCATGTTCACCGGGAAGCTGGTCTGCAGCTGGGTCAGCTTGAACAGGTTGTTCATGACCACGTTCGCGTTGGCCTCGCGCTTCAGCTCGATGATGAGGCTGGTGGCGCCGCCGCTGGAGTTGTCGTTGACGTCGGCGATGCCGTCGAGTCCGTCGTTGTCGACCAATTCCTGGATGCGGGCAGCGATCGCCGAGCAACTCGCCTGGTACGGCAACTCGGTGACGACGATCTGCATCTGACCACGTTTGCCTTCTTCGATCGACACCTTTGCACGCATCTTGATGCTTCCCCGACCCGTTTTGTAGGCGTCGGCGATGCCGTCACGACCAAGGATGAGTCCGCCGGTCGGGAAATCGGGGCCCTTCACGAACTTCATCAAGTCCTTCACCGTGGCGTCGGGATTGTCGATGAGGTGCAACGTGGCATCCACGATTTCACCGAGATTATGTGGCGGAATGCTCGTTGCCATGCCCACGGCAATGCCCTGCGAACCATTCACCAGCAGGTTGGGGAAACGAGCCGGAAGCACCCGGGGTTCTTCCGTGGTGCCGTCATAGTTGGGCATCAGGTCGACGGTGTTTTCCTCGATGTCGGCGAGGAGTTGCATGGCCAACGGATGCAGACGGGCTTCGGTGTACCGACTGGCGGCTGGTCCGAAGTCGGGTGAGCCGTAGTTGCCGTGGAAGTCGATCAACGGGTGACGCAGCGAAAAGGGCTGGGCCATGCGAACCAAGGCGTCGTAAATGGCGCCGTCGCCGTGTGGGTGGTAGCGGGCCATCGTGTCACCGGTGACGCGCGCGCACTTGACGTACGGGCGATCGGGACGGAAACCCTGTTGGTCCATGTCCCAGATGATTCGACGATGCACCGGCTTCAATCCGTCACGAACGTCGGGTAGGGCGCGCGACATGATGGTGGAAATGGCGTAATCGAGGAACGACCGTTCCATCTCCTCTTTCAGTTGCACCGGTTGCACGGAGTCGCCACTGGAAAGCGGCAAGGTGGCGGACCCGTTGCCGTCACCACCACCCTTGCGACCGCCGCCCTTGGGCGCACCGGCAGCAGACCTCTTCTTTGCCATGTCGCCTCCTAGAAGTCCAAGTTGCGCACGTCACGCGCATTCGAGGTGATGAATTCCTTGCGCACTTCGACGTCGTCACCCATGAGCGTGCTCATCATGTTTTCAGCTTCCGCCGCTTCCTCGACGTTGATCTGCAACAGCGTTCGGGTTGCAGCATCCATCGTGGTGCCCTTCAGTTCCTGCCAGTCCATTTCGCCGAGACCCTTCAGACGCTGGAACTCCTTCTTGTGGTTCGGATGTTCCTTCAGGAATGCGGCCTTGGCGACTTCGTCTTTCAAGTACACCTTCTCCTTGCCGACTTCAGTGGAAAAGAGCGGTGGTTGGGCGATGTAGATGTATCCGCTCTCCACCATCGGACGCATTTGTCGATAGAAGAACGTGAGCAGCAACGTGCGAATGTGGCTGCCGTCCACATCGGCATCGGCCAGGATGATCACTTTGTGGTAGCGCGCCTTTTCGATGTTGAACTCGTCGTTGCCGACGCCACCACCGATGGCCGTGATCAGTGCTTGCACCTCGTTGTTCTTCAGCATCTTGTCGAGGCGAGCGCGCTCGACGTTGAGGATCTTCCCGCGAATCGGCAGGATTGCTTGTGTGCGGGGATCGCGCGCATCCACCGCCGTACCGCCGGCGGAGTCGCCTTCCACGATGAAGAGTTCGCTCTCCGCGGGATCACCGCTGCCGCAATCCTTCAACTTGTCCGGCATTCCTGCTCCCGAAAGTGCGGTCTTTCGGCGAATGGCGTTGCGGGCATTCTTGGCCGCGATACGGGCCTGTGCGGCCGCGACCGCCTTCTTGACCACGCGGTTCGCCTCGGTGGGATTCTCCTGAAACCATTCCTCCAACTTGGTGTTGGTTTCCTTCTGCACGAATGAGCGCATGGAGACGTTGCCCAGTTTCGCCTTGGTCTGACCTTCGAACTGTGGCTCGCGCAACTTCACCGATACCACTGCGGTGACACCCTCACGAATGTCCTCACCGAGGAGGTTTTCGTCCTTTTCCTTCAACCCTCCCGACGCGCGGGCGTACTTGTTGACTACCGAGGTGAGCGCCTTGCGGAAGCCCTCCTCGTGCATGCCGCCCTCGGTGGTCGCGATGTTGTTCGCGAACGAGTGGATGCCCTCGTAGTAGCCGGTGTTCCACTGCATCGCGATGTCGAGAGTCTGACCCTCTTCTTCGTCCTCGTAGTGAGCAACCTTGTTGAAGAGTGATTCCTTCGACTGGTTGAGGTGCTTCACGAAGTCGACGATGCCACCCTTGTACTGGAACGTGACCTTTTGCTTCTTGTCGCCGCGATCATCGACGAACACCACCTCCAGGCTCTTGTTGAGGAATGCGATGGTCTGGAGTCGCTCGGTAACCGTGCGGGCAACGAACTCCGTGCCCTCTGCCTGGAAGATTTCGGGGTCCGGCCAAAAACGAATGGAGGTTCCGCTGGCCGTCTTGGCGGGTGATGCCCCGACTTTTTGTAGTTTGCCCTTCGGCTTCCCGCCGTTGACGAACTCTTGGCGAAAATGGGTGCCACCGCGATGTACTTCGGCAACGACCCGTAGCGAGAGTGCGTTGACCACGCTGACACCGACACCATGCAAACCGCCGGACACCTTGTAACCGTCGCCCCCGAACTTTCCACCGGCGTGCAACACGGTGAGCACCACTTCCAACGCGCTCTTTCCCTTGTGCGGACCGGAAGGATACGGATCCACCGGAATGCCACGACCATTGTCGACGACCTCGCACGAACCATCGGGATGCAGGGTGACCGTGATCTTGTCGCAGAAGCCCGCCATTGCCTCATCGACGGAATTGTCGACCACCTCCCAGATCAGGTGGTGGAGTCCGGCCAATCCGGTCGAGCCGATGTACATGCCCGGTCGCCGACGCACGGGATCAAGACCTTCGAGGACCTGGATGTCCTTGGCGCCGTACGTTCCGGATGACTTGCGGGTGGTGCCTTCGGTGGCGTCGCTGGGTGTGCTTACCGCCATGGGCGACCTTCGTGCAACGAGCGACTCGAGCAACAGCGTTGGTTCATAAACAGCCTCATGATTCTACCTTTTTGCGTGCGATGAAACGGGGAGCCGACGTGCAAAAAATGCCCGATTTATCGGCGTTTTACGCGCACTTCGAGTGATGTGACCGGAGTCGTGGTGAGGTGCGACAATTTGCTGCATAACGAGGCTTCGAGGAACTTCATTTCGGTGGCCCAATGGGGATCGTCGACTTCCACCAAGAGCACGGAACCGTTGAGTTTCACCGGTTGTACGTGGGTAGCCACCACGTCTCCAACGAGATTGCTCCATGCACCGAACACGCCCTGGACGCTCGCTGCATCGTCGGACCCGAGCGACGACAGGAGTCGATTGAGTTGACTCTGCAGGGTGACGGGTGGTGTGTCGGGGTGATTGGTGCTCATCGCTCATCCTGTGTGCACGAGGAAATGGTTCCGGCCACCACTTCTAGCCAGTGGGTAATGCGGGGTGACGCAGGTAACGGATGTGCACTCGTCACCAGTACTTGTCGATACGGCAGCGCCGACAGAAGTCGTTCGAACAGTGCACTCGCCCGTTTGTTGTCGAGAGCCGACAACACGTCGTCCAAGACCACCAACGGAGGTGTACCCCAACGTTGCGACACCAGATGATGCACCGCCATTCGTAGCGCGAGACCAAGCGAGTGTTGCTCGCCGTGCGAACCCTGGGTGCGTGAGGCGAAATCATCGAGCGACACCACCATGTCGTCCCGGTGGGGTCCGACCGTGCTGGAACCCCGCCGTAGGTCGTCTTCCCGCGAGTCGCGCAGAGCACACGCCAATCCGGCCTCTCGCCAGGGGGCGTCGTAGGCAAGAAGCAGCGAACACTCATCACCAACCAATGCCCGATACGACGATTGGGCGAGTGGCAACAACTCTTGGATCAATTCGGCGCGAGCACGACCCACTTCGTCGCCAACGACGGCCAACTTTTCGTCCCAGGCATCTAACGCATCGAAGGTTGACGCACTCGGTCGATAACCGGACTCCTTCAACATTGCATTGCGTTGTCGAAGCACGCGCTCCAGTTCGTTGATGGTGTCCTGACGAGCGGGATCGAGTGACACCACTGCGTCGTCCAGTAGCGACCTGCGTAACGACGCCGCACCGTGGACCAGATTGCGGTCATCGGGCGTGAACACCGTGGTTCGCAACACCGAAAGGAGATCCCGAGTTCGTGTTACGCGTTTGCGATTCACCTGCGCAACGGATCGACCGGCACGTTTCAGCTCTATTTCCACGAGAAACTCACGGAGATCGTCATGAACGATGTCGGCACGCAGAAAGGCACTTGCTGCGTCTTTTCGTACCACCGCATCGTTGGCAACGCCTCGGAACGACTTCATGGTGGAGAGCACCACCAGTGCCTCCACGAAATTGGTCTTTCCCTGTGCATTGTCACCGGTGAGGGCGTGCACACCGGGCCCGAGGGCGAGTTGCAACGTGGAGTAATTGCGAAAATCGGTGAGCTGCAGCGAGCGAACGATCACGACGTGAGTCGTTGTGGCATCACCAAGTAGAGATAGCCGTCATTGGTGGAGCCCCGCAATACCGCTGGCTTGATCGGATCGCTTGATTCGATGGTGATGGTCTCACCATTGCACGCCTCCACTCCCTGCAACAGGTAGTCCGGATTGAAACCGATGGTGATCTCGGGGCCGGTGTACTCGGCATCCAATTCTTCGATGGTCTCCCCGGTGTCGTTGGTGTGCACCGACAACCTGAGTGAACCGGCACCTTGGGTGAGACGCACCGGAATGGTGTCGCGAGCAAAGACCTTGGATCGGCGTACGGCATCCAACAACGCCTCGCGGTTGACCGCGAGCTTGTTGGGATACGAGGGCTGAATGAGTTGTTTGTAGTTGGGAAACTGTACGGCCAACAGCGACGTGGACAGCGTGGTGTTTCCAACGGTGAACGTGGCACGGTCGGCCGCCAGGCGATAGGTGATGGTCTTGGCGTCCTTGATCAACCGGGACAATTCGCCAAGTGCTCGAGCAGGAATGATCACCGTGCTCTCCCCCGCAAGGACCGTTCCTGCGACTTGTCGTACCGCCAGGCGGTAACTGTCGGTGGCGACGAACGTGAGGCCTTCAGCCTGGTTGGAAATGAGCACTCCCGTCAGGGCCAGTCGACTCAAGTCCGCGCTTGCCGCACGCACCACCTGACGAAGGGCCTCACCAAACACGTCGGCCGACACCGTTCCCTCGGCCGCACTGGCATGGATGATTTTCGGGAAATCCGACGCTGCGTAACAGTGCACCGATGATCGGTTTCGTGCGGCTTCCACCACCAGTGATTCACCCTCGAGTGCAACCTGGATCTTTCCGTCGGGCAGTCCCCGTACCAGGTCGGTGAGTATGCGGGCACTGGGCACCGCAATGCCGTCGTTTTGCCCTCCAACCGACAATGTTGCCTGAATCGAAATCTCCTTGTCGGTGGCGGAAAGCGTGAGGGTTTCGCCGGACACCGCCAGTTCGATACCCGCAAGTGCCGGCATGGCGCTGGTTCGGGCGGTGGCGATACGGCTCACGTCACCGAGTGCATCGTTGAATTCTGCTCGTTCGACTCGAAATTTCACGGTTGGATCCTCATTGCGTTGAAGTGGTGGTGATTACGACGATGGAAGGTAAGAAAGTCAATAACAGTAATAAGTGCTGTGGATTGTGGACGGAGCCGATGTTTCCCAGCGTAGACAAGGCTCCCAGCACCCACAGGCACGTGCGCACCACGCACACCTTGCACGCGTGTCGTTTGGGGTCGTGGAAGAACACAACCTTTTTCAACACCTGATGCACAGTCCGTCCACCGGCTACCCACAAGCATCGGTGACATCACGAGACCTTCAACATCCGAAGGAGCTCGTTGACCTGGTCGAACACCAATTGGCGGTCTTTCATCACGTGTTGTGTCTTCTCCACGGCGTGAATCACGGTGGTGTGGTCACGACCACCGAACAATCGTGCGATGGCGGGATAGGACAGGTCGGTGAGCTCGCGCACAACGTACATGGCGGTTTGGCGGGCTGTCACAATCGGACGTTGACGGCTACGACCTCGAATGGCCTCGACGCCCACCCCGAGATAGTCACAGATTTCGGTCAGCAGCTGTTCGGCGCTGCGCTGCTTGCCCGGGCGTCGTGATACCAGATCCACGAGGAGCTCGCGGGCCAGGTCGACATCGATATGGGTCTTGTTGAGCGATGCATACGCCGCCACGCGAACCAAGGCACCTTCGAGTTCGCGAATGTTGGTGGTGACGCTCGATGCGATGAACTCGAGCACCTCGGGTGCCGCATCTAGATGTTCTCGTTCTGCCTTGTTCCGCAGGATCGCCAACCGCGTCTCCACATCTGGCGGCTGGATGTCGGTGATGAGACCCCATCGAAAACGACCACGAAGACGGTCCTCCAACGTGGGGATGGCATCGGGAACACGGTCACTGGAGATGACGATTTGTTTGCTGGATCCATGCAGGGAGTTGAACGTGTGGAAGAACTCCTCTTGCAGACCCTCCTTGCCTTCCATGAATTGGATGTCGTCGATGAGCAACACATCCACTTCGCGATATCGACGCTTGAAGGCACTGATGGTGTTGTTGCGGATGCCATCGACGTACTCGTTGAGGAATGCCTCCGTCGACACGTAGCGAACCTCGTAGTTCGGGTAGTGCTCGTGCACGTACGAGCCGATCGCATGCAACAGGTGCGTTTTGCCCAGACCGGCAGATCCATAGATGAACAGCGGGTTGTAGGAGCGCCCCGGAGTCTCCGCCACTCGTTGGGCCGCGGCGAGCGCGAACTGGTTGGAGGCTCCTTTTACGAAGGTGTCGAAGGTGTATCGCGGATTGAGACCAATCGCTGCTCCGCGTCCGGTACGAATGCTGACGACCGGGGCATTGGTATTTGGTGCGATGAGCGGCGAAACCGCGGACGACGTTGGTGGAGGCGACGGATCGGCCGGTATCGTTCGAACATCGATACTCAATTCATGGGCCGCTCCCCCGGCCTCGTTCAACGCATCACGAACGAGCGACATGTATCGGGTGAGCACGCGATCACGTACGAATGCGTTGGGGACGTGCAACTTGAGGCTCATTGTGCCGCCGACCTTGGCAACCGGCTCGCGTTCAACGACGATGTCGCTGAATGTCGAGTACCACACGGCTTCGGACACCTGTTGACGCAACACCGCTGATGCGCGCTCCCACAACGCCTTGGGCTGGTCGGTGGTATCGACAGTGTCGTTGCTCATGACGTGCTCTTTCTTGTCCACAGGGACACCCACATGATGTGGAGAATCCCATTCGTGTAGTTCTTGATTGTTGTGTGCCGCACGGAACCCGAGGTGCGGGGAGAGGCAACGTAGCACGTTTTCCACAGGGGGCAAAATGTCAAATCACATCGCGGGAGTTCTTGATGATGTCGGGGCGTTGTGAGGTTTCGCACGCTGCCCTAGCCTGATGGACGTTGCTTCCAATCGCCTTGAAAGTGACGTCAGGAGAGAGGCGTGAAACGTACATTCCAACCCAACAAGCGTCGTCGTGCAAAAAAACACGGATTTCGTAAGCGGATGAAGACCCGAGCCGGTCGCGCCGTATTGAAATCGCGCCGCTCCAAGGGTCGCGCCCGTTTGTCGGCGTGATCAGCCGGATTTCTCGTCGCGCCGGATTTGCCCGTTTTTCGGGATCCCGAGCGACTCGATACCAGGGACTGAGCGTGCGGTTAGTGAGAGACGAGGCCGCCAACGGCGTTCATGTGGCATTCTCAACCCCCAAACGCATCGGCACTGCAGTGGTTCGCAATCGAGTTCGACGGCAGCTGCGAGAGGTGATGCGTACGCACGCACCACACATTCCTTCAGGCTGGTACCTCATCGGCGTTGATCATCTCCCTGTGGACAACAGTTGGGGACAACTCAACGCAACACTGCAAACGCTCCTCCCATCGAGTCGGGGAGAAGGCTCTGACCCTCGTCCCACACGCACCACACCACCCAAGCGGGCTATGTGACAAACGTCACATACAATTCCGCGGTTGTCCACAGCCTGGGGAAAGCGCAGCGAGCAATGCTGCGGGCTATCGAGTGGTACCAGGTACAACGAACGGGGGCTCTGTCACCCTGTCGCTTCTTTCCATCGTGTTCGGAGTACACCCATGAGGCCATCACGCAATACGGACCATGGCACGGGCTCTGGCTGGGGCTCCGACGCGTGAGCCGCTGTCGGCCTTTTGGTCCATCCGGCTACGACCCAATTCCCGAGGCATCGTCCTGTTGCGACCACAACGCCCCACAGAAAGGCTGACGCTTGATGTTTGACCCCATTTTTGACGCCGTCGGATGGTTGATCGCGTGGATTTACTCCTGGAGCAACGACTACTCGATTGCCATCGGCATGATGGCGGTCGTCGTCATGCTGGTGATCACACCGCTGACGTTGAAGAGCACACGCGGCATGTTGGAGATGCAACGCCTCCAACCAGAGTTGCGACGATTGCAGATCGAACACAAAGGTGATCGCCAAGGTCTCAACGAGGCAATGATGAAGCTCTACCAGGAGCACAAGGTGAACCCGTTGGCATCCTGCTTGCCGTTGTTGGCCCAGATGCCGGTGTTCATCCTGATGTTCCGATTGTTGACCGGACTCACCTACCGCCCGTCACCCGACGCCGGATTCGCCCCCAAACACCTGGCGGAGTCGTCGGAGTTGTACCAGTCCCTCGTCGGCCGCGACGAGATGCGATCCATTGGTCTGGACCTTGCCGTTACCCCAATCACGGTGATGCGTGACAACTTCGCACGAGGCCTCGTCTACGCCGGATTGGTTGCAGCGTTGGCACTGTTGTATTTCGTTCAGCAACGCATGGTGGCATCACGCACGGTCAGCCCGACGATGTCCGCGAGCCAACAAAAAATCATGCAGTACTTGCCTGTGGTTTTCGCCGTGTTTCAAGTGATTCTTCCCACCGGGTTGATCGTGTACTATTTCGTGCAGGCCGCGGTACGAATCGGTCAACAGGCGTACATCACGAAACGCTTCTACGGTGGTGATGACTCGATTGGTCGTCAAGCCCAACAGGCGAGCGCCAAGGCCCGTGAGCTGAAGGACGACGACACCAAAAAGGCGAAAAAGCAAGAAAAATCGGGCAAAACCGATGAGTTCACCAGCAAGCGTGTAACTCCCCCCAAGAACAAACCAACCACGCAGATCACCCCACCAACTCCCGGCGCAAAATCTCCACCAAAGCGCCCGAAGCCGCCACAGCGATAAGCGATATACCACAACTGTCTCACAACTCTCTCAACAAGGAGCACACACAATGGAATGGGTAACAATCACCGCAGCGACGATGGAAGACGCCAAGGCAATGGCACTCGATCAACTTGGAGTCGCCGCCGAGGATGCAGAGATCGAGGTCATCGAGGAACCGAAACCGGGTTTGTTCGGTCGTATGCGCGGCGAGGCGGTGGTACGTGCACGAGTACGACCAACGTCGACACGAGAATCAGCGCGTCGTGAACGTGGTGGTGAACGCACCGAACGAGGTGATCGTCGTGGTGGCCGTTCTCGCCAACACCCACGCAATGGAGAGCGTCGACGCGAGCGCGGTCCGTCGGAGCCAACCAGTGAGGAGGACGCCCCACGTCGTGCAGATGCCCCCAAAGTACCCGTCGCCACGGTGCGTGACGCCGCGACCACATTTTTGGAAGGATTGTTTGCGGCAGCAGACCTCTCTGCGCGTGTGGAATCGTCGATTGATGGAGACGACATTGAAATTGCAGTGCACGGCGATCAATTGACCATGTTTGTTGGTGCTCGTGGCATGACGTTGACCCAACTGCAGGACATCACGCGAGTGGTCAGTCAACGACGCCTGGGAGACCACGACACCCGCTTGCGGGTGGATGTGGGTGGCTACCGACAGCGTCGCAAGGATGCGCTCGGTCGATTCGCCCAAAAAGTGGCCAACGACGTGATGGAAACGGGCACCCCACGCATCTTGGAGCCAATGAATTCCGCCGATCGAAAGATTGTGCATGACACGTTGGCCACCGTAGAGGGTGTTGTCACCCACTCCGAGGGCGATGACCCATTTCGCCGGGTGGTGGTTTCGCGAGCTCCCGGAGCCTAAAGGCCCCCTGCCACCCCATCCGACCTACGCTGGGTCGGTGCCAGATTCCCGACAAGAACGGCTGCTCGTCGACGTCTTGTCGCGTGCGCAAGCCGAGGGGGCGCTCGGACAACGGCCAATAGCGGACGTGATTCAGCATGCGCGGTCGTTTGTTGACGCACTCCCCTCGGATGTCACCACGGTGATGGATATTGGCTCCGGAGCAGGCGTTCCCGGGCTCATTATCGCACTGGACCGCCCCACCGTGCAGCTCACATTGGTGGATCGACGGGCAAAGCGGGTGGATGCACTTCGTCGAGCCATCGCGGTGTTGGAGTGGGGCGATCGTGTGGTGGCCTACGAAGGCGATGTCAACCAGTTGAGCCGACATCCGGCGTGGGAGGGAACCCAGGATGCTGTGGTAGCACGAGGTTTTGGGGAGCCTGCTCGGACGCTCCCCCTTGCCCGTCAATTGGTGAGGGTTGGAGGTTGGCTGGTCATCAGCGAGCCACCTCAGGAACGGGGATCTCGGTGGGATCCGGCCTGGGTTGCCTCCCTCGGGCTGAGTTCCCCGGAGCGTTGTGGTGCGGTGGTTCGGTTCCACGTGGAACAATGACCCCCTC
>JALRBT010000004.1 GCA_023262255.1 Ilumatobacteraceae bacterium
GCGACCGACAGCATCAATGGCTCTGGGGCAACGTTCCCGCAGCAATTCCAGGCATGGGCAACCTCGATGTTCAACCGCGATACGGGCGGATCGGTGCTGTATTCGAATCCCGGTGGCGGGTCATCGAAAGGCAAGTCCGACTTTCGTACGGGCCTCAACGATTTCGGTGGGACCGATTCGGCGGTGTCCGACGAACAGGCGCCCGATTTCGATTGGGTCTACGTGCCATACGTTGGTGGTGCAGTTGCGCTGTCGTATCGACTCGACGATCTGAACGGCGCGGTGCTTTCCCTCAGCGAATCGACGATCGGCGGCATCTTCGATGGATCCATCGATCGTTGGAACCACCCCGCAATCATCGCCGACATGGCGACCGGCGCGACATGGTCCAACACGCGACGGGAATCGGAAGTCTCCGGTGTCACCGCGATGATTCACCTCACGAGCGAGTCGAACCTCTCCATCTCGGTCCTGGCAAACCCGAGCATCCTGCGCTCCCGGTCGAACGAGGCGGTGACGGTGGTCGATGCGAACACCGATTCAGTGCTGGCACGGGAGCTGCTCAAGCGCGGTGAAGTAACGCTGGTCGTACCAAGCGATCCTCGGGCCACCTACTCCGTGCGCTTCGAAGATGCCGAAGTCGCAAGATTCGAACATGTCGAGGTGGAGATGCCGGATACACCAATCACCGTTGCATATCGCCAGGATGGATCGGGCACGACCAACAACTTCTGTCGATTCCTCTCTGCGGCATCGAGTGGGCAGTGGGACGTCGGCGATGCATTCGTATCGTGCGTTCCCGGCGGTTCGAGTCGTGTGGCAGGTTACGGATCACGATTCCAAGGTCACAGTGGTTCTGCGAATCTCGCCAACTACGTCTCCAATACCGACGGGAGCATCGGATACAACGAGGTTTCCTTTATTCTCGAGCCGTCACGATGGAGTCGCGGCATGCGCGCCGTGAACGTTCGTAACGCTGCCGGTGAATTCGTACCGCCATTGGCCTCGGCAGTGTCGTCGTTTCTTGCCGGGTCATCGGTTGATGAGCGTGGTTTCGTGACCTTCGACTATCTTCAAACCGGAAACGCCACCGCATATCCGATCGGAGCGGTCACGTATGCACTTGGTCGCACCGCGCAGTCGGAACGCAACGAAGTGGTGTCGGAGTATCTTCTCTGGATTCTCACCGACTTCGCACCGCGTTATGCAGAGGCGCTCGGCTATGCACCGCTCACCGGGGCCCTCCGCGAGCGGGCAGTGCGTCAGGCGCGAAGGGTGAACTCCGAATAGTTCGCGTCCCTCTGGTCGATGACGATCCAGATGGGTTCACCCGAAATTCATCTCACGTAAACGCTCCCGTGGTGCGTTCGACAGGCTCCCGAAAGTTGCCGAACCTACGGTTCGTTCGTACATCAACGACTCTGAAAAGGAGAGACGAACCTTATGAAGAAGAAATTCATCACCTCGGTTGCCATCGCACTGGTGGGTGCGCTTGGGGCGGGGACCGTCGCCCTGGCCGAGAGCGCCAACGGCTCGGGTGCCACCTTTCCGCAGAATTTCCAGGCGGCCGCGACCGTTGCCTACAACGCGGCCACCGGTCAGAACGTGTCCTACGCCAATCCGGGAGGTGGTTCGGGGAAGGGCAAGCGCGACTTTAAGGCTGGACTCACCGACTTTGGTGGTTCGGATTCCGCGGTGGCGACGAAGGATGAAGCTTCGTTCGACTGGGTGTACGTACCGTACGTGGGTGGTGCAATCGCCGTGGCATATCGTCTCGACGAGCTGAAGGGTGCCACCCTGTCGCTCAGCGAGGGAACGATCAACGGCATCTTTGGTGGAGTCATCACCAAGTGGAACGACCCCGCAATCGTCGCCGACATGAAGAAGAGCCCCACCTGGGCCAACTCGAAGAAGAAGTCGGACCTGAAGGGCGCCACCGCGTTGATTGCCACCACCGGCCGCACGAGCGTGAACATCACGGTGTCGGCGGTGCCGAGCGTGCTGCGTTCCTACAAGGGCAAGACCATCGAGATCATTGACCAGACCACGAAGAAGTCCGTGAAGAAGGGAACCCTGTCGCGGGGCGAGGTGACGCTCAGCGCGACCGGAAATGCGAAGTCGAAGCTGTCGGTGAAACTCGGTGGCAAGGAAATCGCCGTCTTCCAGGAAGCCAAGGTCACCATGCCGTCCAAGGACATCACGGTGGTGTACCGATCCGACGGTTCGGGAACGACGAACAACTTCTGCAACTTCATGAAGAATGCGGCGAACAATGACTGGGCCGTGAACGATGCATTCACATCGTGCGTGCCCGGTGGTTCGGCCAAGGTTGCCACGTTCGGTTCGCGCTTCCAGGGTCAGAGTGGTTCGGCCAACGTCTCCAACTACATCGCCGACAACAGCGGAACCATCGGATACACCGAAGTGTCGTTCGTGACCGATGCGACCCGCGCAGCCAAGGGCATGAAGGCCGCAAACGTGCGCAACGCTGCCGGTCGCTACATGGCGCCGACTTCGGCTGCCGCCTCGGCGTTCCTCTCCGGTTCACGAGTGGACACGAAGGGCTTCGTCACGTTCGACTACGCCCAGAAGCGGAACACCTCCGCCTACCCGATCGTCGCCGTCACCTACGTGCTGGGCAAGACCGCAAAGTCATCGAAGAACGCGGTCGTGAGCGACTATCTGCAGTGGATCCTCAACACCTTTGCACCGACGAATGCCGAGGCACTCGGCTACGCACCACTTTCTGGGGCGTTGAAGGACAAGGCACTGGTCCAAGCGAAGTTGATCAACTCGAAGTAGCGCCGCGCCTCGTACCCCTCGCGAGGTGTAGACGGGTCCCGGGTGAGAGCCCGGGGCCCGTCTCGTGGTGATTAACCGCGTAGGAGTTTGAGAAGCGGCAATGCAACGAGAAGTCCGATGAGTTGCATGACGATGAACATGGGAACCGATTCGGGAGCGATGCCCGCAAATGACTCGCTAAATGCTCGCGAGATCGTGACGGCTGGATTTGCGAGCGACGTGGACGACGTGAACCAATAGGCGCCACCAATCCATAGACCGACCGCCAGCGGAACCGTTTCGGCTCGATGTCGTTCGATGAGGAAGATCACCGACAACAATCCGAATGCTGCGACGACCTCGCCAAGCCAGATTCCGCCACCATCTCGAATCTTGGTCGAGGGTCCGAGAACATCCAGTCCGAACATCATGTTGGCGAGGGCGGCTCCGGAAATACCTCCCACGGTTTGTGCAACGAAGTACGGCACCACCTCCCGCCAGGAGCGACCGTTGAGGGCACAATCGGTGATCGTCACGATCGGATTGAAATGTGCACCCGAGATCGGACCGAACATGAGGATGAGGGCGATGAGTGCGCCAACGGTTGCGCCAGCATTGGCCAAAAGTTGCACCGCCACGTCGTCGGTGAGATTGCTGGCCATGATGCCCGAGCCGACCACTGCAATGATCAGAAAACCGGTGCCGATCGCTTCGGCAATCACACGGCGCGGGAGCGGTGGAGTCATCTGATAGCCACCCCAAGGTCGACCATGAGGCGCTCGACTCGTCGACGAATCTCGTCTCGAATTGGACGTACCGCATTGATATCGAGGCCGGCTGGGTCGTCGAGCGCCCAGTCTTCGTAGCGTCTGCCGGGGAAGATCGGACACGTATCCCCACATCCCATGGTGATGATGACATCGGCGGCTCTTACGGTTTCCGTGGTGAAGGCCTTGGGTGATTGATCGGTGATGTCGATACCCACTTCCCGCATGGCCGCCACGGCAGCCGGATTGAGTGCCTCGGCCGGGAGTGAGCCTCCGGAGTACACACTCACGCATCCCGCAGAGAGGTGCCGCAGCCAACCCGCTGCCATCTGGGAGCGACCTGCATTGTGCACGCAGACGAACAGGACCGAAGGGGTTTCATTCATGCTGCGTCGCTGTTCGTGCTTGGTGACATCCTGCCGCTCGAGAGCAGCTGTATTCGATTGATGAGTTCGTGATACGTGGCTTCGAATGCCGTGGGCGTACCTGCTTCGACCGGGTCGGGCAGCGACCAATGCAAGCGAGCGAGTGGATTCGCGAGGTCATCGTGCGATTGATCGCACACCGTGATGACGGTGGATTCACGACACATTCTTGCCGTGTAGCGCTGCGGACGTGCCGCGTTCAGATCCAGGCGATGTCGCTCAGCAACCTTGATTGCAAGCGGATGCACGACGGCTGCCGGTTGCGTTCCAGCGCTGTCGGCTGGGGTTCCCACGATCTGGCGCCACAGAGCGGCTGCAAGTTGCGAGCGGGCCGAGTTGTGTGTGCATACGAACGTCACTTTGCGTGCTGCTGCGGCGATGTGAAGCACTGCGCGATGGCGTGGGAGCAGTCGAACGAATCGTTTGCGGCCGTCTGCGTGCGAGTTGGTTCGCTCGACGAGACCTGCACTCTCCAGCACGTCGAGGTGATGCGCCAGAAGTGCCGACGAAAGCTCGAACTTCTCGATGAGTTCACCAGGTGTGCGGTCGGACCGCGACAGCTCCTCGGCAATCTCCAAACGGCGAGGGTCACCGAGGGCAGCAAAGACCTCGGCACGACGCTGAAGGCTGCTTCGTTGGGTGGCCACGCTTCTACTTTAGGTCTCTCAAACAAAGTTGAGAGACTCTACGCAGTGAATTTCAGGTGAACCCGGCTGTCACCGGGTTCCCCGGGTGAACTCGGTCGCCACCGTGGTCGCGGGCGAACTCAGTCGTCTTCCTGGTCGCGCAGGAACTGCTCGAACGCGGTACCAAGGTCGTCGGCCGATGGAAGCACCGTGTCGTTACGGCGGTCGTACTCACGCTCGAGCATCTGCACGTACTGGACCGTTTGTTCGTCGTCCTCGACGGCTGCGTCGTGCAGTTCGGTCCAGCGCTGGATGTCCTCGTAGAGGCCGGCGTGTTGCGTGGGGATCCCGAGCACCCGTTCCAAATGCCGAAGCAGAGCGGCCGATGACTTGGGATGCTCGGACGACGCCAGGTAGTGCGGCACGCCGACGCGAAGCGACACCGCTGGAATCCGTTCCTGCTCCAGTCGCTCCTGCAACACGCCGATGACCCCGGTCGGGCCTTCGTACTGGGGTCGTGAGAGACCGAGCTTGCTCGCCAATGCGTTACTGGTGGTGCTCCCGGTGACGACCGGGGTACGGGTATGGGGTACCGCATCGAGCATCGCGCCGACGGTCACCACGGCCGCACACCGCAGGTCCCTGGCACACTTCACGATGCAGGCGACGAAGGTTGGCCAATGCAGATGTGGCTCCACTCCCGAGATGATCACCAGGTCGCGACCGTCGGTGGCGTTGTGCACGGCGACCACCTCGTTCTCCGGCCAGCGAACGTGGCGCTCGTCGTCCTCGTCGATCCATATCTCCGGACGTGCCTGTGTGAAGTCGAAGAACGGGTCCGATTCGATGCTGGCGACGGTGACACAGTTCCGAGCGTCCATCAGCCAGTCGAGTGCACCAGTTGCGGCTCTCGTGGCATCGAACCAGCCCTGCAGGGCCACCAACATGACCGGACGGTGGAGTTGTGGAATCTCGTCAATGTGCGAGTCGAGCACCTCTTCGACGGTCGGATAGGAATCGGAGTAGTGCTGCATGAGTTATGCGTGTAGGCGATCGACCACGTAGTCGATGCACCCGGTGAGGGCGGCAACGTCGCTTGGCTCCACTGCCGGGAACATCCCCACTCGCAGCTGATTGCGGCCGAGCTTGCGGTAGCCATCGGTATCGACGATGCCATTGTGTCGAAGGATCGTGTTGACGTCGTTTGCTTCAACATCCTCGAGGTCGATGGTTGCCACCACGTTCGAGCGGTGCTCGGGTTTACCCACGAATGGCGTGGCGAAGCTGCTGCACTCTGCCCATTGGTAGATGATCGAGGCCGATTCCGCGGTTCGCCGTGCGCACCACTGCATCCCACCCTGTTGCAACATCCACTGCACCTGTTGGTCGAGCAGGAACAGCGTGGCAATGGCCGGGGTGTTGTAGGTCTGGTCGGCGCGGGAGTTGTCGAGTGCAATCTTGAGGCTGAGCGATGCGGGCGTCCAGCGACCTGATGCCGTAATCGACTCGATTCGCTCGATTGCGCGAGGTGAACAACACGCAATCCAGAGTCCTCCGTCGCTGGCGAACGACTTCTGCGGAGCGAAGTAGTAGACGTCGACACCGCTCGGAGCCCATACGAGACCGCCAGCGGCCGATGTGGCATCCACGAGAACCAGCGCATCACCTGCACCGTTGTGGCGAGCCGCACTTGCTGCGTCGTCGTCCGTGAGTTGCATGGCGACACCAGTGGATGTTTCGTTGTGGGTGAGACACAGGGTGTCGGCGTCGCTTGGCCGTGGTTGGGGATGTGCACCGGGATGGCACGCAACGATGATTGGCTCGCCAAGATGCGGGGCGGCCGCAACGGCATCGGCGAACTTTTGGGAGAACTCTCCGAACACCAGGTGCTGGCTGCACTGCTGAATGAGTCCGAACGTGGCAACGTCCCAGAACACCGTGGAACCCCCGTTGCCCAACACCACCTCCCACCCGTCGGGCAGCGAGAACAGCTCGCGCAGGCCGGCACGCACGGAGCCCACGAGTTTCTTGACGGGCGCCTGGCGATGAGAAGTGCCCATGAGGCGACGGCCTTCACGGGAGAGGGCGTCGAGTTGTGCGTCACGCACCTTGGATGGTCCGCAGCCGAAGCGTCCATCGGCCGGCAACATCGCGGCTGGAATCGCGAACGGAGTAGTGGGCTGCTTCGTCACCGTCTTAGCATGGCAGGGATGTCGACGAGTTCAACACCCACGAACAAGAAGTCAAGGGTGTCGGCTCGACTCGCCGCAATTGCCGAATCGGCGACGCTGGCGGTGGATGCAAAAGCAAAGGCCTTGCAGGCCAAGGGTGAACACGTCATCGGTTTCGGTGCCGGTGAACCGGACTTCCCCACACCGGAACACATCGTGGAAGCCGCAGTGAAGGCGGCTCGCGATCCGAAGGCCCACCGCTACACGCCTGCTGCAGGTTTACCGGTTCTACGCGACGCGATCGTTGCCAAAACCAAACGTGACAGTGGCTTTGAGTGTTCGTCGTCCCAGGTGTTGGTGACGGTGGGTGGCAAGTACGCGGTGTTCGTGGCGTTCGCAGCATTGTGCGACCCGGGTGATGAAGTGATCTGCCCGGCGCCGTATTGGACCACCTATCCCGAGGCCATCACACTCGCGGGCGGCGTGCCAAAAGTAGTCGACACCACCGAGGAGACCGAATTCAAGGTGACCATCGAACAACTGGAACGTGCAAGAACGCCGCGCACCAAGGTGTTGCTCTTCGTATCCCCCGACAACCCGAGTGGTGCGGTGTATTCCCGCGAGGAAACCATCGCCATCGGCAAGTGGGCTGCCGCGAACGACATCTGGGTGGTGACCGACGAGATCTACGAGCATCTCACCTACGGCGGACACCAGTTCCACTCCATGCCCACGCTGGTGCCGGAGATTGCCGATCGTTGTGTAATCGTCAACGGTGTTGCGAAAACGTACGCGATGACGGGTTGGCGTGTGGGTTGGATGATCGGACCCACGGACGTGATGAAGGCTGCGATCAACTTCCAGAGCCATACCACCAGCAACGTGTCCAACGTGGCGCAATATGCGGCACTGGCGGCACTCACCGGTGGGCTGGATGACGTTGCTCGCATGCGAGCTGCGTTCGAACGGCGCGGCACTCTTATGCATGACATGCTCATGCAGATACCCGGTGTCACGTGCATGAAGCCACAAGGTGCGTTCTATTGCTTCCCCAATTTCAGTGGGCTGTTGCATCGCAACATCGGTGGTGTCACCGCGGACGACACCATGCAGTTGGCCGACCTGGTGCTCGACCAGGCAAAGGTTGCGTTCGTTCCGGGCGAGGCCTTCGGGGCGCCGAGGTACGCCCGCTTTTCCTTCGCACTCGGCGACGACGATTTGCGAGAAGGCATCTCGCGCCTCACCACGCTCGTTACCGGCTGACCGGGTTCGTTGCGGCGTTCGCCGCGGACTCAGGCACCTGCTACCGTCGGGAGTGCCGCGGCAATAGTTGCGGTGCATGCTCGTCAGCGAAGTCCGGTGAGATTCCGGCACTGTCCCGCAACGGTAATGCGACTTCCGATACACGTCGGTACGTCGTAAGTCCGGTCGCCTGCCGCGCGTGATTCATCTACCGCTCTCGCGAGAAGAGCAAGGAGAACATCATGAAGTTTCCTCGACTGGCCGGCATCGCCGGCCTTTTTTTGTTGGCATCATCACTGGCTGCGTGCGGTGACTCATCGGGTGAATCCGCGGAGACTGCTTCCACTGCGACACGGGCGGTGGAACCCACGGAAATCGCGGAGTTTCCCGCAACCGTCGGCGACCTGACCATCCAGGCCGAGCCGCAACGAATCATCTCGCTGTCGTCCTCGGCCACCGAGATGCTGTTTGCCATTGGTGCCGGTGATCGCGTGATCGCCGTGGACAACTTCTCCAACTTCCCGGAGGAGACGGCGTCAATCGAGAAGCTCGATGCCTATCAGCCCAACGTGGAGGCAATCTCCGCCTTGCAACCCGATCTGGTGGTCATCAGTTACGACCCCGGCAAATTGGTCGAGCAATTGACCGCATTGTCCATTCCGGTGTTCGCCGCATATGCGGTGGCCGACCTCGCAGGTGCGTACGAACAAATCGAACAACTCGGTGAGCTGACCGGTCAACTCGCCGAAGCAGTGCAACTCTCCGGACAGATGCAAACCGAAATTGAATCGATCATCGCCGAAACCGACAAGGCGAATCCTCCGCTCACCTACTTTTACGAGCTCGATCCAACGCCCTACACCGTTACATCCACCACGTTCATCGGCGGAATCATGGGCATGCTCGGTTTGGTGAACATCGCAGATGGCGTGGAAGAGGGAAACGATTATCCACAACTCTCGGCCGAGGTCATCGTGGAGAAGGACCCCGACATCATCCTCCTGGCGGACACAAAGTGCTGTGCACAGTCTGCAGCAACGGTGGCCGCTCGCGACGGGTGGGGAGGCCTCACCGCAGTGAAGACCGGTTCGATAATCTCGCTGGACGATGACGTCGCCTCCCGATGGGGGCCGCGTTTGGTGGAGCTCGTACGAACCGTGGCCGAAGCGGTGGAATCCGTACTCGCCAAGTCGTAATCGGATCGGCGCACATACCATGACGACACCCACCGCATTCAGCGAAGAGCGCGCCGGTCGCGCAGTGTGGTGGCTGTTGGGTGGCTTCGCCGTGGTGATCGTGGCGGTCGTGGGACTCATGCTCGGCCCAGCCGGCCCCGCATGGTGGCGAGTACCCGTCGCATTGCTCGATCGTTTGCCGTTCACCACCATCGACAGTGGCGTGAGCGATGCGCAGTGGAACATCGTGTGGCAGATTCGTGCTCCACGTGTGGTGTTGGCTGCCGTGGTCGGGGCCATGTTGTCGCTTGCCGGAGCCAGTTATCAAGGCGTTTTTCGCAATCCGCTCGTCGACCCGTATCTGCTCGGTGTTGCCGCCGGCGCGGGACTTGGCGCAACCCTGGCATTTTCCGTCGCTCGCGATACGACGTCCACGTGGCCCGTCGACCCGGTGCCGTTGGCGGCATTTGTCGGCGGAGTCGTCGCGGTTGCTCTCACGTACACCGTTGGTACCGCGTTCGGTCGTTCGCGCTCGGCTACGACGCTGGTGTTGGCGGGTGTGGCGGTGACCTCGCTGGCGACCGCCATCCAAACCTTCGTGTTGCAGCGCAACAACGACGTGGTCCGTCAGGTGTATTCGTGGATCTTGGGACGTCTCACGTCCGCGACGTGGGGCGACGTTCGACTGGTTCTTCCCTACATTCTGACGAGTTCCATCATTCTGCTGATGTACCGACGAGTCATCGACGTATTGCGGGTGGGTGACGACGAGGCCCGCGCCCTCGGAGTGAACGTGAACCAGGTGCGAGTGGTGGTGGTGCTTGCCGCAACGCTTGGTACGTCGGCCGCGGTGGCCGTGAGCGGATTGATCGGCTTCGTGGGCATCATCGTTCCGCACGCCGTTCGATTGTTGATGGGATCTTCGAATCGAATCGTGCTGCCATTGAGCATGTTCGCCGGTGCCGTGTTCCTGATCGGCGCGGACATTCCCGGACGACTACTCACGTCACCCTCCGAAACCCCCATAGGCGTGGTGACGGCATTCTTCGGGGCACCATTCTTCTTGTTCCTGCTGCGTATGCGTGAGGTTCGTCAGTGACCACCGTTATGAATGGAATGCAACGATGACATCGCTTGCACTTCGCGGCGTACGCGTGGAGTATGGCGGATGCGCCGTGGTGAGCAACGTGGATGAATCCCTGGCTGCTGGCGAGTGGTTGTGCCTCATCGGTCCGAACGGCGCCGGAAAATCCTCGTTGTTGCGGGCAATCGCCGGGCTGGTTACGTGTTCCGGTGATGTTCTGTTCGATGGCGGAGCGCTGGATTCGTTCAGCGCCCGCGAACTGGCGCGCAAGGTGGCCTTCGTTCCGCAGAATCCGCTGCTGCCGGATGACATGTCGGTGAGTGAATACGTGATGCTCGGCCGCAATCCCTTCATCTCCACCTTCGGTCGAGAATCCGCGCGGGATCGCCGTGTGGTGACATCACTCGTCGAGGAACTCTCGCTATCGGTGTACGCACGCAGACCGCTGGGAACGCTCTCGGGTGGCGAGCGCCAGCGCGTGGTGATTGCCCGAGCCCTCGCCCAGGAAGCTCCGGTGTTGTTGCTCGACGAACCAACGAGTGCGCTGGACCTTGGCCATCAACAACATGCGCTGGAGCTGGTCGACCAGCTGCGTCGCCGACGCAACCTCGTGGTCGTTTCGGCAATGCACGATCTCACACTCGCCGGGTTGTATTCGGATCGGTTGCTGCTGATGCATCAAGGTGTTGTCGTGGCGCGCGGTAGTGCGCGTGAAGTGCTGCGAAGCGAAACACTCAACGAGTTCTACGGCGTTTCGGCACGAGTCATTCATGCGGACGACGGTACGGTGGTGGTGGTGCCGCAACGCAGTCCCAACGAGGTGCAATAGCAGTGGATGGTGCAGCCGCACGAGCCCTTGACGCACAGGTTGCCGGGTGCGCTGCGTCGCACCAGCGGCTACTCGCCGCAATTTCCCAGTTGACCGACCACGATTGTCGCACTCCATCACCCCTGTCGGGATGGACGCGTGGTCATGTACTCAACCATCTTGCGCGCAACGCCGACAGCCACTCGCGAATGTTCGAGGCAGCCAGCCGGGGTGCCGAGGTTGAGTTTTACCGGGGCGGCATGGAAACGAGAGTTGCGGAAATCGAAGCGGGCGCACACCGACTGGCAAGCGACTTGATTGCCGATGTTCGTGTCTCGATCTATGCGCTCGAGGCGGCATGGGCCGGGGCGACGGCCACGACATGGAGTGGCTTCGGCATCAAGTCGCACTCCGATGGCTCGCGGGTAGCAATTAGCGACTTGGTGCTCATGCGTTGGTGCGAAGTGGAGGTGCACCATGCCGACCTCAACATTGGCTACACCTGGCACGACTGGGACCCTCTGTTCGTGCGATACGACCTGGACCGCAAGGTGATGGGCTGGAAGGCCAGGAAGCCGATGGGTCTCACCACGCTGCCTGACACGCTGCAGAAACTTTCGCCGAACGAACGATTGGCGTGGTTCTACAACCGGGTGACCGTGGACGGCATTCCACCTGCCGACCCTTACTAGATGACGTTTGGGAAGGGGAGGTACATGAAGCGCTCCGTTCGGGCGATTGCGTCGCTGGCCATCGTGCTCGTCTCATGTGGCGGCGCCGACGACTCGCAAGAAGCTTCGGGCGGGCCACGTGAAGGTGTGCACAGCCACGGTGGCGAGGATGCGTTCAATGTTTCGCTCGTCACTCGGGACGTCATCGCCGACGTGATCGTGGAACCGACCAACGTCGGCGACGTCATCGTTCACATGGAATTTGCGCCTCCGGGTGGCAAATTGCAGCAGGTGCTGTCGGTAACCGGAGTTCTTCGTCCGATCGATGATGCGCAGTCGGCGCTGAAACTTACGTTCGAGAACAGTGGTGTCAACCACTTTCACTTCGACGTCCGTGTGCCCACCCCGGGTGATTGGATGCTCGACTTCGACGCCGTGCTGGCCGATGGCACCACGTTGCAGTACGCCACCACCGTGACGTTCGAGTCGTAGCGCGTTTACGAACCAAGGTCCAGAAGTACGAGGTGGTGCGGCACGCCGGAGGCTGGCTCGATGAACTGTTCGCCCTCCACCGAGAACGCGCATCGTTCGTAAAAGTACAGGGCGCTGTCACGTGCCTTGGCCCACACCCATCGTGCACCGAGTGATCGTGCGTGGGCGATACCGGCATCGATCAGTGCCCGACCAACCCCGGTGTTCTGCATTGCATCACGCACCGCCATTCCGCGAAGCTGCACGGCGAACGGACCCTGGTCGCCGGGCCAGGGGCGCACCAGCCATGTGGATGTCGCAACGATCGACCGGGAGTCGAGCAGTGCTGCGCCGATGTGCACGGTGGTGGACTCGTGGTCGCCGTCGTATGCGGCATCATGTGCAGGTGTGCCGCGGCGCAACACGTCGAGGCGAACGGGCAGGGCTTCGTCGAGTGAGATACGGCGAACGATGAAACTCGATGAAGTCATGGAATTGAGTCTGGTGGCGACTGGAGGTCGATCGACCGGTGACAGAGCGCGGAGCCTTCGGCACGGTCGTGGGTGACGTGCACCACCGTGGTGCCGAGGTGATCAAAGAGGTTACGGAGGTCGGCCAGTAGTTGTTCGTGCAGCAGGGGGTCGAGTCCGGTGAGTGGTTCGTCGAGCAACACCACCCGTGGCGTCCCGGCGAGTGTGCGAGCCAGTGCCACTCGTTTGGCTTCACCTCCCGACAAGTCGGATGTTTCCCGGTGGGCAAAACCGTCCAGGCCAACGCGCGACAGCCACTTGTCAGCGACACGATTGCGTTCCCGCTTGGAGACACCGCGAACACGGAGCGCGTACGACACGTTGTCGGCGACGTCGAAGTGGGGAAAGAGTTGATTGTCCTGGAAGACGAGCCCCACACCTCGACGATGCGCGGGTACGTGTGTGACATCGGCGCCGTCGACATGGATGGCGCCACGGTGAGCGGGAAGTAGACCGGCGATCGCATGAAGCAACGTGGTCTTTCCACACCCACTCGGACCGTGGATGGCGAGTCGTTCACCCGATTGAACGGAGAGTGAGACGCCGCGGAGAATCAAGCGTTCGCCTCGTTCGACGGCGAGGTCAACGACGCGAAGCATGCTCACCCCGCTGGAGTGCCGTCTCCACGATTGCAAGTGTCATCACACACACCACGACGAGAATCGACGCCAAGGCGAACGCCTGTGCCCGTACCTCGTCACCCGTCCGGGAGAGCAATCGGGCGATGGCCACCGGAATCGTCTCCGCACCTTCGCGCGACAACATCGCTGCCGCACCAAACTCGCCGAGCGATACGGCAACGACCAAACCGAGTGACGCAACGATTGCGGGTCGCATTCGTCGTAGGTCGATGTCGATGAGACGTCGCCCACCGCCGGCACCGAGTACTGCTGCGGCCCGATGCAAGCCGACCGGCGTGGTGCGCCAGGCGGGAACCAGCACTCGCACCGCCAGCGGAAACGAAACCAAGGTGTGGGCAAGTGCCACGAACCACCAACGAGAGCGCCAATCGAACCATCCCGAGTCGAATGTGACGAGCAGTCCGAGCCCGATGGTGACGGGAGACATTGCCAAGGGCGCCAGCGTGAGCGAGTTCACCACGTTTCCACCGGTTCGAAGTCTGGTGATTGCAAGGGTCGCCAGGATGCAGAGCACCGTTCCGACGAGTCCTGCTACGAGGGCCGTTCGGGTCGATGTCCACACACTCTCGATGAGTGACGTGTTGAAGATCGATCTCCACGCACGGATGGAGATCGTGTCACCCACGTGAACGGACTGCCAGAACAGGGCCGAGAGTGGCGCAATGACGAAAGCAACCGTTACCGCTGCAATTGCGATGGCGGTTCCACGCCGATCGTCGGGGATCGTGGGGAGCATCGCCGACGGTGCGCGGGTTGGCTTTCCAGTGCTGCGAGCCAAGAGGTGAATGGCGCCTGCCACCACTCCGATACACAGCATCTGGAGGAGAGCCAGTACCGAGGCGCCACCCACGTCACCGATGCCGAATGCACGTAGGGCAATGGCACTCTCAATGGTGCTTCGTCGCGGACCCCCGAGTACCCGAATGACGGCGTACGAACCGAAGCAGTAGAGGAAGATGACGGTGCCGGCCGATGCGATGGAGTTGCGCAGCATCGGCACGGTGATGGTTCGCCACGCCATGGGCGGTGTTGCGCCGAGTGTTTGCGCAGCGAGCGAGAGTTGGGCATCCAACGACTCGGCGCGTGCACCGACCACTCGGACCACCACGGCGATGTTGAAGTAGGCATGGGCAATCACCACTGCGAACACGCTGTAATGCAACGATCGCGGTAGTACGGCAAGGAATGAGGTGGCAACCACCACGGAAGGCAGGAGAAAGCCGACGGTCGCCACGGCGCGAAGTGCGCGACGCCCACGAAACCGGTGCCGGGAGATCAACCAGGTCACGGGTGTGGCAATGACGAAGGTCGCTGCGACGCTGAGCGCAGCCTGCCAAGTGGAGAACCACACCACGTTCCATGTCGAGCGACGCGTGAGGACCCGAGTGACATCATCGAAACCGGTGTTACCAGTGACGAGCAAGACGACCGGCACCACCAGGAATGCAACCAACCACGCCACGGGGATGAATGCCGCTCCAGGACCGACGAGCGGGTGAAACACCGGGTCGGTCGGAGGGCGAGTGCGTGCCGACGTCATCGCAACACGATGTCGCTATAGGTGTCGAGCCACTCGGCACGACGCGAAGCAATGATGGCAGGGTCGATCGTCAGCGGATTCTCGGGCCGCAGTGAAAAGTCGAGAAACTCTTGCGGCACCTTGGCGGTGGTGTTGATCGGCCAGACGAACTGCGTGAGCGGGAGATCCTCCTGGAAGACCTTCGACACGAGGAAGTCGATCAGCGAACGTGCGGCCTCTTCGTGCTTGGTGCCCCGGAGAATGCCCGCGAATTCGTACTGCCGGAAGCACGTGAGTGCAGCAACGGCGGTTGGAGCCCGTTTCGGTCGTGGTTCGGCAAACAACACCTCGGCGGGCGGGCTCGTTGCATAACTCACCACCAGTGGGCGAGTGCCATCCGACGCTGCGGTGAAGTGCCCGTAGTACGCGTCACTCCACGATTCGACGATGAGCACGTTGTTGTCGCGCAGTGCCCGCCACCAATCCGGCCATGCATCGCCGAACTCGGCAATGCTCGCTAGCAAGAACGCGAGTCCCGGCGATGATGACACTGCGTTCGGAACAACCAGCAGGTTCCGGTAGGTGGACGAAGTGAGGGCCTGCAGGGTGAGCGGTGGCGAGACGTTGCGTGCAGAAAACCATTCCTTGTCGTAGTTGATGCAGACGTCACCGGAATCAACCGGAGTCACCGCACCGTTCGGTGAGAGGTCCCGCGCCATCGGTTCGAGATCTTCGCGGTGAACGTTGAGATAGGGCAGGAAGACGTCGGCTACGAGGGCTCGCGACAGCAGGGTGTTGTCGACACCCCACAGCACATCGGCCTCGGGATTTCCGGATGCCAACACCGCCTTGGTGACCAGGGTGCCGGCATCGCCACCACGAACGACGTCCACACCGATGCCGGTGCGGTCGGTGAAGGAGTCGAAGATGCCCTCGGTGGGCGTGAATGAGTCGTGGGCCAGCAGTCGCAGCGTGATCTTCTCGGGTTCACCTCGCTCCACGGTGGAGCACGCGGAAACACCCAGACCGATGGCAAGTCCGACGATGCCGCATACGAGTCGTAGCCCCAGGGGAGTGAGGCGTGCGTACCTCACGAGGCAACACCCTGCACGTTCGTGGAGTCGACGGTGACGATCAATCGACCGGAGCCGACGGACACCCGTACGTCGGTGGAAACCGCACGGTTGCTGATGCCCCGCGATGCGGCGACCCTCAACGAATCATTGGAGAGGGCCCATTGCAAACCAATCGTCGTGACGCCGTGCGCATCACCGCCGAACGGGAGGAGCCCGACGTTGTCGCCCATCGCACAGGGGATGCTGATCTCGGCACCGTCACGAACGGCGTACGCCCGCGAGCGTGCAAGCCGAGCCTCCACACGGGCATCGCGCAATTCATCGATGAACATCACCGCAAAGAGTGCGAGTTGATGGTCGAGTCGGCCCCCACCGCCGCCAACGAGGATTACCCGTCGGACGCCGCGATCACGCACGAAACGAAGGGCGAGTTCGGCGTCGCTCTCGTTCTTGTCGGCTGGATGTCGGACCACCTCGGTACCGAGTGTTCGAAGTGCCGAGAGCGCCGTCGGCGATATCGAGTCCATGTCGCCAACCACCACGTCCACGTCGAGTCCGAGTAACCGGGCAACTTCCACTCCGGAGTCGGCTGCCACGACGAGCGAGTCTGCGGGAATCGTTCCGAGTGGTGGAATGTCGACGGTCTCGCCGCCGAGCAGCACGATGGCGGTGGAACCCGATGGTGCTTCGGTTGTCATGTTGCTCCCTCCGCTGGCATTACCCAGATCAGGTCTGCGGGTCGGTGGTGGCTTCCACCCTCTCAGTCCGAGAACCCCGGACTCCCCGTGCGTGTGACCGAAACACTAATGGCATCGGCACAGTAGGGAATGCAGACGCTCAGTAGCCTGCGGGACGTGTCGGATTCCAAGACCTCGCCGCTCGCAGCAGGCGCTCTGGCACCCGTTTCCCCGTTCGATTCGGAACAGCCGCGCGACACCATCATTTCGGTGACGCCCACCGCTCTTTCCAAGTTGAAGGAGCTTCGCGCCACCGAGCCCGATGCAGAAAAGTTGGGATTACGGCTCTCGATCGTTTCGGGGCCGGGTGAAGACTTTCGTTACGACCTGGTCTTCGAGGAGTACCTCAAATCGGCGTTCACCGACGAGGTTCGCACCATCGATGGTTTCAAGTTCATCATGCCCGGCAGCGACGTGGATTCGCTGCGCGGTTCGGAACTCGATTACAACGATCAGGCCGGACTGGTGTTACGCAACCCCAACCGCCCGAGGGCCCCAGTGGTGGAAGGATTGGTTCGTGACGACGAAACCTCCGCGCAAATCGAGGCAATCGTCTCAGTCGATGTGAATCCGATGTTGGCGTCGCACGGAGGATTCGTGACCTTTGCCGGCCACGACAAGGAAGGCACCGCGTACTTCACCATGGGTGGTGGTTGTCATGGTTGTTCGATGAGCAAGCAGACCATGTTGGAGGGTGTGCAGAAGATCATCACCGACCAGGTGAGCACCATCACTCACGTGCGCGACCTTACCGATCACGCAACAGGTGCGAATCCGTACTACCGCTAGTTGGGCGTCACCCGTCCCCACCGCGTCGCTGTGCCGTCGCAGCAACCAGACATGCTGCCGGGCTCTTGCGAGTGAGTCGCTGGATCTCTTTGTTTGGTGAAGTGTTGACCCCACGTTTCCAATCGTCGAGGTAGGGCTGCGGCCACACCTCGCCCCGTCGCACGTTCTGCTCGGACATCGGACAGATGCGCGACATTCCGAAGTGCAGGTGACAGAGCGAGGTTTTGGCGTTGCCCGATTGACCGACCGTCGCGATTTTCTGGCCCGACTCCACTCGTTGACCCTTCTTAACCATAAGGCGACCGAGGTGCGAGAAGTAGTAGCGAACGAAATCGTCGCCGTGCATGGTGATGGTGAGACCACCACGAGTACCCGGGTCGTCAATGGCCGGATCCCATTTGTCGATGTCACGCACGTCGGTGATGACGCCCGAAATAGGTGAGCGCACCAGTTGACGGCAACCGGTGAGATCGGCTGCGGGATAATTGAGGTGATCGCGCGGGTAGAACACATCCGGACCGGAGACGGGGAAGGTGTACACCCACTCGTTCCGCTTCTTGCGTTGGTCGTTCTTGGCGTCGTTGCTCGACGGTGCAGACGCTCCAACCTTTGCGGACACCAAGGTGGAGAACACCGTCGCGATGATCACGACGGCTTTCCGCATACGGCTACTTCTTCTTGAAACCCTTCGGGCATTTCGCGCCGGATACCCTCCGCACGACCTTGCCCTTCACGCAGGTGGTCATCTTCTTCGATGCCTTCTTGACCGTCGAGTTCTTGCCGGATGGCTTGGAAGTAATGCCGACGTCACCACCATTGGAGGTGTCCCGAATTCGAATGGTTCCGCGTTTGATCGTGTAGGTCACATCCCCGAGCACACCGGGGGTGGCGGTTGCGTAGTACACCCGATACACGTTCGGTGACACCTCGTATCCGGTCGGGTCCAAACGACGTAGATCAGACCCCGAACCAGAGAGGCGCTGTGGAGCGGACCACACGAGCCCGTCCAGCGAGGTGGATGTGTAGAGCCTCTGGACACGATCACCACACCCCGGTCCGTCGGCGAGCACTATCAGCCAGTCACCGTTCTTTGCACGCAGAATCTCCGGATCGACGGCGATTCCGTTCTCGAGTCGCCAGCCTGGCTCTTTGGTGAAGGTGATGCCGTCGGACGAGATGTAGCTCGCGAGTTTCTCGGTGCAGTTGCCTTCGACGGGGGACTCGACGACGTACAGCCTGATGCGCCCGTCCGGAGTGACCACCGCATCGGGAACCCCCCAGGCTTTCGTGTTCTGGGAGACGGTCAATTCAGGATTCGCCACCGTCGACGTTCCGACCGCAGTACACGCCGATGAGGTGCACGGTGCAGAAGCAACCGACTTCGTCGGTGCACCAGGTGTGATTTCCACGAAGTACGCCCGTCGAGTGCCGTCGGGCAGGGTAATGGCGGTGAAGTCGCTGCCGAGACGTCCGCTGACGGGAACACTCGTGCAACTTCCCGCGTCCGAACAGTCGGCGACCGCGGTTCCGGAGAGTCCGCCCGGATACCACAGCCGATCCACGTTTCCGGTGCGCTCCACGTGTGGTGACACGCCGGTGAGTCCGAGCGACGTCGAGTCCTCCTTCAATTCCCACTCCACCACCGCCTGGGCCGACGATGCCGGCACGGCCGCGAGAAGCAGAACGACAACCGAAAGAAATCTGACGTTGCGCATATCGTTACCGTAGTATGCCATGGGAAACGCGGTGTTCGGATGACTGAGACGACGGATGAACGCGATCAATTGATTGCCGACCTCCTCGAGGAGGCACACGGCCTGCGAATGAAGTACGAGGAATTCAGCCAATACACGGAGTCGAAGGTGGCCGAATTCGTCATTGCTCGAAAGGAACTTACCCAGGAGCGTGACAGTGCCGTGCATCACCTATCACTCGCTCAACAAGACCTCCAGGTGCTACGCCAGAGACAGGACCAGCTGCAAGCACAGATGATTCAGATCAACTCGCGTATCGACAAGCTGACCAAGCAACGCGACCGTGCTCGTGAGCGAGTAGCCGTGCTGGAAGCGTCGCGCGCATTTCGAATTGCGGCTCAGCTTCGAAAGTTATTGGGCCGCTAGAAACTCCGCGAAAAGTGCGGTCCAGTCGGGTTGCCAGTCGTGCGTCCACGCAGGATTGCTGACGAGTTTGGCAACGCCAGTTCCGTTGCGCATGAAGACGTCGACGGACTGCCGGGCGCTCGGAAACACGATTCCAGCAATATCGCCACCAAGGAGTGGAACTACGGTGTCCAGTTCGCCATGCACGTGGAGCGCCGACACGGATTGCGTCGGTGAGCACGAGTCGATCATCATCGCGCCGGCTGCCACACCTATGGCGGTGATACGGGTCGAGAGCTCGCAAGCCAATCGATACGCCATCATGCCGCCATTGGAGTGACCGACCACCCATACACGCTCGGGGTCGACGTCGTACTCCATGGTTAACGCGTCGATGAGTTGATCGAAGAAGGCAACGTCGTCGACGAGATCGAAGGTGGAAAACGGGCAACATCCCCCGGCGTTCCACGACTGAGGTAGCCCGGATTCTGCACCGGTACCGTTCGGATACACCACAACGGGGTAAAGGTCGTAGCGATCGGCGAATGTCTGGTCGATTTCAGAGGACTCACTCATCATGGCGGCCGTTCCGCCAAAGCCATGCAGGACGAAGAGAAGAGGAGCAGGTTCCCCGTTGGAGAAATCGACTATCCGGTACGACCGAATACGCCCATCAGCGGTCGTGATCGACTCGAATCCCGGTGGCACGACACTTGCCACGCTTGGCTCCGCTACCGGAGACGGTTCAGCGGTGGTCGTTGAAACGACACCCTTGGTGTTGTCGACCAGGGCACCGTCGGCATTGCGATTGTCCGTCGTTGAAGTGCATCCGGCCAGCGCAATTAGCGCGATGCTTGTAAACAGAACCTCGAATCGCCGCATCGGCCATCAAACTACAGTCGCAGTCCGACGTGCAATCGTGCGACATGCAATCAACTGGGACGGCCGAGTGCGATTTGGCACTTCGGTAGTGTCCGAGCGTGACCTTGTCGGACAGCGCAGCCCCACAGCCAAAAGACGCCTCACCCCATACCGTTGCGGCCAACCGCCGAGCGGCACAACGCACACCCGACCCTTCCGACCTCGAGCGAGTTCGGCGTGGACACATCGCGTCGTTGTCGTCATCCACCATCGATTCGCCGGAAGGTCGCGTGGTATTCAACGTCGGCGCCTACGAGTTTCTGAGGAATGGGGACGCTGCGCCGGACACGGTGAATCCCAATCTCTGGCGACACGCAGTGCTGAACGCGCATCACGGATTGTTCAACGTCATCGATGGCGTGTGGCAGGTGCGTGGATACGACATCTCCAACATCACCTTCATTCGTGGTGCCACCGGTTGGATCGTGGTCGATCCATTGACGACGGAGTTCACTGCTCGCGCCGCCCTAGAACTCATCAATCTGCACGTGGAGACGAGACTCGTTACCGCGGTGATCTACACCCACTCACACGCCGACCACTTCGGTGGTGTGTTGGGTGTTACCTCGCGTGAGGATGTCGACGCGGGACGATGTCGCGTCATCGCCCCGGAACACTTCCTGCGCGAAACCGTCGGGGAGAACGTGATTGCGGGCCCGGCCATGGTGCGTCGCGCCACGTACCAGTTCGGACCGTTGTTGCCCCCGGGGCCCCGTGGACACGTGGACTGTGGTCTCGGCACCGCCGTGCCAATCAGCCCACCAACGTTGCTGGCTCCGTCGGAGGAGATCACCGCAACGGGACAAGAACTTCTGGTGGACGGAGTCCGGGTGATCTTTCAGCTCACTCCGGAAACCGAAGCGCCGGCCGAGATGAACTTCTACTTCCCGGACCTCAAGGCGCTTTGCATGGCGGAGAACTGCTCGCACACAATGCACAACCTGGTGCCGATTCGCGGTGCACTGGTTCGAAACGCACTTAATTGGTCGAAGTACATCAACGAGAGCCTGCAGATGTTCGGCGAACGTGCCGAGGTGCTGTTTGCATCGCACAACTGGCCGAGATGGGGTGGAGACGATCTTCGGGAGTTCTTGACACTGCAACGCGACTTGTACAAATGGATCCACGACCAGACGATGCGGCACGCGAATCTCGGACTCACTCCCTTGGAAATTGCGGAAACACTCCAGCTACCCGACGAATTCCTCGCTCATGAACACACACGCGGGTTCTACGGTGATCTCGTCCACAATGCGAAGGCCGTGTATCAGCGTTACTTGAGCTGGTACGACGGCAATCCTGCGAATCTGCACAAACTGCCACCAACGGAGGTTGGACGTCGATACGTCGCGCTTGCCGGCGGCGCGGAAGCCCTCCTCGCGCATGCGCGGGAAGCGTTCGAACGCGGTGACTATCGCTGGGTGGCGGAGTTGGTGAATCACCTCGTGTTTGCCGACCCGACAAACGAAACCGCGCGAAACCTGCAAGCAGATGCGCTCGAGCAGTTGGCGTACCAAGCGGAGTCATCCACGTTCCGAAATGCGTATTTGATGGGCGCACAAGAACTTCGCAAGGGGCCGCCGTCGAACCCCAATTCCAACGTCCGTGCACGCGGCGTGCTGCGCGAGATGACCATCGAACAGGTCTTCGACGCGCTGGCGGTTCGCACGATGTCCGAGCAATTGGGTGGCGTCGCACTCGCAATCAACTGGGTCTTCACGGACCTGCGCAATTCACCCGACGAGCGTTGGACACTTGGCGTGTCGAACCGCACCATCTACTCGACTCGTGGTACTCACCAAGAGGATGCGCTCGCGACGGTTACCATCTCTCGGTCGACGTTGCTGGATGTGATCGGTCAGGAGACCACGTTCGTCGACGCGATGAAAGCCGGAAAAGCCTCGATTGATGGCGATGCCGGGGCGCTGCTTACCGTGTTCGGCAACCTCGACAAGTTTTCGATGGGGTTCGCAATCGTCGAGCCGTAACGACGGACCGACGATCCGTGCATCGAACCGTAACGTCAGGGTCGGATTGCGTAGAACGCATTCACTGAGTGTTCAACGTCCAAGCGTTCAAACCTGGTGAAGCCAGCGGTGCGTGCCATGGACTCCGCGGTCATTTCCGATAGCCCGAGCGTGCCGAGACCGGCTCCATCGGGTGTGGAGAGTGCCGACGACATGCACGACAACACGCTGATGCCGTACATCAACGACGCCATTGGGTTCTTCTCGGCGTTCATCGCAAACGTGTCGTGTGCCTTGATGTCCACCAACAGCCACACACCGTCGTCGTGAAGTGATGCACGAATCGCCTTCATCACCGCGAGTGGGTGTGTCATGTCGTGGATGCAGTCGAAGGTGGTCACGAAGTGCAGGCTGTTGTCCGTGGGGAGGGGTTCCACCTGTGGATCGGCAAAACGTGCGTTGGTGAGACCCGAGGCCGCAAGCCGTTCGTTGGCTCGTTCGAGCGCATAGTGCGAGATGTCGTAGCCAACGATGTTGGACGCCGGAAACTCCTTCGCCATGCGCAGCACCGCACCACCGGCACCGCAGCCAACATCGGCCACGTTGGCGCCCGCACGCAACACTTCCAAGACCCCCACTGCCGGCAGCACGACGGGGATCAGATTGGCGTTGTTCCATGGTTCGAAGCTGCGTTCGATTCCCACAGCGCCATCCGGCCCGTGACTGTCGTAGTTGAAACCGATGCCCGTACGGAACGATTCGGGCATTCGCTTGAGCGACTCCATGGTTTGCGGCAGTCGGTGGAACATGCCCATGCCGAAGGCGGGGTGCGACTCGTCGGCAAGTACCGCCGCTTGCTCGGGTGAGAGAAAGAACGTGTCGTCGTTGAGTTGTGGCGGTTGCGAGGGTTGCGAGGAAACATTGATGAGCTTTGCCGCGGCCTGGTTGTACGCCCACTCGCGCACCCATCGTTCCTTCAGCCCGGTTGCTGCGGACAGTTGTGTCGTGGTGAGCGGTTGGTCGGCCGCTGCGAGCGCGCGGTACAAGCCGAGTTGATCGCCCAGGTGCACCATGCCCGAGGTAACCGCACCCTCCAGTTTCGTGAAGAGAAGAAAGGAGAAGAACTTGAGCTTGTCCGGGTTGATGGTCACTTCGCAAAACTAGGCGATGGTTTGACTGCGCGTTTCATCGCGATGTTTGCGAAGATATGGAATGAACGGCGTGCCGCCGGTGCCAACGGCCGATGGGTTGCCCGGGGTCTTCTGGGCCTGGGCGAAGATGTAGGTGCTTGCGTATTGCAGGTGCATCGCCCGAAAATCGGCCACGAGATCCACCGATTGATTGAACAACTTCGTGGTACCTGCCCGTCCTGCAGACGCGACGAAGTTACGAATGCTCGGGCCGTTCTCGACGGCTTCGATGAATTTCACGTGGGCCGGCGGCATGTAGGTGCGCATTTCCATGAGGTACTCACGCAGTTCGTCACGCTCGTGTTCGATACCGAGCGCCCCGTCGAGTGCCGGCACGATGGCGCTCTGGGCGCCCGTTTCTCCCCGGTACGTCATGCCCCTGCCACCCAGTTCGCTGACCCCTTCATAGACCACGCCGCTGGGCAGTGCCGGGTTGTTCTTCCAGCCGAAAATGTAGGGACGCACGCGGTGGAAATACACGTATGGATCGCATTTCTCCGGCATCCGCGCGAGCACGTCGTACATCGATTGGATTCCGTCCCGGAGTTCGCGAAGCGCGGCATCGAGTTTGTCGGCATCGTTCGCGACCACGGCGTGCTGGGCGTCTTCTATCGCCTGGAGTGCGCGTCCAGCCTTCTTTTCGATGTCGATGTGGATGAGAATGAACCATTCCTCGTCCTGGCCGCCGAGAAAGCACTGCAAGAGGGCGATGTTTCCGCACTCGATCGGGCCGGACGAGTCGAGACGACGCCAGTTGTCGATGGAGTAACTGGAGTAACTGAGAATCGGTGGACGACCGACCAGTTGCCCGACGGCATACCACGGTTGGGCGAGTACCGCCGGAAGCGTGTGGGCGGCCGTGGTATCGCACCATTGGTATGCCTGACCGATGTAGCTGAGCGCGAGCATGGCTCGACGAATCTCACCTTCTCCGGAGAGCGCCTGCACGTTGAACGGCGGCATGGCACGTACGCGCTCACGAAACCCCGAACCCATGAGCTGCTTCGGTAGGTCGGATGCAAGGGCGTCCCACTCCGCATTTTCCGTGCCGAGATGTGCGACGGGGTCCACCGTCTGCATGTAACCGAATTCCTTGGTGATGCCGAAATCGGCGATTCGTACCGGCGCGTTGCTCATAGCGATGCCCCTCCCAGAGCCAATATCAAACGGTAGTTCACACGGTGCGGGGGAAGATACCCGCCGAAAGCCCGAAGTCGATCGACAAATTGGCACCGGTAATTGGTGCAGCTGCGGGCTGGGCCAAGAACCAGATCAACTCCGCAACTTCCTGGGGGGTGATGAAGCGGGCGTGGTCGCGTTGCGGATAGCCCGCAAGTAGTTGCTCGTAATACGTCTGTTCACCGATACCGGAGTTGCGCGCTTGACCCTGCAGCATCGGAGTGTCGACGTCACCTGGACATACCGCATTCACGCGCACGCCACGTGGGGCAAGTTCGAGTGCCAGTGCCTTAGTGAAGAGCGATACCCCGCCTTTGGAGGCACAATACGCAGCGGCGCCGGAGTTGCCCTGAATTCCAGCGTCGCTCGACAAGTTGATGATGCACCCACGCGATCTCGACAGGTGGGGAATCGCCGCCGCGCTGATGAAGTACGTTCCCTTCAAGTTCACGTCGATGACACGATCGAACTCTTCTTCTGTCGTCTCGACCGTATCGCCCTCGTGCCAGACTCCGGCAGCGTTGACCACCACGTCGAGTCGCCCGAGTGACTTTACGACAGATTCCATCGCTTTCCGGCAATCAGCGACATTTCGAACATCTGTAACCACTGCATAGTCGCACGCGACTACGGACACATCAAGATCGATATTTGCAGTGCGCCATCCACCCAAACTGAAGCGAGCGATGGTCGCAGAACCAACTCCTCCCGAACCACCTGTCACGAGTACTACGGGCGACGGTGCCTCAATCAACACGGTGCCCCGTACGAAGGTATCGACCAGTCGGGTTTCGCCGATTGTGGTCGGTGTGCTTCGTACCAAGCGGCTGCTCGAAGAACCTCGAGGTCTGCGAATCGGCGACCTGCCAATTGAAGTCCGATTGACTTTCCTTCGGTGGTGAATCCGCAATTCACCGAGATTGCTGGTTGTTCGGACATGTTGTATGGAACGGTGAAGGCAATGTGTGCCATCGAGTTGGACGGGTCGTTACTCGGCATCGCCCAATCAACTGGGAACGTTGGCACAGGCGAGACTGGCGACAACACGAGATCGTATCCTTCGGTCGCTGCTTGAGTAAGTCTTCGAATCTCAAGTTTTCGGTTGAAGCAGCGCATTAGTCGGTCACTAGTTACGTGCTCACCAACCGAGATCCACTCGATGATAAAGGGCAACAACTTGGCTCGTTGTAACTCGCTCATCGAACGCGAATCAACCCAACTTCGGACTCGCCAGAACGTATCCAGATCATTCAACATGTCATCGCTAAAGAAGGGATCAACTACTTCAACGCGCGCACCAGCAGACTCAAAGAGCATCGCCGCCACCTTGACAGCTTCAATCGTTGAGTCTTCAACCCTCATTCCAGCGTTGGCATCGAGATGGAGTCCGATTCGAAGACCGCGAGGATCAAAATCATCCAAGGTGTCCCATACGATGTCCGCGGGGGGCAGTGCCATGTAGTCGTCAGCATCAAAATTGGCCAAGACACTCATAAGTAATGCCGAATCTCTTACGGTGCGAGTCATCGGACCTGCTACCCGACCGAAATACGGAGGATTAATTGGTACACGTCCGTTGCTCGGTTTGAGAGAGACGATCGCATTCCAGCTGGCTGGAAGTCGGAGACTCCCACCAATGTCTGTGCCGAGATGAAGGGGGCCGTATCCTGCCGCAGCGGCAGCACCTCCACCGGCACTCGACCCGCCTGGATTCCACTCGTGATTCCATGGGTTGCTCGTCAGGTGGTGGAATGTTGACAGCCCCGAAGACAACATTCCGAGATCTGGCATGGTCGTCTTGGCGAGCAGTATCGCTCCAGCCTCACGGACGCGTGCCGCTGGCGGGGCATCGGCTTTCGCAGGTACGAGTTCCGTGGCCGCAGTACCGAGCGGCACCGGTAGCCCTGCCGTGGCGATGTTCTCCTTCAATGTGATTGGTACACCGTCGAGCACCCCCACGGGCGTTCCATTCCTCCACCGATTTGTGCTCTCACGCGCCTCTCGCATGGCCCGCTCTGGATCGGCGGCCCATAATGCCTTGACCAATGGTTCACGAGCGTTGATTCGTTGTTGGACAGCCTCCATGACCTCAACTGGAGAAAACTCGTGAGAACGAAATCCATCGAGCATCTCGACAGCGGAACAGTCGGCGAGCGAACGACTTGGTGAACCGGGGCTGCCGTTGTTCTTCTCCATCAGAGCGGGGGCGTGAATCGGCCGTCAATGGCAGTCCATCCTGCATCGACGGCAATTGTGGTGCCAGTAACGTACGTTGAGGCATCGCTAGCCAGGAATACGACTACACCGGCCATCTCCCATGCCTGGGCCCAGCGCTGCAACGCTGGTTTCTCTGCGTAAGCAGAGTACCAACTCGGATTGTTCTTCAACTGCGCGGTGAGTGGAGTTTCAACCACACCGGGTCGAATAGCGTTTACTCTCACGTTTGAAGGTCCAAATTCGGCTGCAGCAGTCCTTACCAACGACTCGAGCCCTGATTTCGTGGCGGCGTAGACCCCTTGGCCGGGTTCAACCGTCTGTGCGCGAATGGAAGAAACGGTAACAATACTTCCATTGCCGTTCGAACACATCGATCGCCCAAATAATTGGAGAATATGGAAAGTGGAACGGAGATTCAATCCAACCACTCGATCGAATTCGGTCAAAGTGTAGTCGCAAATTGACTTGCGCACGTTGATTGCTGGTGTGTGTACGAGAATCGAACAGTCGGTGTTGGCTCGTGCAAAGTCCGAAAGCGAACGCTCATCGCTCACGTCAACAGTCACGCTTTCAGCACGACCAGCCAATTGCGCAGTAGCTGCTGCGGACTCTGCATCGGCATCCGCGCAAACCACTAGTGCACCGTGCGCGGCCAGTGCCACCGCAGCTTCTCTTCCTATGCCGCTTCCTGCTCCGACAACGACTGCTTTCCTGCCATCGATTCGGAATAAGTTCGTGTAGTCACGTGTCATGTCTTCAGTCTCCTGCTACGGGTCGAATTATTGCCATCCGTGTCACAGTGAACTCCTCAATTGCGAAGCGCGGACCCTCTCTCCCAATTCCAGAGTCCTTGACGCCACCGTAGGGCATCGTGTCGGACCGGTACCCTGGGACTTCGTTCACGACGACGCCGCCAACCTCCAGTTCTTCTATCGCACGAAATGCATTCTGAATTGAGCTGGTGAAGATGCTTGCCTGCAAGCCGAACCGAGACGTATTCACTTGCTTGATGGCTTCATCGAGGTTGGCTACCGTTCTGACGCACACCACCGGGCCGAAGACCTCTTCATCCCAGACTTTTGCCCCCTCGGGAATGTCGATGAGCACGGTGGGTTGAATACATGATCCAAAACTCGTACCACCGTGCAACACACGTGCGCCGGCGGCAACTGCGTCATCAATCCACATCGCGACCCGCGAAGTGGCTTCACCATTTATCAGGGCAGACACTTGTGTTTCAAGGTTGCGGGGATCACCAACCACCACATCCTTCATGAGCTGGGTGAGGCGATTGAGATACGCATCGCGAATCGAATCAACGACGAGAATTCGTTGGATGGAGATGCAAGCCTGTCCGGATGCGTAGTAGCCACCTCTCACCGTTGCCTTAGCTGCTGCGTCTATATCGGCATCACCGTCGACGATCAGTGCGGAATTTGATCCCAGTTCGAGGACGACCTTCCGTGGTGCAGCCGCTTTGGCAATGGCGTGTCCGACTACTGACGAGCCGGTAAAGCTGACGATTCCGATTCTGGGGTCTGTGGTGAGTGCCTCCCCAACGGACACATCTCCAGTCACCAGCTGAACTCCTTCCGTCGGTGCGCCGACTTGTTCAGCACACTGGCGTATGAGGTGAACCAGCCAGAGTGTCGATAGTGGCGTTGATGGTGCAGTCTTCAAGACAATCGGACAACCGGATGCAATTGCCGGGGCAACTTTGTGGGTTGCGAGAAGTAGCGGATAGTTGAAGCCTGTGATACCGATGACAACACCGATGGGTTTGCGTTGCCAGAATCCGATCATGCCTTCGCCGGAGGGAAGCAGGTCCAACGGCACCGTTTCGCCATGTAGACGGGCAACTTCATCGGCACCAGTGTCTAGCGTGACGAGAGCGCGAGAAACCTCAACTTTGCAGTCACGAAGCGGCTTGCCGGTTTCGAGGACTAGAAGATGTTCGAACTGATCGCGTCTCGCCTCGACAGCGGCGTGGACGCCACGTAGCCACGCCCTACGGACGTGTGATGGAAGCTGCCCCATCGTTCTTCGTGCGGATACTGCCGCGTCGACTGCGGCAAGGGCATGCTTGACGGTGCCTACCGGAGCGGCAGCAACACTCTGGCCGTCGTAGGGAAAGATGACGTCCTGTTCACTCGCAGGGAGCCACGATGCACCAATCGGCAGACCATCCGGCCACGACTTTTCAAAGAGGCTCATTTTGTGCCGGGCAGACGAGGTACTGCTGTGATCAGTCTCTTGGTGAATTCGTGACGTGGCGCGCGAAAGACGTCCATTGTCTTTCCTTTTTCAACCGCAGTTCCATGTTGCATCACCACCACATCATCGCACAGTCGGGCGACCACACTGAGATCATGTGAGATGAGTATGAGTGTAAGGCCAAGATTGGTGGTGAGATCAGCAAGCAAGGAGAGAATTTCATCTCGCACGAGCACGTCAAGTGCACTCACTGGTTCGTCGGCGATCAGAACCTTGGGACGAGGTGCGAGGGCTCTTGCGATTGCGACACGCTGACGTTGTCCACCTGACAACTCGTGAGGGAATCGTTGAACGAGATCTTTCGGCAAACCGACTTCGGTAATCACCTCAATGATTCGTGTGTCGTGATTCTCGGTGACGTTGAGGCACTCGAGGGGCTCTCGAACGATGTCGCCTACTTGCATCCTTGGATTGAGGGAGCTTCGCGGATCCTGGAAGACCACCTGCACTTGTCTGCGAAATGAGTGCATGTCTGCGAGTGGGATGGCCTGCCCGCGGAATCTCACCTCACCTTCGCTCGGAGTATCCAGCCCAAGCAAAAGTTTGGCCAGTGTTGTCTTTCCAGAACCTGACTCTCCGACAATTCCGAGTCGAGCACCTTCTTCTACTTTAAGATTGACATCCACGACCGCTCGACGAACTGCGCGCTCCTTGCCAAATCCGGCTCGTGGTAGCGAGAAGATTCTGGACAGACCACGTGTCTCAAGAATCAGACTCATGCGCTCGGACTCTCAGTGAAGTGACCGAATTCTGCGTCGCTAGTGCGTGCAGCTTGAATCAGCTTGCGCGAGTACTCATGGCTGGCATCCTGAAACATCGAGTTGACGGATGCAAGCTCGACAATCTCACCGTTTTGCATTACCGCAACTCGTTCAGTTATCGACGCCACCACAGGTAGATCGTGAGAAACGAAAATAAGTGATGAGCCCTCCTCTGCAACAAGCGAATTCATGAGGCTAAGGACTTCCTTTTGCACCGTCACATCGAGTGCCGTAGTTGGCTCGTCGGCTATGAGTAGTGCAGGGCTACATGCCAGCGCAATCGCCAATCCAATTCGCTGACGCTGGCCACCCGATAGCTGGTGTGGATACGAGCGGATGATTCTGTCGGGGTCTGGTAAACCAACACGCGCACACAACTCCATAGCCCGTTTCAAACCCTCCTTCAGCGTCACGCCTTGGTGATTTCTTAGCGGCTGGGCAATTTGCTTACCCACTCGCATGAGGGGGTTCAAAGCTGTCAGGGGTTCCTGGAAAACCATGCCAATTCTGTTCCCTCGGATCGCTGAGAAATCCCGGTCTGCGAGTCCGAGAAGTTCCTGGCCCTCGAACGTGACGCTGCCGGATACTTTCGCAGTTTCGGGTAGGAGACCGATAATTGCAAGTGTTGTTAGCGTCTTGCCCGAACCTGACTCCCCAATAATTCCGAGTCGCGAGCTCGCCTCGAGGTCAAACGAGACGCCATCCACTACGGTCTTTGAACCGAATCGGACGGTGAGATTGCGCACTTCGAGCAGCATCAGTGTTTCGACTCACGCAGCGTGGGATCGAGCACTTCACGAAGACCATCGCCGAGGAGGTTGAATCCCAACACGGTGATGACAATCGCGAGACCCGGCCACAGAGGGAAAATCGGATCGATGAGCAGGAACTGTTGAAGCGACGCCATCATGCGACCCCATGAAGGAGCTGGCGGCGTAGTGCCGAGCCCGAGATAGGAGAGTGTCGACTCCGCAAGTATGGCTACTGCGCAAGCGCCTGAGGCCTGAACGAAGAGAGATGCTCGGATGTTCGGCAGGATGTGCCGGCGAATCACTCGCCGAGTGCTGCTTCCCGAAGCGCGTGCCGCGGTTACATAGTCCGATGTGAGCAGCACGTTCACCTCACGTCTCGTCACCTGTGCTACGGACGCCGAGAGTGCAATACCGATTGCAAAGATTGCGGTAATCGTTGACGGTCCGTATACCGCTGCGAGGACGATTGCAAAGAGCACAGTTGGAAGAGCCAATACGATGTCGATTCCGAAAATTGCTGGCGATTCAATCCATCTCGGTGATACAGAAGTCGCTATCCCGACCGTCACTCCGACAACCATGCAAATCACCACTGCCATCACACCCGTAATCAAAGTTGCACGTGAGCCAACGATGAGGTTGCTCAGGATGTCGCGGCCGTTCTCATCGGTACCGAGGAGATGCGCAGTTGACGGGCGGGTCAGTGACAAAGCTGGTTCGATTTCAAGTGGATCGTAGGGCGTCCAGACAAGTGACAACATTGCTACAAGTACATTGAAACCAACAAGTGATGCTCCGATGAGGAGGTTTCGATTCCACATCATCTTTAGCGCCGCCTCGCTCGTGGATCGATCACGCCGAGAATGCTGTCGACGAGAAAGCTCACAACGAAAACGAGTGCGGTTGTGGCTGTTACTGTGCCCTGCACTTTGGTGTAGTCCCTCACATTCACGTCCTGAAGCAGCATCTGGCCCACGCCAGGTAGTGCGAATACGCTCTCGACGATGATGGCACCGACGATGAGTGTCGATATTTGCATTCCAAGAACGGACACAACCGGAACCATTGCGTTGCGCATGCCGTGAATTCTTAGTGCCCTGGCCCGGCTGAGGCCGGTAGCTCGGGCGGTGCGGAAGTAGTCCTGTTGAATCACGTCAATCGTGGCGGATCGTGCGAATCGTGTGAGCACAGCCCCCTGGGCAAGTGCGAGGGTTGTGGCCGGCAGCACAAGCGACCGTACCGCGTTTGGAAAATCAGACCATCCGTCATAGGGGAACCCGCCGGATGGGAAAACTTGGTTCTGGACGGCGAATACGGTGATGAGGATTACACCTACCCAAAATGTTGGTACTGCGATTCCCAATTGGCTGACAGTCGATGTCGCGATACCATCCCATCGTCGGAACCGCAGTGCCGCAAACATCCCAAGTGGTATAGCAATCAAGATCGCGATTAGCGAGGCGATGACAATAAGGGGAAGCGTGACCGTAGCTTTTGCTAGCAATTCTTGGGTGATATCAGCTCCGGTCAAGACAGAGAGGCCCAAGTCGCCTCGAATTGCTCCGGACAACCACGACAAGTATTGAGCGGCTAGCGACTTGTCGAGCCCGTACTCTTCTCGCAATTGCGCAAGGGCCTCGGGAGTTCCGTAGATGCCGAGTTTTGCCTGCGCGAGATCACCAGGCAGGAGACGTAGGAGCAAGAAGACGAGTGCGCTGGAGGCAATCAGTGAAGCCAGTAGCAGCGTGAACCGCCGCAACATATTCCAGAGCATGGTCAGCTCGTTAAATCCTTTCCCTCAACCCAGTCACCCTTCGTTGGGTAATCGGAAGTTGTCACTAGGCACACATTGAACAGGTAGGTCCTCTGCACATTGTGGCGGGACACACCGATTGGCGTGTCCCGCCACAAAGTGGACCTGGCGCTAACCCTTGACGATGTTGGCCACGGTGTAGGAGTCGCCTACCGAATTGGTTGGGAAGCCAGTGACCGTCTTTCGAGCTACTTGATTGTTTCCGAGTAGCCAGAGCCAGTCACTGGGCGAATCCTCGGCAAGGATTCGTGCTGCCTGCCTCAAGTAGTCGGCCTGTTTTGCCGGGGTCCGCGCCGAGCTGGCCTTGGTGAGCAGTGACTGGTATGCACTGCTGTTGTACTTGAAGTAATAGTTCGGATTTGCGTAGATGCTCATGTCGTTGCGCTCAATGTGACACACGATGGACATGTCATAGTTCGCCTTTGTGAACACCCGGTCAATCCATTCACCCCAGGCGACGGGTTTCAAAGTCACGTTGATCCCTATCTTCTTCAGCGACGCAGCGATGAACTCCTGCGAGTCGATGGCGTAGAAGGGCGGTGGAACGTCCAATTGCACGTTGAAGCCGTTCGGATATCCACCCTTCTTCAAGAGGTCGCGTGCCTTCTTCAAGTCGTAAGGGAATAGTCCCGTCAAATCTTCGTACCAAGGATCGGTAGGTGGAACGAAGCTACCGATCTGCGTACCATATCCGGCTGCAGCTGTCTTGATGAGTGCCTTGTGGTCGATAGCAGATCTAACTGCTTGACGCACGAATTTGTTGTTGAACGGAGCCCTCGAGTTGTTCATGCTTAGCACCACCTCGCAGTTGGTGGTTCCACTCGTGACTTTGAGCTTCTTGTTGGACTTGAAGTTCGAGAGAAGTCGCGGTTCAGAGACGGTGGTGAGAATATCAAGCTGACCAGACAACATCGCATTGCTGAGCGCCGTACCGTCAAGGATGTACCGGAAGACCACGTTCTTCGTCTTGGCCTTCGGTCCCCAATACTGTTCGTTTCGAATGAGGGTGATGTTGTTTCCGCGGTTCCAGCTCTTGAACTTGTAGGGTCCGGTTCCGTTCGCCGTTGTGGCGAGGTTGGCGGAACCGGCTTTGAAGACCACGCCACCGCGTTGGGTCAGACTGAAAAGTAAATTGTTGTCTCGCTGTTTTAGGGTGAACACGATCGTGTTCCTCCCCTTAGCTACTACTGACGCCACGTTCTTGAATTCGTTCTTTTGAGCCGGCAGCACAGAGGTGTCGCCAGGATTGAGAACTCGATTGAAACTCCACACCACGTCGGCGGTGTTGAGGCTCCGACCGTCGTGGTATTTCGCATTTCGCAGTGTGAAGGTCCATGTGAGGCCGTCCTTGGACTGACTGTATGACTGAGCAAGGCCCGGGACAATTTTCCCACTCGGCTCAATTCGGAGAAGCCCCTCGTATACGTTGTTCAACAGCACCTGTGGTATCGCCGCGCCTGCGGTGCCGCTGATGTCGAGATTCAGTGGTTCCAACGCAAATCCAAGAACCACGGTGTCGGATGCAGCTGACGCCGGTGTCGCAAGAGTCATCGACCCCACGGCGATACCAGAAATCAACCCGGCGGCAAGCCATCTACGAATTCGATACTTAATCACTGTCCCTCCCTTTGTGGGATTGTTTCCCAACTGTGGGTCTAACCTACGTCCGAACGATGGCGAGTTACAACTCTGGAAGTCCTGCAATTACTGGAAATTTGATGGCGTCGTAGACTTCGGCGTACATGCTGATGACGCAATCCACGACTGGGGCATGCAATCACTTGGTGGATGTGGATGGATTTCGAGTAGGACACTATGAACGTGTCGGCGATGGGTGGCTCTCCGGTACCACTGTGGTGCTAGCTCCACCGGGCTCCGTCGGTGGCGTTGATGTGCGTGGTGGGGGACCCGGTACGCGTGAGACCGACTGTCTCGCGCCAACCACGATGGTAAGCAACGTGGATGCGATCTGTTTCTCGGGCGGCAGTGCATATGGCCTTGATGCAGCAAGTGGGGTAGTGCGATGGCTCGCCGAGAGAAATCTCGGCTTGAAGATCGGTACCGAATCGCACCACGTAGTGCCGATAGTTCCGGCGGCAGTACTGTTCGACCTGGGTGCCGGCGGCCGATTCGGTAACCGCCCCGACAACACTTTCGGATATGAGGCGGCCAACAGGGCTTCTCGGGACGAGGTGCGACTTGGCAATGTTGGCGCAGGTACTGGTGCGCGTGCCGGCGGATTGAAGGGTGGAATAGGTTCGGCAAGTGTCATATTGGCGAATGGCATCACCGTCGCGGCGCTCGTCGCATTGAACTCTGCGGGGAGTCCGATAGATCCAAAATCCGGAACGCTGTTCGGATCTCGATTCGGCATTGGCGATGAATTTGACGCCGTGCGTACGCCATCTGACCGCGAAGTTCGGGAGTGGCTAGACACCCCACGAATCCTTCCGCCGTTGAATACCACGCTTGCCGTAATTGCTACGGATGCTCCACTCGCTAAGCATGAGTGTTCAAGAGTGGCTGCAGCCGGACACGATGGGATGGCAAGGGCGATCTCGCCGATACATCTCTACACAGATGGAGACACAGTATTTGTGCTGGCTAGTGGTACGCGAGAATTCCCGGAGGGTGAGGCTGCAAAAGGTGCCATTCGCACCGGTGATGAAAGAATCTACAAAGTCAATGAGGTGATGGCGGCCGGCGCAGATTGCATCGCACGTGCGGTAGCACACGCGATGCTCGCGGCCGATTCAGTTGGGCAGTGGCGTTGTTACAGAGATGTTTTTCCATCCACGCACTGAGTTGAAGCCAGTCGGTTCTTTGCCCAAACGCTGCTTGGACGATCCGAGAGCCTTGCCTGGAGACACGTTTGCGCAGCCGAAATCTGACCGTCTCGCACGAGCGCATCAATATACGTCCGGTGGACTACATCCCGTTGTGCGTGGCTACCTCCGAACGTGAATAGTTGATCGAGTACGGGCTCGAGAGTGAGCGCAGTTTGTCTGAACTCTCCATTCGCGTGATGTAGTAGAGCTCGACACACCGGCAGGCCAATCTGTCGCGTCATCTCCCAGTTTGTGTTGGACTGCGGAGTCGAGACGTATTTCTCCAGACCTCGTATGACTTCGGTTGCGTCGGATTCTCGAGATGCTCCGACAAAGGCCATCACGGCGTGCATGTCGTTGAAGACGTACCAGGGTTCATCGAGTCGTGTCTCCCACCCGGTGGCGAGCGATTCCCATCTATCGCCGACGCTGACCTCATCGAGATGCAACCTCCATAACAATGAGGATGCATCGACCAGTTCCAAGGCAATGTCGTTTGAAGACGTTCCTCTAATCAATCGGTCATAAATTGAGAGAGCGGCGCTCCAGTCTTCGCGTTCGAGCATGAAGAGTGCGTGGTGCCATGCGAGATGCACGTTGAGGAATGTGCCCGTCTGCCAGTCATGTTCGCGCTTTTGGAGAAAGTCAATCCCGTCTTCAAACGTCCCACGCATTTCATTCACGTGGGTAACGGCGTGAATTCCCCATGCATCGTCGCAGTTACGCTCAAGTGCTCGCTCACCGGCTTCGATTGCTTCGTCGTAGCGACCCAATTCTTCAAGTCCAAAGGCGTGCATACCCCACAGGTATCCGATGTATGGATCGTCGTCAGACCAGTGTGGGAGTAGCGAGGCGATTCGTGCTTCAAGTTGGGATGACGCTCCTGTGAAGAAGTCGATCTGGTGGCCCACGAACGCTGCCAGAGCATCGCGCGGAGAGGTTTGATTTATTGCCGCAATTGTTGAAGATGCACCGCCGAGATCGCCGTCAGCGAGGCAATTGGCAGCCGCAATATGCAACTTCTCTCGTTCATTCAGCGCTCGAGGTTGTTCAATGAATTTCTGCAGTCGTTCGCCTGCAGCTAGCGCATCTCGTCGTTCGCTCGACAGCAGACCGAGGTATGCCACGAGGCATTCAGCCATTGTGCAGGTCGGATCGACTTCACACGCTCGACTCGCGTCTCCACCAACGGTCGTTCGTAAGCTCATCAGGTTTCGGAGAGCTAAATCGAATGCATCCCGCCCGGCCGATGTGGCGTTGATGAGATTTCCAGCGAGGTCTTTCACAACCAAAGTTCTACACGAGCTCAACCTGAGGTCGTGTAGAAGTCTTCATGTCCGAAACCCACGTGCGCGATTACCTATCCGGTACGTTGTCATTTTCAATAGAGGTCTCGTCAGCCGTACCTGTCGTAGCGACTTTGAAGCGTCACGGTGAAGTGCGATGAACTTTTTGAGATTGGCTCAATCCACGATGGTGCGCCGCGGAGTCCACACCAGGTAGTTCCAGATCCAGTCGGCGAAAATACTGGTGCGATTGCGTCCACCCGAGAGGTACGCCAGGTGCAACGCCAACCACGTGAGCCACGCGAGGGTTCCGTTGAAGCGCAACCATGGACGAACCTCGACCACGGCCTTTCGCCGACCAATCGTGGCCATCTGACCCTTGTCGCGGTACGTGAACGACTCGAATCTTTCACCGCGTTCGCGGCGAACCAATTGTCGGGCAACGTGTCGACCTTGCTGGATGGCCACCGGCGCAATCATGGGAAGTGGTCGTCCGTCGGTTCCGGCGAAACTTGCGACGTCGCCGACGATCCAGGTCGAGTCGTTGAGTTGCAGATATGGATTCACTTTGATTCGGTTTCCTCGTTCGGTGTCACCGAGCACCTTCCAACGTGGCGGGGCAACCACACCTGCCGCCCAGATGCGCGTGCCGGCAACCAACTCGCTGCCGTCCTTCAGCCGCAGCGACGTGGGGGTCGCTTCGACCACCGCGGCATCGACTCGCACGTCCACGCCCATCTTGGTGAGTGCATTGCGCGCGTGCTCACTTGACGAAGGCTGGAAAGTCGGCAGTAATCGAGGTCCTGCCTCGAGGAGCGTGACCGTGGCCTTCGGTGCAAGATGTTCGAACTCCCGCTTGATCTCACCCTGGAGTTCGCGCACCGCCCCCGCGAGTTCCACACCGGTCGGTCCACCGCCGACGATGACCACGTTCAGACTCTCAATGGGAAGCAGTCCATCCTCGACGCTTTCATAGTTGCGCAGCAGCGACGTTCGAATTGCACGCGCATCGCCCACCGACTTCATTTGCAGCGTGTGTTCCGCAACTCCGGGAATTCCGAAGGTGGTTCCTTCGGATCCCACCGCGAGAACGAGATCGTCGTACGCCATCGTCTTCCCATTGTTCAGCGTGATGCACTTTGCTTCGGTGTCGATGTTCGTCACCTCTGCACGAATGAACTGCACCTCGCGGTAGGCCGTACGAACGGGAAAAGCAATGTCATCTTCCGGAAGCGACGCCGTCGCAACTTGATATAACAGAGGCGAGAACAGTTGGTACGGATTTCGATCGATCAGTGTGACCCGATAGGCACTGGATTTTCTCAGCTTGCGCGCGCATGCGAGCCCACCGAAGCCGGCACCAATCACCACGACTTCCTTCTTGGGGGCGGGAGTGCCGAACTCCATGAGCATGGGGCAAATCTACGCCCACACGGGAGATCGGTAACGATTACCTCACAATGGCGTGGCACGAGTGACGTAGCCACGGATGCGTTCCTAGGGTTCGACGCGTTCCGGCATCAACGTAGGAGTGAAGCATGTTGAGTATCGACGTCGATTTCGTGGAGGTTTCGGTCTTCGCCGGGCAGGTAATTGCGGCGTGGATCGTCGTGGTTGCCGTGGCAATGCTGGTGCGCCGCTTGATCAGGTCAGGAATTCGTCGGGCTCTAGGTAGTGCGCCGATCGGTAACGACGCGTCGCGACGTCAACAGCGCGGCGATTCGTTGGCGGCGCTGTCCTCGAGCATCGTCACGGTGGTTGCGGTGCTGCTCGGATTGATCATGACGCTGAGCCTGCTTGGTGTGAATCCTGCACCGCTTGTGGCGTCGGTGGGTGTGGTGGGAATTGCGGTCGGCTTGGGTGCGCAAAAGTTGGTCCAGGACTTCCTTGCAGGTGTGTTCATGCTGCTTGAGGATCAATTTGGCGTTGGCGACATCATCGATGTTGGTGATGCGGCCGGCGTGGTGGAAGGAGTAACGCTGCGTACCGTGCGCCTTCGGTCGTTGGATGGCACGCTGTGGCACGTGTCGAACAGTGAGATTCGTCGAGTGGGAAACAAAAGCCAAAATTGGTCGAGGGCCGTGATTGATCTGAGCCTCTCCTACGAGCAAGACGTCCAACGTGCATGGACGGTGGTCGAAGAGTGCCTACGTGAATTTGCGGCGGATTCCGAGTGGGCGTCGAAACTGGCGGGAACTGCCGAGGTTCTCGGTGTCGAGCGATTCGCCGAATCGTCGGTCGACCTCCGGGTGCTCATCCCGACGCTCCCCGCAAACCAATGGTCGGTTGCTCGCGAATTTCGGCGACGCATCAAGCAGCAGTTTGATGCGAATTCGATTTCGTTCCCATATCCGCATCTGACGCTGAGCGGATCGGTCAGCCCTCGGTAGGAGCCCTTGGGTGAACGTCAACCCGATACAACGGTGTACCGTCGGTTTGCGTGGGGCAACTTGACGGCAAGGTGGCGGTGGTAACCGGTGGTGGGAGTGGTCTCGGGATGGCGCACGCCATTGCGTTGGCGGCAAGTGGCGCATCCGTCGTCGTCAACGACCTGGGAGTTTCGGTTGACGGGGATGAGTCACACGGCGACGTGGCGACAAGGGTGGCCGATCGAATCGTTTCACTCGGAGGACGTGCGGTCGCCAACCATGACAGTGTCGCGGACTGGACTGGCGCAGGAAACCTGATTGAGACGGCCCTCACGGCGTTCGGTCGTCTGGATGTAGTCGTCAACAATGCCGGCAACAACCGCCCAGGTTCACTGGTGGATCTCAGGGAACACGATGTCGACTCGTTGTTGGGTACACATTTGAAGGGAACACTCGCCGTAAGCCACTTTGCGGCTCGATACTGGGCACAGGTTGGTTCGCGTAGTGGCCGCTCAATCATCAATACCGCGTCGGCCGTTGGATTGCATCCCGCAGCGGGTGGCGGCGTGTACGGGGCGGCAAAGGCCGGAATAATCGCACTCACCATGAGCCATGCGCAGGAACTCGCGCATTACGGCGTTCGCGTGAATGCAATTGCTCCGTGCGCACGTACTCGAATGGTGGAGGCCTCGCCCGCCGTTGCAGCTCTCATGCCGCGGTCATCGGGTTTTGATCGCCACGATCCGGGGCACGTCTCGCCGTTGGTTGTGTATCTGGCCAGTACGTCCTGCAGATTCACTGGCCGAGTATTTGCCATTGAGGGACCCGATCTTGCGATGTATCGGGCAAACAGTGTGGAGGCCCACTGGACGAACGATGGTGGATGGACTCCCGAATCAATCGAAAAAGTTTTCGCAGCGCACCCCCAACGCTCCGATGTCGAAGCGTTCTTTCCGGGTGGCGTCATCTCGCATGCGGAGCCATCGGGACGCACATTGCGGGACCTCGAAGAGTCGGCGCAGGGTACCGGTATAGACAAATCAAGTCGGGTCTAAACCACGACACCCTGGCGAGTTAGGAATCTCTCACGGTTGGTCGTGACGAACGTCCCCTCGCAAAGTAATGTTCAAAGAAGTATCGGCTGCGAGAGATGGTTTTCTAGTCCCCAATCCTCTGAATGCGGAATCCAATACCGGGTCCCGCCGCAAATTTAGGGGCTCCGAGAGCGCCTTCTAGGAAAATCCATGGTTCTGGAAGCGGTTCGTCACCTGTCATTCCGAGAAACTGATTAAAAATTCCCGCCTCACCGATTACATCATTGCACCGAAGCCCAAACGAATGAATGAGGTATTGACCAGGCTGGAACTCCTGACCAGCAATAATTTCTAGATCTTCCAGTTCAATAATTCCGCATGCCGGCACTTTGGGTCCTCCGGTTGGAATGGATTCTGCATCCGTCGCAGAAGTTTGCGATGTGGAATCTGGCAATAAGGCAAAGTTCGACGAACGTGTGATTAACGTTTGGTCTGTTCCAGAGCATGCAACGAGGAAAAATGAACCGACTCCAAGAAGTACGGCGAAGCTGATCGGTGTGATTGTCAGTGATGACTCCAAGCGGTGAGAGGCGATGCCAAGAATCTAGTTGTCGCGCTGGACGATTACGGCATGAGAGAGAGTTCTGCAGGACCAGACGACGAGCTCAGATCTGGTCAAATTCAGGACAAATTTATCTATCACTACCAATCATTTTGGTCGCTTCTGTTCTGAAACTCATGGTTCACAACGTTGGCGCTGTAGCTGTTGCGACGCGGCCTCCCGAGGTGAGTTAACGCTTGATCCTCGATCTCAGGCCATGAACGGTTATGAAGCGCTTTCGATGACTCGACGTATTGCAAGGATCTCTCGACGACGAATTTCGTGTAGTGAATCTTCAAAAATCTCCATCTCAACCGTGGCTCCAGCAGATTCGTACTGTTCCGCGGATTCCTGCGCCCGCTCATAGGGAACCCATTCGTCATGCGCTCCAATTCCGAAGTATGCAGGCATGTAGTTAAAAGTGCCATTTATGTTTGCGATTGATCCACGTTTTCCAATTCGGGCTCCGGTCAAAGCAGCCAATCCACCCCATCTGCACGGATGTCTTGCCATCCATTCGGTGACCAAACATGCTCCCTGTGAAAATCCGAGCCAGATCGTATTTTTCGGTTCGACACCAACAGACGCCAAATACAGTGCGACGAGGTCGAGGGCCTCCAACGCGTAATCAAGTCGCGGCCGATTTTCTTCAAGGGGTGCCTGAAAACCTGCTGGATACCAGCTCTTCTCATGTGCTTGGGGCAGCAACCATGCGACATCAGATTCCAAGAGTGGTTGTACGACATGATCGACCATGTATTGACCGGACTGGCCGCGTCCATGGACGGCAACTACCGCAGTGATACCCGGCTCAAGTCGGTTGCCGAGGTGAAGTACTTCTTGCGATAAGTGCGGATTTGCTTCAAACTCTCTTCGGAGCGACACCGTCAGTATTTCAGTGGTTCCAAGTAGCCCTTGATCCATTCGGTCTGGCTTGCGAATACAGGAGGAATCTGGAATTCACTTCCGAGCTTCTCGTAAGGCTCATCAATCATGAAGCCCTCTGGCTTGCTGACCGTCGCTTCGAATAGCGCCCCACCTGGTGTTCGCACGTACACGCTTTCGAAGTATCCGCGATCCTTTCGATCGCTCACATCGGTGTAACCGAGACCCTCGAGATGTCCCTTCACTTCAGTCTGGATGTCGAGATTATCTACCGCGAATGCAACATGGTGGACTGTTCCCTCTCCGAATGTCCAACTTCCGGCGGGGAGGTCCGGATCTCGTCTGAAGTCGACAATTGTTCCGCTTCCGCCCTTGCCCACTTCGTATCGCTGATAGTTGCCTTCTGACTTGGTTGCATGTCCGTTCCATCCTGCTTCCATGAACTCGAAACTTTCTTGGAAGTCCCTCACGGTCACCGTAACGCCATGGGTGCCTCGAATTCCCATGTCCGCGGGTACACCGCCACCGGTCCACGGTTTACGATCATCATCGGCTATCCCGACCAGTTCATACTCGATATGCCCCGGGTTCTCAAACACCAGCATGCTTTCACCGAATCGTTCGCGGTCGCTGAACGGGTAACCCGCCTCACGGAATCGTGAGCGCCAAAAATCCAGACTGCCCTTCGGGACACTGAGGCTGACGGCGCTGACTTGACCGCTTCCTTTACGACCGACTCGGCCGCTTTGACGCATCGGGAAAGAAGTGACAATTGTGCTCTCATCACCCAAGTCGTTTGCATAGTAGAGGTGATAGATCGGTACCGTGCCGTCGTAGAGCGCTGTCTTCTTCACGCTCTTCAATCCGAGCAATCCGGTGTGAAAGTCGTAGTCCTCCTGTGCTGAACCGGTGCACATCGTGAGGTGATGATGATGCTTAATTGCGGTTGCTGCGCTCATAAGTAAGCTCCGTTTTTCGGGTCGTTGAATCTGACGTGTTCAATCCAAGTCTGTATTGCCGATTTCCAACTGTCAAGACCCCTATTTACTTAGTTGTGGTTACCACCGGCTTGCAATTCGAACTTGGCGAAAAAGTCGAATCACTCCTGCAAGATGGGGATTCCGAGTTCCAATGTGACCCCGGAAATGTTCAGATTGCAGTTGTTACATGAAGATGTGAATCCAGGAAAGTCTGGCCTGACGGGGATGCTTCAGGGCGATCAGGTTTGAGGGCTAAACGTTGTGGGACTCCGCAACCAGCTCTTCGTCCGACATCATCTCATTCAGTTGTACCAATCGAAGATTTTCGTTCAATCGCGATGAAGAAGAGACCCATGATTTCGTAAGACGTAAGCAAGTAAGCCCAACCGCGGAGTTTCTCCAGAGCCAATGCCCGTTTGGGCAAGAATTTGAAGTCAGTAGGGAGGTTGCAGTGCGACTTCACGAGACATCATTCTGGATGATTGATCAAGTTGGAATGACATGCATATTCCTAACAAGAGACGGACCGTGGTTTGGCGATAAGGGTGGTTCAAAAGATGATTTAGATGAGACGAAAGAAACCCATTTCGCCTGGCTCGACAGTTGCAACGTCACTAGCGAGACCGAAAAGCACTACGTTCTGAAACTGTAGTTTTTGAAGCGATGTTCAGCTAGTCGTCAAACGAGTGCGCTCCCGAAGCGTGAATGGGAATGTACGACGAGCTGAAAGCGTTGCTGCTACTGGCGCGCTCGGAGGGACTCGAACCCCCAACCCTCTGATCCGAAGAAGTCCGCATGTGTGTTCACTCGGTGTGGATACGGGTCAACAGGTCCATGGTTGTTGAGATGTTTGGTTATCAGCGGGTCGATGAGTGTTCGTCAGTGGCTGACAGTTCACTGACTCGAGTGCTGACTGCCAGGACGTGACACGATCGGAAGTACCGAGTCGGGTGGAGTGTCTGCGGTCGGGAACATTCGCGTGGTTCGGAGGCACAAAGACGTGCTATTCTTTACCAGTGGTTACGTGTTATTGGCTGGGAGGCTGACATGGACTCAGAAGTAACAGGCAGCAAAATGAAATCAAAATATCTGCCCTTTGTATTGTCTGCAGTTGCCTTAATTATCTCTCTCGTCTCACTTACACGCACGCCAGATGCATCGAATTCAATTTCAAAAGTAATCGTGGTAACCCATGGAGTTGTTACTCCAACGGCCACCACCGGCTCTGGTATCGGCACAATCCGTACGTTTAATATCCCGATTGCCATTGACGGCATGGAATCTGATGATCAGTACATGCTCGGAACACTTACAACGCTTGAAGTGGGAGTGAATAGCAATGAAGAACTTCGAAGCACAAATCTAAATTTTGTACTCGGTGGAGAAGCAAACCAAGTAGTACTCGGTGGTATCTCGCTTTATCCACCAGCTGGCGCGACAATCGCTCCTGGAAATGAAACGATACGGCCGATCATCGGTGGGTCTGGCTTGTACGAAGGTGCTACCGGCCAAGCGATGTCGAAGAATATGGGCAACGAAGGATGGTCGCATACTTTTTCGATTACTCTGCCGTAGATCTTCTGGTCAGAGTTTTACTGAGTTATCTAAGTCGCGTGAACCGAAATTCACTACAAGAATCCTCACCGGTTTGCTTGTGTTATTGACACCGTTGTGTGGGGTGTACAGCCCTTCCATGATTGCTTCACCCTTTTTGTACACGTTTCTCTTTTCAGTTCCGTCCAATTTGTAGGTCACTTCCAGTGTTCCTTCAAGAACGTATGCATACATCGGTGCCTCGTGGAGGTGCCATCCGGTTTGAGCACCTGGAGGCAAGGTGATAATGCTTGAACTCACTTCTGGGTTGTCGGTGACTGGGTAGTTAAAAGATTCTTCAAGAATGGTTTTTGCTTCTTTATTGAGGAGTATTTCGGAACCGATTTCGCCGGGTGTCGAATTGGAGCAACTAGCTACCGCTGGCAGCAAACCGCAGATTGCAAAGAAGAAAACGAGTTTTGTGGGGAACAATGTCGAGGATTTTTGCATTGACGAACACTAGTTTCTCGTGGCCTGCTGGAGTTGTCTACAGTTTGCGCATGAACGCTCCGTCGTTGTGCTCACCACTTGTGGGGACAGTGGTTGCACTTGTTACATCAGGGCTTGAATCCCTGAAAGTTCGACCCGAGGGGGATGCTTCAACGGGCGAGCGAGGACCTGTCACATGCCAAGATGTTGGCGGTGGTACGCCGTTGCGCTTCGGAAGTCTCTCACCGAGACGGCTGTTGACTGCTTTTATTTGCTGGGTCGGCTTCATGAGTTCAATTTCGCGAAATTCTGGACCCAAGCCCGTCAAGAGTTTCAGTGTGACGTGTTGGGGGATTTCGTTCAGTGGCGGATCTCCGCACAGGTGTCAGGGCATCAAATCGAGATAGACCTCGACTGTTGGAGAGAGGAAATGCTTCTGATGAATTACAGAACCCCGATGGACTTCACCGTCACCCTGAATTGTGGAATGGCGGGACAGCTCGTGGGCTAGAGCGACGCTTCGACCATGAGATTCTTATGGGTAAGTTCGTGGACGAGCATGGTGGAGGGGAATACGGCGAGTACTAGTTCGGTTACGGTTTCCCATGGCGCGCATTGTCGACGTCCGGTGAGGAGAAAGCGACCACAATTGTCAATGTTGCCATGATCATGGAGGAGAGAACCGTGGTCGCTTGGTATCCGGTAATGAATGCTGAGCGGGCGACTTCGGTCAGCATCATGCCGTCGGGAAGGGTCTGCGCTACGCGGAGGGCACCGGCAAGGCCGCCCTTGACGGTCTCAGCCTGGGCTGCGGTCAACGGTTGGGTCGAGGTTCCCAAGCCCCAGCCATAGACCAAACTAAGCACGGCCCCGAGTAGGGCTATCCCCATCGAGAACCCGAAACGAGCCGCCGCTCCATTCGTAGCGGAGCCGACTGCCCGGCGCTCGGTGGGATAGCAGTCAACCACGGTATGCGTCATAAGTGCGGGACCGATGGCCATCAGACCGGTGAGGACGAGCCCGAGGATGAGCAATACTGTGCTCGGCGCGGTTCGATGAGATGCTGCGAATGCAAGCACGGCGAGTCCGACTGAAGACAACGCGAGGCCGAAGGTAACGGCCCGGCGCGCACCGAGGACAGCTGCTGTACGGCCTGCGACGGCAGAAGCGAGCACCCAGCCGGCGAGAGCAGGGATGAGCAGTAGCCCGGCGATGAGTGGGGAGTATCCGAGAGCGAGTTGTAGGTACTGGGTTAGGACGAACAGAACTCCGCCCAGGACCAATTGCGCACCAAACACCACGAGAATTGCAACCCGGAAGCGGTGCTGGCCTAGAACAGCGGAGTCAAAAAGCGGGTGCTGGGCACGGCGCTCCCAATTGATGAGCGTGACGACCGCGACGATCGCTATCACGAGCGATATTAGTGCCGTCACAAGTTTGCGCTCTGAAAGCGCTGTCGCAGAATAGACCGCTGCGACACTGGCGATCAAGGTCAGGCCCGCTCCTCGCGAGTCCATCGGTGTGTCGGCACCGGGCATATTCTTAGGAAGCCGACGAGCACCGATCAGCGCGATCGCGATGAAGGGCACCACGGTGAGAAAGGCGGCTGGCCACGACCACATGGCCATCGCACCGCCAGCGAGGACGGGGCCGATGAGTGAACCTCCTGCCTGTGTCGCGCCCAGTAGGCCGACGGCGGTTCGGCGGCTCGTGTCGGGTACTACGTCGAAGGTGAGAGCCAATGCCGCAGGCATGGCGAGGGAGGCCCCCACGCCCGTGATGGCGCGCATTGTGATCAGGAGTGTCACATCGCGGGTGAGTGCCGACAGGATTGCGCTCACCAAGAAGATAGTCAGTCCTATGACGAGCACCTTTCGGCGTCCGAACCGGTCAATCCAGGCGCCCGCGAAGAGCATCACGCCGATACTCACCAACGGCGTGATCTTGTAGACCCACGATAATTGTGCTGTTGATGCACCCAGATCGGTTCCGATGGACGGCAGCGCGATGCTCGTCACGCTCACATTCACGTTGACTGCGAGGTACGTGAGGGACAGGCTCAGGAACGCGATCGGTAGGCGCCCGGCCCTTGTCATGAGAATCTCGAGGCGAGGTACGGGGCAAGCGGATCCATGAGCGAGCGTACGCGTTCGGCGAATGACCTGATGTCACCGCTGCCGGGGTCGAACGCTGAAGCACTCATCGACATGTAGTTGCGATCTAAGCCATTGCCGATCAGCGCGTCAGCATTCAGCCCAGTGAACTCGGCGATCGCTCCGAGCGTTCCGTGAGGTTCGCTGACGATTTGCTCGTAGGTCGTCACGATAGCTCGACCTTGTTTGATGAGTGGGATGCCGTGGTCGGCGACGGGGGAGATCGCGGCGCCCCACTGCTGTGATGCGACCTCCTCTAGGGGAGCGTCGACAAGTCCCTCCCAGCCGGGAAACAAGTTGAAGTTCCACCAGTGCTTGCCCCACGGCGCGAAGTCGCTGTAGCCGGTGATGTTCAACGACGTCGTCAGGCGGTAGGTGAAGAACCATGTCGGATGTCGCCAACCGGCGACCAGACTGCGGATGGCGTCCTGAGGTTCGCGCACCACGAAGACGAATTTCGCGTCGGGGAATTCGTTCGCCAGCTCAGGCAAGCGCCAACAGTGGCCGGTGTCCTTGTCAACGATGCGCACCGGCCCGTCCGTATCAGTGGCCCACGTCGCATCGAGGGGTGGCAGGGTGAATGGCGCAGTCTCGGTCTGCACCGATTCGGCGAACGGACCGACGTCATTGGTGCGGAGTGCTTCGATCAGGTCGTGGGGAAGATCGAGGTATTGGGCGGGCATGCCCTGACTGGTGCTGCGCAACGCCCACCGCCTCTGCTCCTCCGGTGTCCAGGCACGCTCGCCTCGATAGGCCTCCGAGAGGTACTCGGATGCGACATGACGTTGGTCAGGGAAGACGCCAGTGACTTCCTGCCCACCGATCCGATGCCACAGGAACCTGCTCTCTCTCCCGAGCTTGAAGACGCTTGGATCCCGGCAGAGCAGGTTCTGCAGCAGGGTCGTGCCAGAGCGAGGCGATCCGACAACGAAAATGGGCCTTTCCAGCCGATCATGGTCTCTAGCGTCACCCATCTCGGTCTCGAAGTTCACGCGACCGGGACTTCAACCGCTGAAAATAGTCGCTCTCGGTGATCTCTTGAACTTCTGCCGCGACCTTGGCTCGATCGATCTGCACGGACAACTTCTCGACTTGATCACGAAGGCGTCGTTCGCGTTCGATTATCTCGGTGCCCATCGTCTGGAAGGTGCGCGCCAAGTCGCCGACCTCGTCGGATCTCCGCGAGGCCGCCTCGAGGGACGTCGGGTCGAAAGATCCGGCGGCGAGGTCGCGTGCCGCCCTGGTGATGTCATCGACGGGCTTGGTGATCCGTCGACTGACAAAAACACCCAGCGCAAGACCGATGGTCAGGACGACGATGGCGAGCACGGTGAGGTTACGTGCGAGGGTTCGTCCGGGCGCTTCAAGGTTCGCCTTTGGTACAGCCGAGACCACTACCCAGTCCAGGTCACCTCCCGTGGTTGAGACGCGCACAGACCATGCTTTCTGAGATCCATTGGCCCAGGGCGCGCTGATGGTCTGCTCGACCTCAATGCCGGGTTCGGCCGGTGCCTCGGAAAGAATCGCGGCGAAGGCGCGCTTGGCCTCGGGCGTCGCAGCGTGGTACGCGAGATCGGGTGCACCGCTCGCGATCACATCACCGGATCGATCGATGATCGAGACGAATCCATTGCCGTTGAAACTGATCTCCTCGAAGTGATTCGCAAGACTGCTGCCGAGTTCTTCAATGCGCCGGTCCACGTCCGCCTCGATGTCGTCTACGTAGACGCCGGTGCCGATCATCCATTCCCAGGGTTCGTAGAGGAATACGTATCCAACCTTGGGTGATGGCTCCGCGCCATTCAGCCGCTCCCAGCGGTAGTAGGTGTAGCCGCTGCCTTGCTTCAGCACCAGATCTCTCGCCTCACGCAGGACATACTTGCCGTCGGGATCCCGCAAGTCGGTGAGATTGCTTCCCTGGAAGCGCTCGTCTGGGTGGGCGATCGCATTGAGATCGAGGTCGTAGGTGAAGAAGTAGTCGTTGTCCGCGAACCGAACTGTCTTGAGAAGTGTCTTGGCACGGGTCTGAGCCTGTTCCTTCGTGAGCTCACCCGCCTGTTCGGAGGCCCTCAGTTCGTCAAGTGCGACGACCAAAGGAGCGGCTACGTCTCGAAGGGTCTGCTTGCGTCGCTCGAGGGTCTGCTCTCGATAGCTGTCGATGCCGTCGAACTCGGCCTGGACGAGGGCTGCGACCGAAGCGTGCACGTTTCCCACCGCTTCGTTTGACTGCGCGTAGAGCTGTACGCGAACCGAATTGACGGCGAAGGTTGTCGACGCGATTGCGGAAACGAAGAGCAGGACAGCGATCAGCAGCGAGATTCGCCAACTGAGGTTCAGTCGCGAATGGCGACGCGGAGTTTCCGGCTTTGCCGTCAATACGTCATCCTCGCCCATTTTGGACTTTCACTTGTCCAACTACGGTTGCGTTGCAGTTAGTTGCGCTAAGAATCCGAGCGATCCATGTCATCAGATTTGCTTTGTGGGTCACGAACGCTGCGATGCCGATTATCTCGATACTTTCCACTCACATTAGCAATGGTACACTTTGTGCGTGGCAAGAGTGGTCTCCGTTCATTCGTTCCGTGGTGGCACGGGTAAGAGCAATACGACGTCCAACGTCGCTGCAATTCTTGCTGCGCTGGGTCACCGGGTCGGCGTTATGGATTGCGATATTCAAAGTCCGGGAATCCATGTTCTCTTCGGCTTTGATGAAACGCTCGAGAGAACGTTGAATGACTATCTCTGGGGAACCCGTACGATCAAAGAAGTCGCACACGACATCACCGATCGCGTAGCGATGTCCACTCCAGTAGCGAACGGGGGTTCCCTCCATCTCGTTCCATCCAGTATGCGTCCAGGGGATATTGCTCGAATTCTTCGTGATGGGTATGACGTCGAGGCCCTTAGCGATGGAATGCGCCAGCTTTCGGATGAATTGGATTTGGACTTCCTGTTCGTCGACACGCATCCAGGTCTCAACGAGGAAACCCTGCTGTCAATCACGATGAGCGATGTTCTGCTCTTAATCCTCAGGCCCGACCGTCAGGACTACCAGGGCACGGCTGTGACCGTTGACATTGCCCGAAAGCTCGAGGTACCAGCGTTGTTCTTGGTTGCCAACAAAGTTCCCGCGGGACTCGCCAATCTTCGAGAGCAATTGGACTCGGCTTATGGGGCCGAGACCATCGCCGTTCTTCCGTTGTCTGAGGACGTCGTCGTAAATGCATCGGGTGGTCTGTTCTCACTCCTGCAGCCAGCACATCCGTGGTCGGAGCAGGTTCGCGGAATTGCTGACCGTCTTCATCGAGAGGCACGAGCGTGAGCACGTTGGTCTTGAAGATGTCACTGACCCACGCGTCGACGCTCGGTGTCGCTGCCCGGGCGGTCGCCGACACTGTTGGAGCACTAGGTCTCGGCCCAGCAGAGCGAACCCACCTTGAGGCACTCATGAGTGAGGCTCTCACAGCGGTCATAGCCGACTCCTTCGACGGCGCCGATGTGATTGATGTGGACGTCGCCGTGAATCACGAACCGGGAAGCGTCAACATTGTGCTCCAGCAGCGCGGCGCTCCCTCAACGTATGTCAGCGGCGAGTTGCCCATCCGACTGGAGACCTTGCTGAGCCTGGGATACGCCGACTCCATAACATTTTCAAGCGACGGATTGAGGGGCAGCGAGCTTCAGATTACTCGGGAGGTAATCACACGTACTCTTAAGGACGATCCTTCGTTCGTGGACGATGCGGCCAAGGACGACGCAGCAGACCTTTCCATTGACGACGAAGACGTAGTCATCCGTCCGATCACTCGTGAAGATGTCGTCGAGGTCGCCCGCTTGTACTTCCGTACTTACGGCTACACGAAGATTGGTGCGAGCTGGCTGTATGAACCCGAGGTCTTCCAGCACAAGATCGACGCCCGGCTCCATGAGGGTTATGTCGCGGTCCTGCCCTCAGGTCGCATTGTGGGCCACGTCGGCATCGGACGGCCCACTGCGGATTCGGAGTCGGCCTCGGGCGGACCAGCAGCAGTGGATCCGGCGTTCCGCAAGCGTGGGATCGTCACCCGCCTCGACGAGGTCTTCTATCCGCACATCGTCGGCCTGGGTCTGCGCGGACTCTACGCGGAGGGAGTGACGGCACATCCGGCCAGCCAGGCCGCCATCCGCAGGGTTGGGCTTCGCGAGACCGGGCTCGTGCTCGGTCGGCAGCCATCCGACGTGGAGTTCCTTGGGTTTGACGGACCCAAGGGCTTTCGTCGCGCCGTCATGGTCCTCTACCGATCTTTCGGTGAATCGGTCGTGGAGTCGGCATACGTGCCCGCTCGTTATCACGACATCGCCGCTCGAATCTACGGAGAGGTCGGACTCCAGCGGACCATGCATTCCGATGCTGGTCGTCCTCCTGCAGACCTGACCGCGCAGTCCCAATTCGCCACTGAACTACTGTCCGCGACCAAGCACGCCCAGATTCGCGTAATCGACTACGGGCAGGACTTCGTCGAGGCCCTGCAGCGGCTCATCGTCCGCTTTGAAAGCGAACGGTTCGAGGCCATCACTGTGCACCTCCCACTGATGAACTCCCTCACCGCCCACTTCGGCGCAGGTCTGGGGGAGCTCGGCTTATCCTTCAATGCGATCTTTCCAGAGCAGGATCGTGGAGACGAGCTCGTTCTGGGGGTCAACCTGTCCGAGCAGGATCGTGGGACCATTCATGTGGCTTCAGATTTTGGTCAGGAACTTCTCGACTACGTCATTGCCGACCGCGATCGGGTGACGGCAGCACTTCAGTCGCGGGCGAGGTCGCGGGCATCCATGGCACGCATCCTTGACGCATTGTGAAGCCAGTGCCCTCCGGCGACAAGCGTTCGTAGTCGAGAACCACTGATGGTGTCGGCATCTCGGGGAGTCGTGTGATGTCTGCAACCACCGGAGCCCTTCGTCGTCATCGAGCCGCACCGATCGTTGCGGTGGTG
>JALRBT010000050.1 GCA_023262255.1 Ilumatobacteraceae bacterium
CGACGCCGTACCACTTCATTGCCGCGGCTGCGATGTCGAAACAGAGCAGCAATCCGGTTCGCGAACTGCGGTACGACGACAACAACGCCGCACTGGGCGTTCGCTACCTGCAGGAACTCGGCGTGCGCTACTACACGGGTTTCACGCCCGAGGCGGTTCGTGAGGCTTCGGCTCAGCCGGCCCTGCGTGAGATTGCGCGCAGCGGACCGTGGGTGATTTACCAGGTGGAAGCCAGCGACCTCGTGGTGCCACTCTCGATACAGCCCGTGGTGGTGGACGCTCGCGTCGATGCCGACTCGGCGATGGCACACGAGGACGATGCCAAGGAACGCTGGCTCGAAATCGGAACGAGTTGGTTTCAGAACCCCAACGATTGGGTGGCGCTGCCGGCGGCGGATGGTCCGAGGGAGTGGCAGCGCATCCCCGTTGGTATCGATTTCGACCGTCGGATCGGTGAGCCCGACGACGCGTCGCGTCGTGTGGACGTGGTGACGCCGCGCGAGCCGATCACGGTCGTGAACACCGAACTGGCGGTGGTCAGCGACGTGGTTCAGGGGCGAAGCAGCGTTTCGTTCCGAGTTGACAAGATTGGTACACCGGTCTTGGTTCGAACGAGTTACTTCCCCAACTGGGGAGTGTCGGGCGCAAAGGGCCCGTATCGGGTTGCGCCGAACATGATGGTGGTGGTGCCGACCAGCAACGAGGTGAAACTGAGTTTCGGTTGGTCGTTCCTCGACGTGCTGGCGTATCTGCTCACGATTGCGGGAGTGGTGGTGTTGGTGCGCTGGCGCCGCGCGAATCGCTCCGCGACCACCTAGTCTTTCTCCGATGTCGGATCTTGACGCCGTCGTGAAGGCGTACGACGTTCGAGGCACGGTGCCCGATCAGTTCGACGAATCGCTTGCCCGTGCCTTCGGAGTGGCGTTCGTGCAGTTCACGAACGCCACGTCGGTGGTGGTGGCCCATGACATGCGCCCGTCGGGCCCGGGTCTGGTATCGGCGTTCCAGGATGGCGCGACGTCGTGTGGCGCCTCGGTGGTGAACTTGGGTCTCGCCAGTACCGACTTGCTGTACTACGCCAGCGGAATACTGAATCTGCCGGGCGCGATGTTCACTGCCTCGCACAACCCGGCGCAGTACAACGGCATCAAGATGTGCACCGCCGGTGCCCGCTCGATCGGCATCGACAGCGGCCTTTCCGAGGTGCGCGAACTGGCTCGCGCAGCACTCGCCACCAACGTGGTGGGGGACGAGGGCAAGGTAACTAAGCGGAACATGTTGGCCGACTTCGCCGACCACGTGTTGTCGTTCATCGATGTCGCATCGCTACGGACGCTGAAGGTGGTGGCCGACACCGCCAATGGCATGGGCGGGTTGGTGGTGCCCGCGGTGTTCGATCGGCTGAACATGATCGACCTGGAGATCATGTACGGCGAACTCGACGGGACGTTCCCGAACCATCCCGCCGATCCCATCCAGCCGGCCAACCAACGCGACCTCCAGGCACGAGTCGTTTCCGGCGGCTTCGATGTCGGGCTTGCATTCGATGGTGATGCCGATCGCGTCTTCCTCGTCGACGAACTCGGGCGCACCATGTCGGGTAGCACGACCACGGCGATCCTCGCCAAGGTGTTCTTGCGTCGCCATCCGGGTGCCACGATCTTGTACAACCTCATCTCCTCGCGTTCGGTCCGTGAGGTGATCGCGGAGAACGGCGGCACCGGAATGCGCACCAAGAACGGCCACAGTTACATGAAGGGCGTCATGGCCGAAACCGGTGCGGTGTTCGCCGGTGAACACAGCGGCCACTACTACTTCGCCGACAACTACCGCGCCGATAGCGGTCTGATTGCCGCATTGGTGGTGTTGGAGGAGATGAGCCGCACGGGTCTGCCGCTCTCCAAGTTGCGTGAGTCGGTCGAACGTTACGCCAACAGCGGCGAGATCAACACCCAGGTGAAGGACATCGCCGCGGTGATTGCGCGAGTCGCGGACAAGTACTCCGCTTACCCCCAGGACCGCCTCGACGGTCTCACCGTCGATTGTGGTGACTGGTGGTTCAACGTTCGGCCGTCGAACACCGAACCGTTGCTGCGCCTCAACCTCGAAGCGGCGACACGCGAGCAGTGTGACACGCACGTGGCCGAGTTGCTACAGCTGATCACGGCGTGACACCAGGAAGTACCTGCGGATTCGCATAGCCTGAGCACCATGAGCACCATCGACGCCCGCCTTCTGGCGATCCTCGCGTGTCCGCAAGACAAGGGCCCGCTCTATTTCATCTCCGATGAGGAGGCGCTCTACAACCCGCGTTTGAAGCGTCGCTACGACTTACGCGATGGTATTCCCGTGATGTTGGTGGACGAGGCCACCACCGTGACCGATGCCGAGCACGACCGGATCATGGCCAAGGTGGCGTCACAAGGAATCACACCAACCTTCACCGCCTGAGGAGACCGGCGGGACGACGCGTGGATGTCGTGTGGTGCACCTCGTAGTCGCATAGACTACGTCCGTCGGCTGACCCGATTCGGAGCCAGCAGGCCCCAGTCCGACATCGCAATCCAACGCTGTCATCGAATGCTGTCAGCAACGAACACCACACGTCGTATAGGAAATGGGGTCAGCCATGTCATCTTCCACGTTCGCACAGCGCAAGGACTATCGGGTCGCCGATATCTCCCTCGCACCGTTCGGTCGCAAGGAAATCCACCTAGCCGAACACGAGATGCCGGGCCTGCGTGCACTGCGCAAGGAGTACGGTGCGTCCAAACCGCTGAAGGGCGCTCGTATCTCGGGCTCCTTGCACATGACGGTGCAAACCGCGGTTCTCATCGAGACGCTCGTGGAACTCGGCGCCGAGGTGCGTTGGGCGAGCTGCAACATCTTCTCCACGCAGGATCACGCTGCAGCGGCCGTTGCGGTGGGTCCGAACGGCACCACGGAGCAGCCGAACGGCGTGCCGGTGTTTGCCTGGAAGGGCGAGACGCTCGAGGAGTACTGGTGGGCGACCGAGCAGATGATGACGTGGCCCGATGGCGACGGACCGAACATGATCCTCGACGACGGTGGCGATGCGACGTTGCTACTGCACAAGGGTGTTGAGTACGAAAAGGAAGGCAAGGTTCCCGACCCGACCACTGCGTCGAACCCCGAGTTGGCGATCGTGCTCGGGTTGCTGCAACGCACGTTGAAGTCGGATCCAACCAAGTGGACGCGGATGGCGAAGGGAATTCGCGGTGTCACCGAGGAAACCACCACCGGGGTGAAGCGCTTGTACAAGATGCACGAGCGCAAGGAACTGTTGTTCCCGGCAATCAACGTGAACGACAGCGTCACGAAGAGCAAGTTCGACAACCTCTACGGATGTCGCCACTCGCTCATTGATGCAATCAATCGCGCCACCGACGTGATGATTGCCGGCAAGCTCGCGGTGGTGTGCGGATACGGCGACGTCGGCAAGGGTTGCGCACAGAGCCTTCGCGGACAGGGTGCTCGCGTGATCGTGACCGAGATCGATCCGATCAATGCGCTACAGGCGACCATGGAGGGTTACCAGGTTGACGTGCTCGACGACGTGGTGGGCGAGGCCGACATCTTCGTCACGGCAACCGGCAACGAGATGATCGTCACCGTCGACCACATGGCAAAGATGAAGCACAACGCCATCGTGTGCAACATCGGACACTTCGACAACGAGATCGACATGGCTGGCTTGGCACGAAGCGGCGCCCAGCGCGACGAGTTGAAGCCCGGAACCGACCTGTGGACGTTTCCGGACGGTCACGCGGTGATCGTGCTGGCCGAAGGACGTCTGGTGAACCTGGGCTGTGCGACCGGACACCCGAGTTTCGTTATGAGTTGTTCGTTCTCCAACCAAGTCATCGCACAGATCGAGCTCTTCAACAACGTTGCCAAGTACCCGGTGGGTGTGTACGTGTTGCCCAAGCACCTGGACGAGCGCGTGGCGTCATTGCACCTCGGTGCACTCGGCGCAAAGTTGACCAAACTCTCCGATCAGCAGGCGGAGTATCTCGACTTGGATCCGAAGGGTCCATTCAAGCCGGAGCATTACCGCTACTAGTGCGTGACTGCACCGTGAGGCGTGGCAGCAGGGGTTGCACCAGCGGTCCGATCGCCACGGCAAAGAGCACCGTGCCAACGCCGACCTGACCGCCCAACAGCCAGCCCACGACGAGCACCGTCACCTCAATGATGGTGCGCGCGACACGTATCTTTACCCCGCGCGCCGCGAGGCCCGTCATGATGCCGTCACGCGGCCCGGGTCCGAGACCGCTCCCGATGTAGAGCGCCGACCCGAGTGCAACGAGCAGGATTCCGCCGACGAGCATCGACGTACGGACCGCCATCGACTCGACGCGCGGAATCGCATCGAGTGCCACGTTGGCGACGAGACCGATTTCCAGCGCATTGAGCACCGTGCCGAGTCCGGGTTTTTGTCGCAGTGGAATCCAGAACAACACCAGGAGTGCGATGCCCGTGAGGATGATTACCGTGCCGATACCGAGTCCGACTTGGTTGGCGACACCCTGGTGGAACGTGTCCCACGGGGGATTCCCCAGTCGGGATTCAATCTGCAGCGAGATTCCCACGCCGAACAGCGCCAGGCCCATCACACAGCGGGTGATGCGTTCCAACAATCGGTCGGTCGTCACCGAGCCACCGTACTTCACGCGACGCGACATCGACGTGCTCGGCGCAACACCGCACGTGGTTCGTGCACCACACATCGTCGATGAACCCGAAGCGTCGTTGCATTGTTCGGTCTACGTCGGTGCCGGACTCGTGGTTGCGCTGGGCGAGTATCGCGGTGAACTTCGACGGGCGATCCACCGGTTGAAGTTTCGCAATGCCCGATGGATCGCGGTGCGCTTCGGCCGACAGCTGGCACGGGCAATCGGCGAGGGAATGGGTGGCTCTGCTGGGGTCGTACACACTGCGCTCGATCCCGGGTCGCACGGTGTGGACGTGGTTACGTTCGTTCCGACGACGACACGACGACGTTGTCTGCGCGGCCACGATCAGTCGGCACTCGTTGCATCCGGCGTTGCACGCACCATGCGGGTTCGTTTCGTGCGCACGCTTCGTCGAATCGACTCGCGGGTGCAAACCGGTTCGTCGCGCGCCCAACGACTGCACGGCCCGCGATTCGTCGCGCACGCTCGTGCGGTACGTGGCCGCAACGTGTTGCTGGTGGACGACGTGTTGACCACGGGTTCCACGTTGCGCCGTGCGCGGTCGGCGCTGTTGCGAGCGGGGGCTGCCGAGGTGCGCTGCGTGGTCGTTGCGTACGTGAAAGCGCCACCACTGACACGGGTAGAATGATCTCTCTCATGGCGGTGCTCGATCGAATTCTGCGCGCTGGAGAGGGCAAAAAGGTCAAGGCACTCGCTGCCGTGGTACCGGAGGTCAATGCGCTCGAGTCCCGCATCGCCGCGCTCAGCGACGACGAGTTGCGTGGCAAGACGCCGGAGTTCAAGTCGCGCCTCGCCCGAGGGGAGGACCTCGATGACCTCATGGTGGAGGCGTTCGCGGTCGTGCGCGAGGCATCCAAGCGGGTGATCGGCCAACGTCACTACGACGTTCAGTTGATGGGTGGTGCCGCCCTGCACGCCGGCTGGGTCGCCGAGATGCGAACCGGTGAAGGCAAGACGCTGGTGTCGACGCTGCCGGTGTACCTGAACGCGCTTTCCGGCAAGGGCGTTCACCTCATCACGGTGAACGATTATCTCGCACGACGCGATGCGGTGTGGATGGGACAGATCCACCGGTGGCTCGGTCTCTCCGTCGGTCTCGTGGTGCCGGGAATTCGAACCTCCCCGGAGGAAAAGCGCGCCGACTACGGCTGCGACATTACCTACGGCACCAACAACGAATTTGGATTCGACTACCTGCGCGACAACATGGCCGCCACGGTCGCCGACAAGGTGCAGCGCGGACATCACTATGCCATCATCGACGAGGTCGACTCCATCCTCATCGACGAAGCGCGCACGCCGCTCATCATCTCCGGACGCATCGCCGACGCCGCGACGCTGTACTACAAGTTCGCCTCCATCGTTCGCACGCTCGTGCGTGGGGTCGACTTCGACGTCGAGGAGGACAAGCGAATCGTGGTGCCCACCGAGGCGGGCATCGCCAAGGTGGAGCAACAACTCGGCATCGAGAACTTGTACGACGAGGTGCAGCGTAACCTGGTGCACCAACTGCAGGTTGCGTTGCGTGCAGCGGTGTTGTACCACCGCGACAAGGACTACATCGTCCAGGAAGGCGAAGTGAAGATCGTCGACGAGTTCACGGGCCGAATCCTTGAAGGGCGACGCTGGAGCGAGGGCATCCACCAGGCGGTCGAGGCGAAGGAAGGCGTGAAGATCAAGGAGGAGAACCAGACGCTCGCCACCATCACGCTGCAGAACTACTTCCGAATGTACGACAAGTTGTCCGGCATGACCGGTACCGCACAGACCGAGGCCGCGGAACTGATGAACACCTACGGCCTCAACGTGGTTCCCATCCCCACCAATCGCCGAATGGTGCGCGTGGACGAAGCCGATCTCATCTACAAGTCCGAGGAGGCCAAGTTCAAGGCGGTCGTCGACGACATCGTGGTGCGTCATGAAACCGGTCAACCGGTTCTGGTCGGCACCGTGAGCGTGGAAAAGAGCGAGCTGTTGTCTCGCAAGCTGCAACAACGTGGGGTGAAGCACGAAGTACTGAATGCCAAGCAGCACACACGCGAGGCATCCATCGTTGCGCAGGCGGGTCGCATCGGTTCGGTAACCGTGGCCACCAACATGGCGGGTCGTGGCGTCGACATCCTGTTGGGAGGCAATCCCGAGGGGATGGCACGAGCCCAGGTCTTGAAGGAAGGCCATCACCCCGACACGTTGCTGGACGAATTCGCGTTGCCCGTGGCATTGGAGGACATGCCCCTCGACTACATCACCGCGCGACGAAAGGCGCACGAACGACTGGCCGAACTGGTGCGCGAATACACCGCAACGTGCGAAGCCGATGGCGCCAAGGTTCGTGAACTCGGCGGCTTGTACGTGTTGGGTACCGAGCGTCACGAGAGTCGCCGTATCGACAATCAATTGCGAGGTCGCGCCGGTCGTCAGGGCGATCCGGGAGCGAGTCGGTTCTATCTGAGCCTGGACGACGAGTTGATGCGGCTGTTTGCGACCGGCGCGTTGTCGTGGGTGATGGGCCGGGCGCTACCCGACGACGAGGCAATCGAGGCGAAGATGGTCACGAAGGCCATCGAACGCGCCCAGAACACGGTGGAGCAGCGCAACGCCGAGATTCGCAAGAACGTCCTCAAGTACGACGAGGTGATGAACCAGCAGCGCAAGATCATCTACCAGCGCCGCGACCAGATCCTCGCCGGGAGCGATCTCAAGACCGAGGCGATGGAGTACCTGGCCGACGCGGTGGATTCGCTCATTGAAACGCACTGCGTATCGGAGGCCGACGACGAGTGGGACGTGTCGGGTCTGGTCACCGAACTTCGGTCGTTCTGGCCGCACACCCTCACGGTGGAGCGGTTGTCGGCGTGCGGGTCGACCGACGAAATGTACGACGCGGTCATGGCCGATGCGTCGGCGTATTACGGCCAGCGCGAGGCCGAACTCGGCGACGACACGATGAGAGAGATCGAGCGACAGGTGATGCTGCGAATTATCGATCAGCGCTGGCGCGAGCACCTCGAGGAGATGGACTACCTGCAGGAGGGCATCAACCTGCGGGCGATGGGCCAGAAGGATCCGCTCACCGAGTGGCAACGCGAGGGCTTCGAGATGTTCGGCGCCCTCATGAAGGGCGTCGCCCAGGACTTCGTCAAGTACGTGATGCACGTCCAGGTGGTACGCAACGACGCATTTGCTGCACAGGCGCAAACGGTGCAGAACGTACAGACGTCCGACGAGACCGGTTCGGCGCCACAGCGCGGCACCGCTCGAGCTGCGGTGCCGGGTGCATCGACGCCGACCGGTGCGGGTAGCGCGCCGGCGAAGCAAGGAACGGTCGTGAAGCGTGCCGATGATTGGTCGACGACGCCACGAAATGCGCCGTGCCCGTGCGGCTCGGGCAAGAAGTACAAGCAGTGCCACGGCAAGGTGGCGTAGGCCGTCACGGCGGCAACCCATGCGTGATTTCACGACCGACATCTCCGAGGTTGCCCGTCGCGTTTCCGAGGCCAAGGCGTACCTGAAGATCGACCAGTTGCGCGAGCGACTGGTCGAGCTCGAGGTCGAGGTGGCAAAGCCGGATTTATGGAACGACCAGGAACACGCCAAGCGTGTGAATGCCGAATACGCCGCGCTGAAGGGCGACCTCACCGAGTTCGATCGCATCGCTCGCACGCTCGACGACGTGCAGGTGCTGCACGAGATGGCTCGCGAGGCCGACGACGCCTCGCAGGAGCCGGAAATCGAAGATGGTCTCGTGCGTGCGCGGGCGGCACTCGACGAGGTGGAACTGCGCAGTCTCTTCATCGGTGAGCACGACGAGACCGATGCCATCGTGCAGATCAACGCCAAGGACGGCGGCATCGACGCCCAGGACTGGAGCGCGATGTTGTTGCGCATGTACACGCGTTGGGCGGAGCGCAGGAATTTCTCGGTAGAGATGGGCGACGTCTCCGACGGCACCGAAGCCGGCATCCTGTCGGCGGACTTCACCGTGCGGGGCCGATTCGCCTACGGGCTCCTCACGAGTGAGCGTGGTACCCACCGGCTCGTGCGCATCAGTCCGTTCGACAACCAGGGTCGTCGCCAGACGAGCTTCGCCACCGTGCAGGTGTGGCCGGTGCTGAAGGAAGTGGACGTGGAGATCAACGACGCCGACATCGACATGGAGGTGTACCGAGCATCGGGTGCCGGCGGTCAGCACGTGAACAAGACCTCGTCGGCGGTTCGCCTCATTCACCGTCCGACGGGACTCGTTGCGGCGTCGCAGCAGGAACGCAGCCAGTTGCAGAACCGCGAGAACGCGTTGAAGAAGTTGAAGACGATGGTGGCGGCTCGCATCATCGAGGAACGCGAGGCGGAACTGGCGCGCATCGCCGGCAAGCAGGCAACTGTGGGTTGGGGCACCCAGATTCGCTCGTACGTGTTGCAGCCGTACCAAATGGTGAAGGATCTCCGCACCGATGTGGAGTCGGGTAATGTCACCGCAGTGCTCGACGGCGACCTGGATGAGTTCATGGAGGGCTACTTGCGTTGGCGTCGCACCGAGGCCGGTCGGTAGTGATCAAACTCGACGGCGTCACCAAGATCTACGGGCACGACACGCTCGCCGTGGACGACGTGTCGTTCGACGTGGCCAAGGGAGATTTCGTGTTCCTGGTCGGCCCGTCCGGGTCCGGAAAGTCCACGCTGCTACGACTGATGAGCAGGGAGGAAGTCGCCACGCAGGGTGACGTGTGGGTGGCCGGACGAAACGTATGCGAGATGCCACCCTCGCGGGTGCCGTACCTGCGGCGTTCGTTGGGCAACATCTTCCAGGACTACAAGTTGCTCCTCAACAAAACGGTGTTCGAGAACGTGGCGTTCGCGTTGGAAGTCATCGGCAAGCCGCGCCACGTGATTCGTGAGCAGGTGCCGTTCGTGCTCGAGCTCGTGGGGCTCGCCGACAAGAGCGAGCGATTCCCCAATCAGCTCTCGGGTGGCGAACAGCAACGCGTGTCGATCGCGCGGGCGTTCGTGAACCGCCCGCTCATCATGCTTGCCGACGAACCCACCGGCAACCTCGACCCGGCAACCAGCGAGGGCATCATGTCGTTGTTGCAGGAGATCAACGAGACGGGAACCACCGTGGTGATGGCGACGCACGATCACCGGGTGGTCAATGCCATGCGTCGACGCGTTATCCAACTGGATCGTGGTCTCGTCGTGCGCGACCAAGAACGGGGAGTGTACGAATAATGCTCGCCCGTATCGAATATGCACTGCGTGAAACGTGGGCGAGTTTCCGCCGCAATCTCACGCTCACCCTGGCGGCGGTACTCACGTCGGCGATTGCCCTGTTGCTCGTCGGTGCGACGTTCCTCATTCAGCGCGCGTTCGAAAACCTGCTGGTGCAGTGGCGTGGCGACGTGGCGATGATCGTGTTCGTTCGAAGCGATGCATCGCCCGAGCAGGTTGCCCTGATCGACGGAACTCTGCGCGCGGCCCCCAACGTGATCGACGTCGACAAGCTCCGCTACCTGGACAAGGCCGAGAGTTACGCCGAAGCGCAGCGCATCTTCGTGGGGGATCCGGTGACGCTCAGTTTGTTGACCCCGGAATCGATTCCCACGCAGTTCAAGGTGGTTCCGATCACGCAGGACACGGACTTGGTGCGGAGTCTGGCCGACCAGTACCGCACGTTGCCCGGCGTCGAGGCGGTGGCATTGGCCGAGGACGAGTTCGAGGTCATCTCCACGTTGTCCGGATTCGTGCGCAACGTCACGCTCATCATGTCGTTGGTGTTGCTGGCGGTTGCGGTGGGGTTGATCTGGAACACCATTCGCACGGCGATGTTCGCCCGTCGCAGGGAGATCGAGGTGATGAAGTTGGTGGGGGCAACCAACTGGTTCATCCGGATTCCGTTCATGCTGGAGGGTTTGCTGCAGGGACTGATCGGCGGCGTGGTGTCGTGTGCCGGCGTGTGGGCGCTGAACAGCGCGTGGTCCGGCGGAGTTGCGGCGTTCAAGCCGGGTACCGGAATCTCGAGCCTCGTCGTCCCGGGCGGATACCTCTCGGGCGTGATGTTGGTGCTCCTTTTGCTCGGCGCGGCAATCGGAGCGATTGGTTCGGCGATCGCGGCGTCGCGATTCCTCGACGTGTAGTTGCGCGGCCGTGGCTGATAGACACGTGGTAGTGCCCGAGTTCTCGCAGATTCGTTACGAGGTGAGCGAGTCGATCGCCACCGTCACGTTGCATCGGCCCGAGAAGATG
>JALRBT010000051.1 GCA_023262255.1 Ilumatobacteraceae bacterium
GCATCTCGGCTGGTGCGCGCCAATTGTTGTTCGGGCCGGCGTCGATCTCGCGCTCCGAGCAAATGAAGGTGCGGTCCTCGACGCGCGCGACGTCACCCAAATCGCTGTGTGCCCAGTACGAGTTGGGGCGTTTGACGTCGTTCAACTTGGTGAAGGTGCCGGCCGCAACCAATTCGGCACACAACTCGTCGTATTCGGCTTGCGATCCGTCGCACCAGCGGATGGAGTCGGGTTGCAGAATGGCCGCCCATTCGTCTACCCACAAGTTGAGACGGTCGTTGGCGGAACGCATCAGCATTGCCGTTGTTGTGCAGCGAGCGTTCGGGCTAGTAGCCCGGCGTGCCCATGTCCCTTTCGGAGCCGATTCGCAGCTGAGTCGCGCGCCCTGCGCCATCGAGGCCGAAGTTCACTCGCTGTCCTTGGCGCAACATGCGAAAGATTGAACCCGCCAGAGCGTCGGGAGCAAGTTCGTACTCGGAGAGATCGGTATCGCGCAATACGACACCGTCTCCGGTCGTCGGATTGAACGCCTTGACGACGCCTTGCATACGTCAAAAAGGTATCACAGGTAGCCTTTCGGCGTGCCCGTGCTGGAACAGTTGGGTCCCGATGCCTTACGTCACACCCTCGTGACGTATCGAGACACCCTGAAACGCCACCAAGCCGACATCAACAAATTGAACGTGTATCCGGTTCCGGATGGCGACACCGGCACAAACATGATGCGAACGCTGGACGCCGTGGTGGCCGAACTGGAGAAGCGCCCCGGCGCCTTGGACGAAACCTGCAACGCAATCAGTCACGGGTCGCTCATGGGTGCACGCGGAAACAGTGGCGTCATTCTCAGCCAGATTCTGCGTGGACTCTCCGCGACCATGAAGTCCGCTCGGGAACATGGTGCGCCGAAGGTTGCAGAGGCATTGAAGGCGGCATCGGTCGCGGCGTATGAGTCGGTGTTGAAGCCGATCGAGGGCACCATTCTCACGGTGGTACGCGAAACCGCGGACGCTGCCGTTCGTGCCGCGAACGACGGCGCGACACTGGCGGCAATGTTGCGCGTTGCGCGCGCCGCGGGTCGCGAGTCGTTGGCCAACACGCCGGAACTGCTACCCGTGTTGAAGGACGCCGGTGTCGTGGACGCGGGCGGTGCGGGCTTCTTGTTGTTCCTCGATTCGGCATTGCACGTGGTTGAGGGTGAGCCACTGCCGGAACCCGAGAACATCGCCGGTCCGAACACCGAGCAACTCATCGCCGTGATGAAGCGCGGCGACGCCGAGGGCGTGGTGGACGTGAGCGAACTGCGCTACGAGGTGATGTTCCTCCTGGAGATCGACGACTCCAAGTCGAAGGCGTTCAAACAAAAATGGGGCGAGATCGGCGACTCCATCGTGGTGGTGGGCGGCGAGGGGCTCTACAACTGTCACGTTCATACCAACGACATCGGGGCGGCGATCGAGGCGCCGATTGCGCTCGGCGGGAGGCCGCACCAGATTCGCGTCACGGATTTGTTCGAAGAGGTCGCAGAAGAACACGAGAAGCGGGAGGCCCAACTCGGGGCACCGCCTCCTGGCGCCGGCGCGGCTGGTGGCGGCAGGCCCAGCGCCAAGGTTCACGCTGCACTTCCGGCGGTGACGTGTGCCGTGGTGGCGGTGGCGAGTGGTGACGGCATTGCCGAACTGTTCGGCAACCTCGGTGTGCATGGCGTGGTGACGGGAGGACAAACCCTCAATCCGTCGACGCAGGAGTTGCTGGATGCCGTCGAGCATATGAACGCCCAGCACGTGGTGATCCTGCCGAACAACAAGAACATCATTCCCGTGGCCCAACAGGTGCATGGCCTTACCAAGAAGGACGTCCGCGTCGTTCCCACGTGCTCGATGCCCGAAGCACTCGCTGCGTTGGTGGCATACGATCCGGAGGCTTCGGCGGAGCACAACGGAAGTGCAATGGCCAAGGCTGCGGCCGCGGTGGTGACCGGCGAAATCACCGTCGCCGTCCGCGACACCAAGACCGACGTCGGCAACGTGAAGGAGGGTGACGTAATCGGTCTCGTGCGTGGCGACGGCGTGGTGGCCGTTGCAGCGAACGTGTTCGACTGCGCCACCACCTTGCTCACGCACATCGTCGCCGATGATCGGGAATTGCTCACCATCATTGTGGGCGCGGATGCCAGTACGGAAACCACCGACCGGATCACCGGGTGGATGGGCGAACACTTCCCGGAAATCTCATGCGAAGTGCATCGCGGCGGACAGCCGTTGTACCCGTATCTGTTCGGGGTGGAGTAACTTCGGCGCGGCATGGCCGACGCACCGCTCACCCTCCGCGACTTGGCGGGGCTGGACATTTCCACCATCAAAGGGGTGGGCGACAAACGTCGAGGGGCGTTGGTGGAAGTTGGCATCGAGTCCGTACTGGACCTGCTCACCACGTATCCGCGGCGGTACGTGGATCGCACCAACGAAGCACACATCGGCGACTTGGTGGAAGGTGTCGAGACGCTGGTGCTGGTGAAGGTTCGCAACGTTCGCCGAGTGCCATTGCGCACGCGGCGAAGCATGGTGACCGCGCTCGTGGGTGATGCGACGGGATCCATGTCGCTGACGTTCTTCAACCAGCCATGGCGCGAGCGGCAACTGAAAACCGATGCCGAAATTGCGGTGTTCGGCAAACCGGAACGTTTTCGCGGCAAGTTGCAGATGGTCAACCCAGTCGTGGACATCATCGGCGACAAGACGGGTCGCATCGTGCCGATATATCCGCAAAGCGAGAAAGCAAACCTCTCCACGTGGGAGATCGCGAGTTGGGTTCGCAACGCGCTCGATCGAGCGGCTCCCCGAACCATCGGTGACCCACTGCCCACGCGGATTCGCGAACGACTGTCACTCATCGACCGTCACTCCGCGCTCAACACCATCCATTTTCCCGAGAGCATCATCGACAAGGAGCGCGCCCGTGAGCGTCTGGCATTCGACGAACTCTTGCGAGTGCAACTGGTGTTGGTGGGTCGCAAGCGCGCATTCGAGCGCGACAACACCGGTATCCGTCACGACATGGCGGGTGAGATGCAGAAGCGGTTCGTCGCCGCGTTGCCGTTCCCGCTCACCGCTGCGCAGCGGCGAGTGGTCGACGAGGTGAACGCAGACCTCGCAAAGCCCGTGCCGATGCACCGCCTGTTGCAGGGCGACGTGGGCAGCGGCAAGACGGTGGTGGCGGTCGCGGCGATGTTGGTGGCGGTGCAGGGTGGGCATCAGGGCGCGTTGATGGCCCCCACCGAAGTGCTGGCCGAACAGCACTATGCAGGGATACAACGGCTCCTTGCCGATCTGAGGGTGCCCGACGACGGCAACTTGTTCGGTGAGCGCCAGTTGCGGGTGGAGCTGCTCACGGGTCGAGTAACGGGCGAGCGTCGCAGTGACGTACTGAAGGACCTGGCCAGTGGTGGCGTGGACATCGTCATCGGCACCCACGCGCTGATCCAGGACGGAGTGGAGTTCGCATCCCTCGGAATGGTGGTGATCGACGAGCAGCATCGGTTCGGTGTCGAACAGCGAGCGGCACTGCGAGGTAAGGGTGCGGGCGAGCAACACACCACACCCGACGTGCTGGTGATGACGGCAACGCCGATTCCGCGAACTGCAGCCATGACCGTGTACGGCGATTTGGAGGTGAGCGTGCTCGACGAACTGCCGCCTGGTCGAACGCCGATCGCCACCATGGCCGTGGTGGACAGCGACGGCTCCGACGGGTCGAGCGGCGAGGTGGAATCGATGTGGAACGACATTCGTGCGGCACTGAACGTCGGGCAGCAGGCCTACGTGGTGTGTCCGATGATCGAAGAAAGCGACAAATTGGAGGTGGCTGCAGCCGAGAAGATCCACGAGTCGCTTCGCAGGGGCGAGTTGGCCAAGTACAAGGTGGGGTTGTTGCACGGTCGCATGTCGTCGCAGGAGAAGGACGACGTGATGTCGAAGTTCCGTGCGCGCACGTTCGACGTATTGGTATCGACCACCGTCATCGAAGTCGGCGTCGACGTTCCGAATGCCACGTGCATGATCGTGTTGGATGCGGATCGATTCGGTATCGCCCAGTTGCACCAGTTGCGTGGTCGTGTTGGTCGCGGATCGATCGCAAGCCGCTGTTGGTTGGTGCGCCAGAACCCTCACGTGGGTGTGGAACGTGTGGATGCGTTGGTGAAGTCCACCGACGGTTTTTATCTGGCGGAGGTGGACTTGGAACTCCGTGGCGAAGGCACGCTCATGAGTACCGCACAAAAGGGTGCCAGCGACTTGAAACTCGCATCATTGCGCCGTGATGAACCGCTCATCACGGCCGCACGTGAAGCGGCATTCGAGATCATCGACGCCGATCCTTCGTTGAAGCGAAATCGTGAACTCGCGAGCGAGGTGAACCTGCTCCTTGCCCGTGAGGAAAAGGAGTTTCTCACCAAGGATTGAGCGCCGCCCGAACCAGTGGCGCTGCCCGGACCCGCCACAACTCGCTATTCCAACACCAGGTCCCATCGGTCGCGGCAGTCACCGCAGCGGTACGCAGTGATATCCCCGACATACCACGCTCCATCTTCGGGCGGTGGAGTGATGAGATGCGCCGTACCCCCGCAATCCACGCAGATGATCGTGTCGGCAGGGGGTTCGGTTCGCCGGAATTCGCCGTCAACCGAGTCGTCGCTCACGACAACAGTCAAGCAGGTGTGAACACCGCGCGTCGGTGCTACATCCCAGAGCACCACGTCTCGGCACTGCATCCCGAAACTCCGAATGGAGTCACGCTCGTAGCGTTGAAAACATGCGAGTGGTGGCAGGTGAACTTCGTGGTCGTCGCATTGAATCACCCGAGGGGAAAGCAACCCGCCCCACCACCGACATGGCTCGTGAGGCGATCTTCAACAGTCTGGGTAGCCATTACGACTTGTCCGGCGCCCGCATCGTCGACTGCTTCGCGGGTACCGGCGCACTCGGCATCGAGGCACTCAGTCGTGGCGCGGGCCACGTCACCTTCATTGAGCGCGACAAGCGTGCCCTCGAGGTACTGACCAGCAACATCGAAACGCTCGGACTTGCCGATCGCAGCACCGTGGTGCGCGGCGACGCGATGGTGCACGTTGCCCAATACACCGACGCAACGCTGGCACTTGCCGACCCACCGTACGACTTTGCCGCGTGGCCCGAGTTTCTCGCCGTCGTACCGTGCAACTTGGTGGTGGCCGAAGCCGCGGCACCCGTTGCGGCCCCCGCGGGTTGGGAAGTATTGCGTGAAAAGCGTTACGGACGCACCCACGTGACGTTCCTTCGGCGAGTCCAGTAGCCACACGCCGACGGGTACCGTAGAAGACGATGGCAACCCCCCACGTGGTGCTGTATCCCGGCAGTTTCGACCCCTTCCATCTGGGGCACCTCGACGTTGCCGCGCAGGCCGCGAGCATCTTCGGCTCGGTGGTCATTGCCGTCATGCACAACCCCGAGAAGCCCTCCGGCATGTTCTCCGTCGAGGAACGCGTGCAGCTGGCCAAGGAGTCCACCGCCCACCTGGCGGGCATCCGGGTGGAGCCGCACGCCGGGTTGGCCGTGGATGCGGCAAAAAAGGTGGGTGCAACCTGCATCGTGAAGAGCCTCCGCAGTGCCACCGACTTCGACGTGGAATCGCAGATGGCCCACACCAACTACACGGTGTCCGGCGTGCGCACGATGGTGCTCTTTGCGTTGCCGGATCACGCGTATATAAGTAGTCGCTTCGTGCGCGAGATTGCGCACTACGGTGGAGACGCTTCGGCGATGGTTACAGCACCGGTTGCCAAGGCATTGGCGAGCCGCACTCGCCGCTAACCCAAGCGGAGCAACGACATGACCGACAACGACGATCTCCCCACCGAGGAACTCCCCGACGTACAGATGGGCGACGCCGAGGAGATCCTCCTCGACCTCATCGATCTGATCTCCAAGGCACCGAACGTGCCGCTCTCCAGCACCCCACGCATCGATCGGGAGGAGGTGGTGGCGCTGTTGGAGGACGCCATTGCCTGTTTGCCGCACGAGGTTCGCGAGGCCCGCTTCATGCTGAAGGAAAAGGAGAACTTCCTCAACCGTTCGCAGCGTGAAGCCGACGAGATCATCGAGGCTGCACGTACGCAAGCCGAGCGAATGGTGCAGCGCACCGAGGTTGTTCGAGCATCCGAAGCGCGTGCTCGTCAGATCATCGACGAGGCCGAGTCCACCGCCCGCCGCTTGAAGAGCGAAACGGAGGACTTCCTCGACCGTCGCCTCGGCAGCGTGGAGATTCTCATTGACCGTTTGATGAAGACCATCAAGCACGGCCGCGACCGACTCTCCATCACCGGGGTGCAGGAAGCGAACGAACAGATGACCCAGGACGCCCCCGACATGTCGGGTGAGTTCTTCGATCAAGAAGTCGATCGCACCCGCGAATTCGACTGACGCACCGCTCGATGCGTCGAGGGAATTCGGTTCGGGAGACCCACTGAAATGAGTTCTGCGCTCGTCGTGAACGTTCTGGATCTCCTGCGACGACCGGGGTCGGAAAAATCCGTCAGTGTGGTGGCCAAGGCCGAAGTGTTCGACTTCGCCGATTCACGAATCGCTAACGACTCCGATGTGAAGGTGGAGATCGATCTGGAAAGTTCGTCCACGGGAATCGTTGCGCAGGGGAGTGCCACCGTCGGTTGGGTCTCGGTGTGTCGGCGGTGTTTGCGGCCCGTGTCCGGTGTTGCCGATGCCGAGGTACACGAGGCGTTCTCGCGCGAGGTGTCGGCGCATCGTCGCGGAGTCGACGCAGCGGAAAATCTCGCAGTCGACGGCGATGCCGAACCACTCGTGGGCGACCAGATCGACTTCACCCTGCCGGTACGCGAGGCAATCCTGCTGGCGGTGCCCGACGCCCCGCTTTGTCGCCCGGATTGCCCGGGGCTGTGCCCACAGTGTGGTGCCGACCTTGCGACCACCACCTGTTCATGCGTGAACGAAACGCGCGATCAACGCTGGGCTGCGTTGGATGCCCTGCGTGGCAAACTCGACGAAGCGTGAGGCGTCCGGGCGGATGCGCGCCATCATCCACCCTGCCTGAGCCGTACCTGCGCACGGTAGAGTGACGAAATGGCCGTACCAAAGAAAAAGCGCTCCAAGGCCCGCGGACGCACCAGCCGATCCATCAACATGCGTTTGCACACGCCAGCCAAGAGCACCTGCCCACGTTGTGGCACCGTAAAGAAGCCGCACGTCGTGTGTGCCAACTGCGGTTGGTACAAGGGCCGCGTCGCCTACGCCGTCAAGTAGTTCCGGCTCGCGTCGTTTTGGCGCCATCTGCGCTCGGATGTGCACGCCCGAAGGTACGACGCCACGTTCCGAAGGTGCAACGTTTAGTCTGATTTCCAGGTCATGAAGCCGATTGCCGTCGACGCCATGGGAGGCGACAAAGCTCCCGCCGAAATCGTTGCCGGCGCTCGCCAAGCGGCAGCAGAGGGTATTCCCGTCTTGCTCGTTGGTCCGGCAGATCTCGCCGATCGCGGGGACCTGGAGTTGCTGGTGGCGACGGAAATCATCGGTATGGACGAAGACCCCGCCGGATCGGTGAAGAAGAAGAAGGACTCCACGCTGGTGCGTAGCGCGGAAGCAGTTCGCGACGGCGTTGCCAGTGCCATGATCTCGGCGGGCAATACCGGTGCCACGATGGCATCGGCCCTGCTGCGCATGGGTCGCATCGACGGGGTGAAGCGTCCTGCGATTGCCACGCCAATTCCCGTCCCGGGTTCGACTCCGACGATCCTGCTCGATGCCGGCGCCAATGCGGAGGTGGAAGCCGCGTGGCTCACGCAGTTTGCGACGATGGGTTCCGTCTTCTCCAAGGAGCGCTACGGCATCGCGTCGCCGAAGGTGGGGCTGCTGTCCATTGGCGAAGAGCCGGGCAAGGGCGACACGCTGCGCAAGCAGGCCTATGAGTTGTTGTCGGCCCACCAGGGCATCAACTTCGTCGGCAACGTGGAGGGTCGCGACATCATGACCACGGAAGTGGACGTGGTGGTCACCGACGGTTTCACCGGCAACGTGGCGTTGAAGAGTTTGGAGGGTGCGCTCAAAACCGTGGTGAAGGCCTTGTTCACCGCGGTTGGTCAACCCCAGTACAAGGAACACGCCGATGCATTGATGCCGGCGTTCCTCGACCTGTACTCGCAGTTCGACCCCGACACCACGGGTGGGGCAATGCTGTTGGGGCTCAACGGTGTATGCATCATTTCGCACGGGTCGTCCAGCGCGCGCGCGATGGTGAACGGCATCAAGGTTGCGCGCGACATGGTGCAGGGTGACATTGTCGAGAAGATTCGTACTGCGGTGGCGGTGAGCGCTACTTCGTGAGCGTTTCACCATGAACGAGTCCACGCTCCGCGAGTGTGCGATTGCAATCGGGCACGAATTTAGAGACCTGTCGTTGCTTAAACTTGCGATGACGCATTCGTCGTATGCGGCCGAACACGAAGGCGAGCCGTCGAACGAACGGCTGGAGTTCCTGGGTGATGCGGTGGTGGGTTTCGTACTTGCCGACGAGATGTACCGCCGCCACGCCGACTTCGACGAAGGTGTACTCACCGATCTACGCAAGAGCGTGGTGAATGCCGAGGCACTTGCCGTGGCGGCGCGACGGCTCGAGCTCGGGCGTTTCATTCGGTTGGGTCGCGGCGAGGCCGCCGGCGGTGGCGCGGACAAAACCTCGATCCTGGCAAACGCTTTCGAAGCAGTGATCGGCGCGGTGTTTCTTGATGCTGGCACGCAGGTGGCACATCAGTTGTCGCTCAAACTGTTGGCTCCCGAGATTGCGGGTGCGGTGCCGGGGCTCAAGTACCTGGACCCGAAGACACAGTTGCAGGAGCTTGCCGCCGAACACGAACTGCCGGCACCCGTATACGAATTGCGCGATGAAGGCCCCGACCACGACAAGGTATTCTTCGCCGACGTTCTCCTTGCAGGTCGCCGTCGCGGATCCGGAACCGGACGCACCAAGAAGGCCGCCGAGCAAGAGGCCGCGGCCGAGGCAATCGACTCGCTGCGCAACGGCGATGCCTGACGCGACGAGCGCAGGAATCCCTGAAGCGACGAGTGCCGGTATCCCTGACGCCACGAGTGCCAAGTAGTTCATCGTGCCTGAATTGCCGGAAGTGGAAACCGTGCGTCGCGGTATCGAGCGCCGCGCCGTCGGGCGCGTCATCGAACGAGTGAAGGTGTTCCGTGAGCGAACGGTGCGCCGCCAAGGACGTGAAGCAGTCATCGACGGTCTCACCGGCACTCGATTGATTGCGGCCCGTCGCCACGGCAAGTACCTGTTGTGCGATCTCGATTCGGGTGGTGTGCTCATGATGCACCTGCGCATGAGCGGGCGAGTGCTGGTGGTGGACGCCGACTCTGCCAGACCACCGCACACCCACGTGGTGATGCATCTCTCGCCGGACCAGCGCGGAGCGCGTCACGAGTTGTGGTTCGTCGACCCCAGAACGTTCGGCGAGGTGGTGGTGTTCGACCGAGACGACCAGCAGCGGGTGGCCCCCGAACTCGGGCGACTCGGGCCCGACCCGATCGTGGACGGGTTGGATGATGCGACGCTTGCATCGATACTTCGGGGTCGCCGAGGCAACTTGAAGGCCCTCCTACTGGATCAGCGCTGCATCGCCGGCATCGGCAACATTTATGCCGACGAAATCCTGCATCGTGCGCGGCTTCGACACGATCGTCTTCCGTCGCGTCTGAACGCGTCGACCCGAAATCGACTGCTGGAGGCGATTCACCACGTCTTGAGCGACGCGGTCGAAATGGGCGGAAGCACGCTCGACGACACGCAATACGTCGGAATCGACGGCGAGCCCGGCTGGTTTCAAACCGAGCATCGGGTGTACGACCGCGCCGGGGAGCGCTGCCTCACCTGTCGCACGGGCACCATCGCGCGACGTGTCGTGGCGGGGCGCTCGACGTGCTTTTGTCCCCACTGTCAGCATTGAGCCGTCGACGACACTCAACCAACTACTGTTTTCGGAGATGTTTCTCAAGTCTTTGACCATGAAGGGTTTCAAGTCGTTCGCCGACTCGACCACCATGGAACTCGAACCCGGTGTCACCGTGGTGGTGGGCCCCAACGGTTCGGGCAAGAGCAATGTGGTCGACGCGATTGCCTGGGTGCTTGGGGCACAGGCACCATCTTCGGTGCGCAGTCAGAAGATGGACGACGTCATCTTTGCCGGCACCGCCAAGCGACCCGCCCTCGGCCGCGCCGAGGTGTCACTCACCATCGACAACTTAGCCGGGCTGTTGCCCATCGAGTTCTCCGAAGTCACCGTCACACGCACCCTGTTTCGCACCGGTGAAAGCGAGTACGCCATCAACGGCGTGAATTGTCGCTTGCTCGATGTGCAGGAACTGTTGTCCGATGCGGGCGTGGGTCGTCAGCAGCACGTGATCGTGAGCCAGGGGCAGATCGATGCCGTGTTGAATGCGCGGCCGGAGGATCGTCGTTCGATCATCGAAGAAGCCTCCGGTGTCTTGAAGCACCGCAAGCGCAAGGAGAAAGCCGAACGTCGGTTGGAGAGTACCGAAGGCAACCTCATGCGCGCACAGGACTTGTTGCGCGAGGTGCGTCGTCAGTTGAAGCCGCTCGAGCGTCAAGCCGATGCCGCTCGACGACACGGGGCTTTGGTTGCCGAACTACGCGCGCTGCGGTTGCACGTTGCCGGTCGCGAAATCGGTGCTTTGCAGGCGCGCCTGCAGGCACTTGCCGAGCAAAAGGCTGCCGGCGACGCCGCCGAGAACGAATTGCGTGCCCGACT
>JALRBT010000052.1 GCA_023262255.1 Ilumatobacteraceae bacterium
CCTGGAACAACTGGTACCACGCAAACGTGTCCGACGCCTCGCTCGACGTCCAGTACGGATCACCAGAGACACCCGTATCGAAGGCCGTCTTCAACGGTGAGTTCGACGTGGTGATGTACGTGTACAGCACATCGAGTTCGTCCTTCGAGGGCACCGACCATGTTCGTGCCGTTGACGTCGGGAGAGCCGGGGTGCTGGACGCTTTGAGCCCACCAACGAGGTCGCGCCAGAACACCGACTTCGTCACGAGCACATCGGTGTTCACCGCCCCGTAACCGATCTGCTTGCCGAGAATCCGTTGGGTCTTCTGGAGCCGTGCGTCGCCGTCGTCGTATGCGATGGTCGGTGACCAGTTGGCCGAAATGAAGTTCGGTGACTTGAGGACCTCGAAGTACTGCCCCCACCACTGCGGACTGGGTGCCACGTAGAAGACGATTCCACCAGCAGGGCCGGTGTCGCCCAGTCGACATGTCGCGCCCTGGGCACACGTTGGTGCCGCACTCACCGGTACTTGTCCGACACCAAAACCTGCCAGTGCCACGGCTGCACTCAGCAGGACGACGTGTCCGTGTATCTTGCGATGCGTTCCCTTGCTTTCTCGGCGCAACATTCCGCTGAATCTACCGATGCGGGTCGCCAGGTCGTTGGTGCATTCATCCGGCGCAATCTGCGACAATCGGCGAGAAGCGAGCGACGTCTAGCCTCGGCATATGACGTACGACTTCGATCGATTCTTGCGCTACGAAGAGATGGCCACCTGGCTTCGCGCTCTGGCCGCTGCACACCCGACACTGCTCAGCGTCGAGAGCTACGGTCAGTCACACCAGGGTCGAGAGCTCCTCCTCGCAACGATCACCGACACACGCGCTGGTGAACACCACACCAAGCCCGCCCACTGGATCGATGCAAACATCCATGCCGTCGAAGTCACGGGTGGGGTCGCCGCGCTCTACATCATCCACGATCTCGTGGCAAAGTTCGATGCCGGTGACCCGACGGTGGTGGAAGCACTCCGCACGCGCACCTTCTACATCGCACCCCGCGTGAACCCGGATGGTGTGGAGGATGCGCTGGGCGACCGACCCCTCTATCATCGCTCCAGTGTTCGTTCCTGGCCCTGGACCGATGGACATCGCTGGCCCGGCCTCCACCCGCAGGATGTAGACGGCGACGGCCGAATCCTCACAATGCGAGTTGCGGATGCCGATGGTGGATGGATGCAACATCCCGAGGAACCACGAGTGATGATTCCGGTCGGACCCCTCGGGGCTCCCACGGGTGTCCAGCGATACCGACTTCTGGCGGAGGGAGTCATCGAGAACTTCGACGGATTCACCAGCGATCAGCCTCGGGATCCAGCGGGACTGGATCTCAACCGCAACTTTCCCGCCGGTTGGGGGGTCGACGTACTCGGATCGGGCGATCATCCGATGAGCGAACCCGAAGTGCACGCACTCGTTCGTGCGGTAAGGTCCCGCCCCAACGTGTGTGGATACAACGCATTCCATACCGCAGGCGGATTCATGCTGCGACCAAGCAGCAGCCTCCCGGATTCCCAACTACCACCCGAGGACGTGTTCTTTTTCAAGAAATTCGGTGAGCACTCCACGCCACTCACCACCTATCCCGTGCACTCGGTGTACGAGGACCTCACGTGGGACAAGTCGCGAGTAATGGGTGGCGCCGGTGACGACTGGGCATACGACCATCTGGGCGTGTACTCCTGGACTACCGAATTCTGGGATGCGGTCTACCGGGCCACTGGTGAACACTCGCCCACCGACGTGTGGTACGTGGGTCCGACGCCTGCGCAGGACCTGGCCGTATGTAAATGGAGTGACGACCATGCACCCGGCTCGTACGTGGCCTGGTATCCCTTCCAACATCCACAACTCGGCGCGGTGGAACTTGGCGGGGTTGATGCGTTCCATACCTGGACCAACGCACCGTCGTCGCGCCTCAAAGCCGAAGTTGCGCCACACACCGAGGTGGCGGTGTACCAGGCCATGGCGTCGCCACGACTGGAGATCAAACTCGCCGACGCCACCGTGCTCGGCGGTGACGTCTGGCGAGTACGACTCGGTGTCGCCAACACCGGCTGGTTGCCCACCGACATCACACAGCATGCTCGACGCAAGAAGATCGTGCTACCGGCAGTGCTGGAAATTACGGCCGTGGGTTCGACCGCTGCCGACCCGCTCGACCTTGTCGAGGGGGAAGCCCGGGTACGTATCGGTCAGTTGGAGGGGCGCTCGAAGCATCTGCTCGATGGAGGAACCATGTCGGACGGCACGCCCGATCGGCACTTGCATACGTGGTTGGTTCGTGCCTCGGGTGGTACCACGATCTCACTCACTGCATCGCACCAGCGTGCCGGCACGGCACGAACCACCATCACACTTGGTTCGTGAGGGTTGCCAATTCCTCCGACAACTCGTGATGCGACATCCATGACCTCCATGCGATGAGCAGCGCACACGGAATGAGGATCAAGTTCGGGTACCCGACGACGAAGTCGTCGATGAAGTACCCATGGAGGAACCACCCCGAACCCATGAGCGCCAAGAGAAGGTACGAAGGTGCCGATACGCCGTAGAGCCGTTCCGCTTTCAGCGCTCGCCATGCTTGGGGGATGATCGCAGGCGTACCAATCACCACGCCCGCAACGCCAACCACGGCCGGCGATACCACGTAGAACGTTGCGCAAAAGACCGCGGTCGCAGCGAATACCGCGAGTGGCATCCACAACGGCACGGCGCGCTTCCTTACCAACATCACCATGAGTGCGACGATTGCAATCTCGATGTTGAGATTGGAGACGATCATCGGAACGCTGTCGATGCTCACTGCATACGTGAACCACATCAACGTGCCGGCCAGTCCGATGAGATGGGACAGGCCGGAGACGCCCTCCACGCTCCGACGCACGTACACGCGAATCACCTGCGGCCAGATGAAGACCACCCCGAGCACCGCGGCCATCACACCCGAGAGGTTCGCCAACGTCACCGGGCAACAGTAATTCGTGCATCAATCGCCACGGCGTTTCGTCGCCCCCATAGCGTGTTGGTCGTGTCGCGCACTACCTCGAGTGGTCAAAGCTGGGACGAGCGCTACGCCGAGGACGGCTTTGCTTTCGGAACCGAACCGAACGACTTCCTACGCGAAGTAGCGAGTCGTCTTCCCGTCGGTCGAACCTTGTGTCTCGGGGACGGCGAGGGTCGCAACGGCGTGTATCTCGCCGGTCTCGGACACCGGGTCACCACGATCGACTTGAGCCCCGTGGGGGTGGTAAAGGCCAGGCGATTGGCGACCGATCGAGGCGTGACGATCGACGCCCAGGTCGCCGATCTCGACAACTACGACTTGGGTTCCGGCACATGGGACTGCATCGTGTCGATTTTTTGCCATCTCCCACCCGAACTTCGACATCGGGTGCACATCGCGATCCCTCGTGCGCTGAGCGACGGAGGCTGCCTGGTGTTCGAGGCGTACCGCAGCGCCAACATCGGCCGCGGAGTCGGGGGCCCACAAAATGCCGAGATGACCGTGGAGTTGGAGGAAATGCTGAGCGACCTCGGTACCGACGTGGGTTTCAATGTGCTCATCGGTCGCGAGGTCGAGCGGGAAATCATCGAGGGCAAATACCACAACGGACTCAGCGCAACCACACAAGTGTTGGCTTGTCGCAGCTGAGGGTTCCTCCCACGTGATGCAGCGATAACCTGCCAACCATGTCGCGGCGGCTCAAAATCACGGCTGCCACGGTGGCATTGGCGGCATTCATCCTCGTGGGTGGACCATGGGTGTACATCAACGTCATCCGGGATCCGGCACCCGAGAGTTTCCTCACCGAGGCTGCAACCACCACCGTCGTTGCCCTGGATGAAGAATCAACGACTGAACCAACCGATCCGATGGATACCGCGGTTGCCATCGACGACCCCACGGGAACGTGGCGAATTACAAGCGAATCGCAGGTTGGCTACCGGGTCAATGAAGTGCTGTTCGGTCAGAACGTCACTGCGGTAGGACGTACCGCAGACGTCACCGGTTCGCTCCTCATCGGTGATGGAGCGGTGACATCCGGCGACTTCACCGTGGACATGACCACCGTCAGAAGTGATGAGCCGAAGCGCGACGCCCAGTTCGAAGGTCGCATCATGGACGTCATCAACTATCCGACTGCGTCGTTCGTTCTCACGTCGCCGATTCCACTCGACTCAGCGGCGACCGCCTCACCGACGACCCGTACCGCCATGGGGAACCTCACCTTGCGGGGAGTCACGAAACCGGTGACGGTCACCGTGGTGAGTGAGATTCGAAACACCAGCATCGTTGTCACCGGCGAGTTCGCGGTGACGTTCGCGGAATGGGGAATTCCCAACCCGTCGATTCCCGGAATCTCGACGGAGGACATCGGTGTACTCGAGTTTCAACTGGTACTCGAGCGCTGATCCATGCTGACGGTGTACGGCGTCACGCTGATCCTGCCCAAACCCAAGGACGCTGCCACCGAGATCACTGCGCGCGAAACGGTCGGTCGGCTCATCGAGCCATGGCTGGAACGTACATGGCCCGAGAGCAAGCGCACCAATACCACGCAAGTGACCGCGCGAAGCAGTGTTACCGAAAAGGTGTTCAGATTGGACGTGTCGGAACAGCACCCCACCGACGACGCCCGTCAGGTCACCCTCGTATCGCTCTTCAACAACGTGCGCGGCGACATCATCATCGACATTCGTCGTGAGGTGCGACCCACCGGTCCGCTCATCCTTCCACGCACTCGGAGCGAACGTCCCGCAACCGCACTCACCTCGCTGGTCGGCGACATCACCCGCGAGTTTCGTATTCGCGACGCCCAACAACTCGTCTCCGAGAATCCAATTCGCGCCACGAGCAGCACGGAGGGTGCGGCCATTGCGGCCCTCATCGAGGCGCCGTCGCGACGCCTGCCGTTGGTAGTGGAATGCACGAGCAGCAAGGGTTCCGGCACCACCACCAACAACGACACGGCGCGCGTCTTGATCGGAATCGCCCACGTGTGTCATCTCGCAACGGCCGAGGCCGAAAACGGCTTCAACGACTACTACGGCACTCGAAAGGCAAGCTCGAGTTGGGTGTTGGTCGCCTGGCCGCGCGCCGCACGGGGCATCGCAACCACCGAATATCCGCAACGTGATGACGAGCGACTCGTGGACGAACTCATTGCCGCGGCGGTTGGTGCCCTTCCGCTGCTACCCCGACCGACCGCGAGACCACAGAGCCCACCGAAGGTGCCGATTCAGCAGGTGGTGGCGAATACCACGTCACCCGAGGTCGGCGATCTACGCCGCAAGAACCAGGAACTGGAGCAGCAACTCAACGAGATTCGGGACGAGAACGACAGCCTCATCGAGAATCTCACCACCACGGAACATCTCAGCGCCAAGATGGCCGAGGATCGCGACCGATATCGCGACCAGCTCACCGCGCTTCTCACGCTTCGCGACGACTCACGGCAATGGAACAACACCGCCCACGTGGTATTGATGGCCAAGCAGTCATTCACGATGCTGGACTTCCACCCCGATGTGGAGTCGCGCCTCGGCAAGGCGCAGTTCCCGCCTGCCACCAATCAGCGCATCTTCGGCAGCCTTCTCGAACTGAACAACCTCGCGGCGCGACTACGCCGGGGGGACATCGAGCCCCATCTCTTCAACACCTACTGTGCGGAGAAATTCAACTTCGCGCCATCGGTCAGCGACAATGCCATCAACAAATTCGGTCAGGACTACACCATCGTGTGGAACGGCGCACCCGTCCTACTCGGTCCGCACATTCGGTGCAACGAGGCGCGCGTCTACTTTTATATGGACGTCAAGCAACGACGAATCGTCGTTGGCCACGTTGGCGAGCATCTTCGCGACAAGTCGACCAACTAGCGGCGCCGCGTCATGCGACGCCAGATTCGCTGCGCCACGCCCGACGTGAGGAACGGTATGACCAAGCGGTACACAATCCCCGGCACCACCACCACGCGCCCCTTGCGCAGTGCACGAACGGTCGCGTGGACGACGTCGGCCGTGTCGAGCCACATCCAGGCGGGAACCTTTTCCGCGAGGTGTTCGAGTCCGGCGCGACGATGGAGGTCGGTGCGTACGTATCCGGGGCACACCGCGACCACTCGCACCCCCTTGTCCCGAACCTCCAGCGACAAACTTCGTGCGTACGACGTGCAGTGTGCCTTTGCCGCCGCATAGGGCCCAGCCTTGCGCATGGGTGTGAATGCCGCGATGCTCGACACGATCACCACATCTCCTCGTCGATGCCGCACCATGGTGGGCACCAACGCCTCGCAGAGCCTGACCACACCGGTCGACATGAGGTACGCGAGAGCATCGAGCTGATCGCGATCCGACGCACCGAGTGACGCTGCGTGGGTGAGCCCGGCGTTGCACACCAGCACGTCGACGTCTCCGGCTCGGGCTACGACGGTCTCGACGCCATCCCGCTGCGAAAGATCGGCGACGATTACCTCGCACGTACCGCCGCACCCACGAATGCGCTCCGCCACCATGTTGAGCGATGCGGCATCACGTGCAACGAGCACCACTTCGCATCCATCGTTTGCGTACCACTCGGCGAAGGCGGCTCCGATTCCCGACGACGCGCCGGTGATCAACGCTCTCGTTGGTCGGGGCGGGGTTTCCACACGCCGAGCCTCGCACATCGCGGCCGCGTCGTCCTGCGGCACCGTTCATCCGTTCTCGTCGGCGGTGAGTGCGCTTAGTGTGAGCACCATGGACTCACCGGTATTCGCCCTTTCCGATCAGTACATCGAACGACTCGCCGAACTCGACCCGGGTTTTGCAACCAGCCTCGGTATTCCGGGTCGCGACCATCTGATGACCGATTTCAGCCCCGCCGGACACGAGGCACAGGAGACGCTCAATCGCCAAACCCTCGCCGCGTTGTCATCGTTGGATCAGTCGAGCGACGTGGATCGGCTCGCGGCCGGTGTGCTGCGCAACTCACTCGAGATGGCCGAGCGGGAGTTCGCGGCCGGTGAACATCTCCGCGCTATTCGCGTGTTGGCCGGCCAGGTCGACTACGCCCGTGCGGTGTTCGACCTGATGCCCACCGACACCGCCGAGCAGTGGGGCGTGATCGCCGAACGCATGTCGAACGTTCCCCAGGCGTTCGCCGGAATGCGGGAGTCGTGGCGACTCGGTATGCAGCGCAACGTCGTGGCACCGCGTCGTCAGGTGCTGGCCGTCGCCGACATGCTCGATGGTTGGGCGGGTTCCGATCGTGCTGCAGGGTTCTTCCCATCGTTGGCGGAACACGCCACCACGGTGCCGGGTGCTCCGATGAACGCCTTGCGTGAGGCAGCCGTTCGGGCCTCTGAGGCCCTCGCCTCGACCGCCGAGTTTCTGCGCAACGAATACGCCCCGTTCGCCGATCCGCGCAACGGCGTCGGCGAAGAACGCCATGCACTCGCTCGACAGCGCTACATGGGTATGCACGTGGATGCAGACGACGCCTACGCATGGGGTCTGGAAGAGGTTCGACGGCTCGATGACGAACTGCGCAAATGTGCCGAACAAATCCGGCCGGGGGCCACTCTCGACGAGGTGCGCAATCACCTCGACACCTCGTCCGAATACTCCATCGAGGGCGAAGAGAATCTGCGCAAGTGGCTGCAGGATCTCATGGATCAAGCAATGGACTTTCTCGTTTCCAATCGACACTTCACGATTCCCGAATCGATCCGCACCATCGAAGCCAAGATCTCGCCTCCTGGTGGCGCCGCAGCGCAGTACTACATGCCGCCGAGCGAGGACCTCAAGCGACCCGGAAGCACCTGGTATCCGGCGAACGGGCGAAGCCGTTTCCCGTTGTGGAGCGAACCGACGACCGCCTACCACGAAGGCGTCCCCGGACACCACCTGCAGATCGGCATGGCCGTGGTGAATCGCGAGAAACTGTCACGCTTTCAACGCAACGAATTCGTCAGTGGTCATGGCGAAGGATGGGCGCTCTATGCCGAGCGCCTCATGGATGAATTCGGTTTTCTCGAGCGACCCGAGTATCGCCTCGGCTACTTGTACGCACAGGCGTTCAGGGCGGCACGCGTCGTGGTGGACATCGGCATGCACTGTGAAAAGACCATCCCCAAGGACTGGTCGTGGCACGCAGGTGAGGCGTGGACCCCGGAACTGGCGTTCGAATTCCTCTCGGCTCGCTCCTCGAGCGACGAGGCGTTCAATCGCTCCGAGATCGACCGGTACCTGGGTTGGCCGGCACAGGCGATTTCCTACAAACTGGGTGAACGCGTTTGGTTGCAGCTTCGCGACGAAGCGAAAGCCCGACACGGTGCCGCCTTCGATCTACGTGCGTGGCACACCTATGCGTTGGACTTGGGAAATCTCGGATTGGACCTTTTCAAGCGGGAGATGGCCCGCTTCTAACCCCGGCGAAACTCTGCATCGAGGGAGGGTTCGCGCCAGGACGACTAGCGCGTCACGATGACGGGTGTACCGCGCTTCGCCCAACGGTAGAGGAACTTCACATCCGCCGTGGACATCCGCACACAACCGGACCCGGCAAACGAACCGAGTTGGGCTTCGGTCTGCATCGGTTTTCCGTTCTTGCGTGGAATCTCATGGAATCCGATGTTGCCACCCTCCGGACCGAGTGCGAAACGCGTCATCCATCGAAAGTTGACTCCCTCAAAGTCGAGACTGAACGACCAGAGTGACTTACTCGTCACCGCATAGCTTCCCGGTGAAGGCACTCCGCGACGCCCCGACACCGGCATCGAACGCACCACGCGTTCGTTCTTGTCGATGAGCCACACCCATTGCAGTGAGTTGCTGTAGACCACTCGCCGACCTGCTCCGGTGTTGCGCGGAAGTCGGGGGGCAAATCGTCGAGTCTCGGTGATGTTCGGCGCAATCGACGGCAACGGTGAACTGTCGCGACCGCCGACGCCGGGTGCGACGAGGGAGGATGGGTCCGTCCCCGAGTCTTGTGCGGCACGAACGAGCGACGTACTCAACGGAGACATCGCCAATGCGGCGATGACGGCGCAGACCATCGCGGGTCGTTTCGCACCGGTGCGGCGGAACCTTCGCATCACTCGTCGGCTCCGTCCGTCGAGTCGTCGACGACCTCATAACGATGCCCGACCGAACTGAGGATTCCTTGGATGACGGCAGCCGCGGGAAGTCCGAGAATCGCGCCCATCGGGCCCAGCACCGCGCCACCGATGATTGCGGATGCGAATGCAACCCCTGCATGCAACTCCATGGTTTGTGCGGTGATTTTCGGTGCGATGAGGAAATTCTCGATCTGTTGGTACACCACGATGAACGCCAGGACGAAGAGACCCTTGATCGGCGCATCGATGACGGTGAGGAGAAGCGGCATTGCTCCCGCAACGTAGATGCCGATGACGGGAAGGAATTGGGAGATCACACCCACCCACAACGCCAGCGCAATCGGGGCGGGGGTCCCGATTGCCTCGAATGCGACGTAGTGCAACAACGACGACACCACGGCGAGAATCGCCCGGGACGAGAGGTACCCACCGGTCTTCTGCACCGCGAGCTCCCAGACGTCGAGTACCACCCGCTGACGCTGGGGTCGCAACCAACTGCAGATGGTTCGGCGCAGGCGTGGTCCGTCCGCTGCGAGGTAGAAGGTGAACAAGAGGATGGAAAACACCTGGAACAACGTGCTGAACGCCGATACGCCGAGTTGCACGGCACGATCCGCCTGCGAATTCAGGAACTCACGTACGGGGCCGTTCGGGTCATCGATGGACTCGATGATCTCTGCTGCATCGAGGTTCGCACCGAAATTGTCGTTGAGGAACTCCACGACATCCGAGACGTATTGATCACGATTCTCCGAGAGTTCGTTGGCCTGATCGGCGACCAGCGTCCCCATCACTGCAACGAATCCGACCGCCACGGCCGCAACCGCGAACAGGATCAACCCGGTGGCACTGCCGCGCCTCATCCCCCGACGAGCGAGGCGGTTCGTGCCCGGCTCGATGGCCAGAGCAAGAAACAGCGAGATGACCAACAACAAAAAGAAGCCGAACAGTCGGTCCCACAGTTCCTGAACGAGGACCGTGCCCAGGAAACCCAACCACAGCAACAAAATTGCGCGTGGAACCCAGCGTGGCATGGCTCCGTTGGTCGACGGTGTTTCTGTCACATCTTCAGGGTACCGATGTGCATCGTGAGGGTTGTTGCATCGTGTGCTGGCACGATGATGTCATGAAGTTCGACCGCTCATCGCTCGACGATGCACTCGAGACGGTGCGTGATTCGTTGGGTAGCGCTCTACGTAC
>JALRBT010000053.1 GCA_023262255.1 Ilumatobacteraceae bacterium
GAGGAAGGCGAACCCGAGGTCGTTGTAGCTGTATTCACGTTCCGATGAGAAGCACTCCCAGCGCATGGCGAACTCGTAGGTGTCGCCCTCCTCGCACGAGAGATCGATCTCACCCGACGTCTCACTGACGAATTCGGGCGGCACGGGCTCGCCGTCCACCAAGTCAGAACAGGGCGGGCCCATTGAAAATTCGAAATTCCCGTCGTCGGAGAAGTCGAAGCCACTGCTGTCGTAATCAGCGCAGTCACTGCTGTGCCAGCCGCCGTCTTCGTAGATCCATTCGCTGAAATCCTCGGAATCGGCTTCGGAGAAGAGATCGCCGTTCTTGTCGCGTACCTCGGCCCGGGCTTCGGCCCGTGACGGGGAGAAGTTGCGGACCTCCACGTTGCCGGTGCGCAGATCAGAGAGCTTCGTATCCGAGAAGCCCTCCAAGAACGCCAGACCCATCATCGTCAGAACGGCGAAGTCGCTCTTTGGAACCGTGTCACGGCACTCCTTCGTGAAGAAGGCGTAGGCATCGTTCGTTTTGCCGCGAAGGATCGCATCTCCGAATTTGGCAACGGCGGTCTTCAAGCCGTCTTCGGTGGCAGCTGACTTCGGCGACGACCCTCCTCCACCACAGGCGGCGAGGACAGCGAAGGCAAAAGCCGAAACCAGATGAAGACGGCGCATGTGTCAATCCTACGAATTCATGAATCTCTCGTGTTCCGTCGCCCGCCTACGAATCACACACTGCGCACGACTCCCTCGTACTGCCTCGAAGGAGTGGCGTGGGAACTCTCATCGCACTCGTGGTGGCCGTCGCTCAATTCGCCTCGGCCCCGCTCCATCAGCCGATCGACGACGTCGAACGATTCCGCACCCTCATGTTCGCCACCCCGCTGGCCACCTTCATCACCGTGGCGAACACGAAGTCACCGTCATCTCTCGACTGGACCTCCGATCACTGTTCGGCACCGTTCGTCGGTAGCAGTGGTGCGTCGTTCGACTTCACCCGGGCCTGTCGTCGCCACGACTTCGGCTACCGGAACCTGAAGAAGTTCGAACGTCTGTCTCCTCATTCGTGGTGGACGGCCGAGTGGCGGGCGGCGGTCGACGACCAGTTCCGCCGCGACATGAAGGCGCACTGCGCCACTCGAGCCGTGTGGCATCGCTATGTCTGCTATTGGTGGGCCGACCTCTACTACCGCGTCGTCAGGTTGTTCGGCGGGCCGTGACCCAACCTCAATCAACGCACAACGATTAGCATCTCGTCATGTCTCGCCCTCCCGCATCCTTGCGAGCCCTTGCAGTGGCCCGGGGCGACGAACCGGCCGACCTCCTCGTGACCGGGGGGCGCATTCTCTCCCCCATCACCAAGGAATGGAACAGCACCGATCTCGTCCCAGACGTCGGACAAGTCGACGAGCAGGCCTTGTTGTGCGAAAAACTGCATGCGGTAACCAGCCATCCACTGGAACGCATCGTCGGGAGTTCCCTGCAGATACTGCGACAGGTTGTTCTGGAACGCATTCGACTCGGTGGCGTTGTAGGTAACGGTGTTTCCGGTTTTGGCCTCGTAGGCGGCAACCAGCGCCTTGAACTGCTTGGTCGGTGATTCGTCGACGGTGCGAACACCGAAGTTGAGCGGACCACTCGCACCATCGCCACCACACGCGGCGAGCAGGGCGCCCGCACCAGCGACACCGGCTGCGCCGATGAGCAATTCGCGTCGGTTCATCGTGAAGCCGAGATCGGTTCCACGAATCTTTGATGTGTCTGCTGACATGTACTTGCCCCCTTATGCGTCGTGCATTGCACGACTCGTTGAGATGTTGGCAACAGTCTGACGGGTTACCTTCAACGTGTCAAGCGTCTCATGTGCGAATCTGTCCTCTTGCGTGTGGTTCTGGGCGGTGGGCATTGGCGCAACATCACATATTTTCCGGCTTTTCGGCGTAATTGTGAAATCCGCACACGCTGTTTGTGCGCTTTTGTGCGAACCGGGGTCGTTGTGTCATGCTGGTGCGATGACCGATCTGGCGCGTCGTACCAGTGATACCACGGGTGCCACCAGCCGGGCACTTGCCGCACAGCGACACGACATCATCACCGCACAATTGCGACTCCACGGTGCCGTACGAGTGGGCGATCTTGCCGCACTGCTCGAAGTGTCGGAGATGACGGTTCGACGTGATCTCGACGTACTTTCTGAACTGGGAGTACTCGACAAGGTGCATGGTGGCGCCACGTTGCGTGACGATCGGAGCGCGTTCGAGCCTGGTTTCGACGCCAAGTCTCGGCGAAATCTGGAGGAAAAGGTTGCCATCGGACGTGAGGCGGCCACGATCGTTCGGCCCGGGACGTCGATCGGATTGACCGCGGGCACCACCACGTACCACATGGCGATGTCACTGATCGACGTCACCGAACTCACGGTGGTGACCAACTGCATCCACATCGCCGAGTATCTCCATCAGTTCCCGCGTTCCGATCGAACCGTGCTCCTCGTCGGCGGAACCCGTACTCCGAGCGATGCGCTCGTCGGTCCGACCGCGGTACAGACGCTCTCACAACTGCAACTCGACGTCGTGTTCATGGGTGTTCACGGCATGTCGGCCAAGGGATTCACTACACCAAACCTGGCCGAGGCCGAGACCAACCGTTCCTTTGCCAACACCACCAACGACGTGGTCATCCTCGCCGATCATGCGAAGTGGAATCTCAACGGACTCTGCACGATCATGCCGCTCTCCGGTGCGGCAATGGTGATTACCGACTCCGCACTACGCCAGGATGCGCGAGCGGTGCTCGCCGACCAGTGTCGCAGCCTACGAATCGTCGAAACGTCCTCTACCGACACCGATGCACGCGCGTCTACGGTGGTAGGGGCATCTCGAGTCACTACGTAAGTTCATCCAAAAGGAGATTCACCATGTCAGCAGTTCGTCTTTCGCAAGCAACGCGACACTTCGTCGGTATGAATCGTCCGGCGGTCAACAACGTGGACTTGGCGGTCGACGACGGGGAATTCCTGGTACTCGTCGGACCATCGGGCTGTGGCAAGTCCACGTTGCTACGCATGATTGCGGGGCTCGAAACGTTCGACTCCGGCTCGGTCAGCATCGGCGATCGCGACGTCACCGATTTGGCACCCAAGGACCGCAACATCGCGATGGTGTTCCAGAGTTATGCCTTGTACCCCCACATGACGGTGGCCGAGAACATCGGCTTCAACTTGAAGATCAACAACGTCGACAAGGCGGAGATCAAACAACGTGTCGAGGAGACGGCGCGCATGCTGGATCTCTCCGATTTGCTCGAACGCAAGCCCGCCAAACTTTCCGGTGGTCAGCGCCAACGCGTGGCCATGGGTCGCGCGATCGTGCGCAAGCCCGAGGTGTTCTTGATGGACGAGCCGTTGTCGAACCTCGACGCCAAGCTGCGCGTTCAAACCCGCACCCAGGTTGCAGAACTCCAGCGCCAACTCGCCATCACCACGGTCTACGTAACCCACGATCAGGTCGAGGCCATGACGATGGGAACCAGGATCGCCGTCTTGAAGGACGGCATCCTGCAACAAGTCGCACCACCCCAGGAACTCTTCTCGAATCCCGTGAACATGTTCGTTGCCGGCTTCATCGGCTCGCCGGCCATGAACATGGTGCCGGGCCGGGCCGCCAACGGAACCGTGTCGTTCGCCGGTGCCAGCGCAACCATCGCGCCGGGAAGCACCACGTCGGACGATGTGATCGTCGGAGTTCGACCCGAAGGCCTCGAGCTCACCGGGAACGATGGCGCTGCCGGCATCGTCGACTTCATCGAGGAACTTGGCAGCGATTCGTACCTCCACTGCACCCTCGATTCTCCGGGCAAGGACCGTGTGATTGCGCGAGCCCCCGGTTTGTCGCGGCTCGCCCACAACTCACGGGTGTCGTTGCGTGCCAAGCCCGGCTCGCTGCACGTGTTCGATGCACAGTCCGGATTGCGGGTGTCTGCGTAGTGATGCGCGATGTGCGGGTGGACCCGTGGCTCGGCACGATGGTTCACGTCGTTGCATCCCGGCAACATCGCCCCAACCTGCCGGCCACGAGTTGTCCGTTCTGCGTCGGAGGACTGGAGGCACCGGATCCGTACACGGTGAAGGTGATTCCGAACCGGTGGCCTCCCATGCCCGACGAGCGATGCGAGGTGGCGTTGTACGCGAGCGACCACCGTGCTCGACTCGCCACGCTGGAACCCGACCATCTCGCGACGCTCATCGACACCTGGGCACTGCGTACCGACGCCCTCGGCTCGCGTAATGACGTCGACTACGTCCTCATCTTCGAGAACTCCGGACGTGAGGTGGGGGCCACCATCGATCATCCCCACGGACAGATCTACGCGTTCGACCACGTACCGGATCGTCCGAGACGGCGTCTTGCTGCGGGATGGAAGCCGGACCCCACGTCCGATCGTCTGATCGTCGAACGAAACGGATGGGCGGCAACCGTGCCCGCGGCCTCGCCGTATCCCCTCGCCATCGAAATCGCTCCCGTCGAGCGTGTTGCTGATCTCGTTTCACTCGACGCATCGGAGCGCAGGGGCTTCGGTGACGTACTTCAGGACGTGTTGCGTCGCATCGAGCGCATCAACGGGGAGCCTGCACCAACGATGATGTGGTTCAACCAGCGGCCAACCATCAGCAACCAACGCTCGCAGGAGATAGACGGCTACAGCGATGCGTGGTTCAACGTGGAAATCGTGTCACCCTGGCGCGCACCCCACGTGATGCGGTACATCGCCGCCGCCGAAGTCGCGACGAACGAATTCTTCATTCCTGTCGTGCCGGAGGACCTTGCCGCGACGTTGCGCGACGCTGCGCCAGCATGATCCACAACATGGAGACGGTGAACACCGCCAACGACGTCCACTGATTGAGTCGCAGTCCTGCCGCGTCCTTGGCTGGATCGATTCGCAATCCCTCGACGAAGAACCGAAGCAGCGTGTAGCCCGCAGTGTAGAACAGGAACAAACGACCCGGTCGTAGGCGCGCCCTGCGATCGATTTGCAGCAACACCACGCACAACAGCGCGTTGCCGAGTGACTCGTAGAGAAACGTCGGATGAAACAAGGTGCCCTCGGGATAACCGGAGGGAAGGTGACGCTCGTCGATCTCCAGACCCCACGGCAACGTGGTGGCGCGACCGAATAGTTCCTGGTTGAACCAGTTTCCCCAACGGCCGATGGCTTGTGCGAGTGGCAGTGCAGGTGCCACGGCCGTCAACGCATCGGCCACGCCGACACCACGACGCTTCGCCACCCAGACGCCCACGACGACACCGGCGACAACTCCTCCCCAAATACCGAGTCCACCCTTCCAGATCTTCACCACGTCGAGCAGACGACCATCGAATCGCTCCCAGTCCGTGATCACGTGGTACAGACGAGCACCGACGATGCCCGCTGGCACGGCGATCATTGCGATGGCACTGGCATCGTCACGCGTTCCCGTACCACACGCCTCGAGTCGCTTCCCCATCAACCATGTTCCGGCGATTGCCCCGAGGGCGATCATCAAACCGTAAGCGTTGAGCGTGAGCGGACCGAGCGTCAGGGAACCACTGGACGGACTTGGAAGCGAGGCGAGCCAGTTCATGAAACCCACGCTAGGTTCACGAAGCGTGTCGAGCCGTTCGCTGAGGTTCGAGTGGTCGGCACTCACTGGACTCACCGCGATCGTTGCACTCCTGCCCGCGTGGTTGGTTGCCGTCAGCGTGCTCTGGCTACCGCTTAGCTGGTGGGGTGATGTCAACTACTGGTTGTTCGTCGGGGCGACGTTCTCGCTCTTCATTCTCCTGTTTTCGCGGCCCATCCAACGGTTCGTGCTCGTGCGGCTCATCGGAGCACGCGAACCGACGGTGCACGAGTCCGCAATCCTGCAGGATTCATGGCAACCCATCGTGCGACGAAACGATCTGACCAAACGCCGCTTCGTTCTCGCAGTATTCGAAACCGACGCACTGAACGCATTCGCATGCGGAGGACACCTCGTCGTAGTGTCGTCCTCGGCCATCGAGTCGCTCGACGAAGAGCAACTCTCCGGCGTGTTGGCGCACGAGTTGAGTCACCACCTCGGACTGCACACCGTCGCACTCACCATTACCCAGTGGATGATTCTTCCGATCGTCGTACTGTCACGGGTGGGTATGTGGTTGCGGGCCGTTGCGGAAACCGCAACGATCACGTTCGCACGCCGAATTCCACCACTCCATGCACTCGGCTTGTTCGTTGCGGCATTCCTGCATGTGGCATCGTGGCTGCTCATGTTGAACGTGTCGCTGGCAACGCTTCTCGGCAACGCCGCAAGTCGCGCGAGCGAGTACCACGCCGACCGGCGCGCGGCACAACTTGGTTTCGGCAATCAACTGCTGGCTGCGCTACGTCACTCACAGGATCACGACACGGGATCGGCGCGAACCAACGTGTGGGACCGGGCGTTTGCATCGCACCCCCCGATGCGGATGCGAATCAACAAACTGGCCACGTATCTGCGCAACCAACGAGCATGAGTCGCGGACGGACGGTATGAAGCGACTGTCGATATGGTCGTTGGTGCTCCTCGGTGGCGTTCTCGTGGCAGCAGGAATTCCACCGCTCGGCATTTGGCCTGCAATGTTGGTGGGCATCGCCTGGTACGTGATGGCGACGGAGCGGCGCGGTAGCGGTGACCGATCGACGTTCGTGCTCGGTGCGCTCTTTGCGTGGGGTTGGTTGGCGCCGGCGATGGGCTGGATGTGGCACCTGGTGCCGGGGGGTTTCGTGGTTGCACCATTGCTTTTCGCCGTGTTCCACGGTGTGGCGGCACGCACCGCTGCATGGCTCACACCGCGGGACAGTTCGTCGCTCACACGGCGCATCGTGGTGTTGTCGCTCGCACACACAATGGCGGAGTGTTTGCGGTACGTGGCACCGTTCGGCGGCGTTCCACTGGCGGGTATGGCCCTCGGTGTTGCCGACACCAGACTCTCACACCTCGTGCGTGTCGTAGGTCCGCTGGGAATGTCGCTGTGGGTCTTCCTCGCCGGCGGAGTGTTGGCCGAACTGCTGCTGCGCCTTCACGAACACCGTTGGAGATCTCGGCGGCCGGCACTGGTGTTGCTCGCCGTGTTGGTCGTTGCGCAAATGATCGCACAGATCGCGCCGACGGGCCGCAACCTCGATGAGTCGCTCAGAATCGCCGTGGTGCAAGGTGGAGGTCCGCAAGGAGTGCTGGCGATCAACAGCAACCCCCGCGACGTGATCGATCGGCATCTGGCGGCAACCCGATTGCTGGATGATGGCCCACCCACCTCGGGAATCGACACCGCATCCGGCGTCGACGCGGCATCCAAGATCGATCTGGTCCTCTGGCCGGAAAACACCGTCGACGTGCGCGACTTCACCGAGAGCAGCGTTCGGTCCGAACTTCAAGCGGAGGCTCTCCGAATCGGTGCTCCGTTTGCCGTTGGCATCACCGAGGACGCGGGTGACAACTTCACCAACGCCCAAGTCGTGATGAACGAACGCGGCGAGGAGATCAGCAGGTACGACAAGGTGCGTCGCGTGCCGTACGGCGAGTACGTTCCACTTCGCAACGCGTTGCAAGCGCTGGGTGCGCCGGTGGATCGGATTCCACGGGATGCAGTCTCGGGCGCGACGACTGCACTCATCGAGGTGCCCAAGGACGACACGGACGTACCGCTCGCCGTCGCCATCTCGTGGGAGGTGTTCTTCTCCGGACGCGTGCTCGAGGGTGTGAATGCCGGTGGTCGTGTGGTGTTGAATCCAACCAACGGCTCCAGTTACACAGGTGAAATCCTGCAACAACAGCAAGTTGCAACGTCACAACTCCGCGCTCTGGAGACCGGGCGATGGGTGGTGCAGGCTGCCACCACGGGTTACAGCATCTTCGTGGATCCCGACGGCCACGTTCTGGACCGCATCCCCATCGGTAAGCAGGCGGTCATGATTCGTGACGTTCCGCTGCGAACGGGTCGCACCATCTACTCGTACCTCGGCGACAACGTCGTCACGGCGGTGATCGTGGCAATGATGGTTGCGTCGGTGCTGCGATCGCGACGACGCACGTACGTTCAACCATGAGCTACGAGATCCACCTCGGCGGGGCACTCTTTGGCTGCTCCGTTGATGCACTCCATGGAGCACGACTGTCGTCACTGCGCATCGACGCTCGCGAGCGTCTGGTCACCCACACGAAGAACGCTCGATCCACGGCGTGGGGTGCCTATCCGATGGTGCCGTTCGCCGGTCGTGTACGTCAGGGTCGTTTCACGCACGAGGGTGCGACGTACCAACTGACGCGCAACTTCGGTGACCACGCAATCCATGGCACCGTATTCGACGTTGACTGGTCGACCATCGAACAGTCATCCGCGCATGTCGTCCTCGTTGCATCACTCGGTGCACGCTGGCCGTTCGCCGGTTCGGTCACTCACGAGATTCACATCGACACACTGGAGCGAAGCGTCACCTGCACGCTCACGGTCCACGCCACGTCATCGAGCATGCCGGCCCAGGTGGGATGGCACCCGTGGTTCGTGCGACCGGCAACCCTGCAGATTGCGTTTTCCGAAATGTACGTACGCGATGACGAACACATTCCGGATGGACGGCGAGTGACCCCAACGTCCGGCCCGTGGGATGACTGCTTCGTTGGCGCAGAGCGAACTCCCGTGGTGCAATACGACGATGGTGTTCGTTTGCACGTCGAGAGTGACTGCGACCATTGGGTGATCTACGACATGCCGCAACATGCGTTGTGCGTTGAACCACAGTCGGGACCACCCGACGGCTTCACACTCGATCCGCACGTCATCACACCGGGAACGTCGCTGCAACGCACGATGAAATTGATCGCCCGATAACTTTCCAGCGATAGCGTCACATCGCATGTTTGGCGGAGACATGCAGCGGGAACTCGACCGTCTCCGCAACGGTCCGCTTCGCCTCGCGTACCTCACGTATCGAGGTAAGCCGCACGTGGGTGGGCAGGGCGTTTACACGCGACATCTCACCAAGGCACTCATGGATCTCGGACACCACGTGGAGGTCTTCGGCGGTCAGCCGTACCCGGTCTTGGACCCCCGCGTCGAACTCCACAAGTTGCCCAGCCTGGACATCTTCAACGACCAGTATCCCGGTCGGTTTCCTGCGTATTGGGAACTGCACAATTGGCCGAACGTTCTCGAGGCACTGTATTTCCTCAAGGGAACGTTCGCCGAACCGCTCACCTTCAGTCTGCGTGCCTACCGTGCCCTGCAGGAACGAGCGGAGGACTTCGACCTGGTGCACGACAACCAGTGTCTCGGCAAGCACATCCTGGCGATCGAGGAAATGATCCCCACCATCGTCACGTTGCACCACCCCATCACCAAGGACCGCAAACTGGAGATGGCCCATACCAAGACGTTGTGGAAGCGGTTCGGCATCTCACGCTGGTATTCGTTCGTCAAGATGCAGGGCAAGGTGGCGAGTCGACTACCGCGCATCGTGGTGGTGAGCGAGAACTCCATCAACGACATCCACGAGGACATGAAGGTGTCGCTCGACCGCATGCGTCTGGTGCCCGTCGGTGTCGACCCGGACCTCTTCACCCCGCTGCCTTCCATCACCAGAAAGCCGCACCACCTCATCACCACGGCTTCGGCCGACGTCGCACTGAAGGGGTTGTCGTACCTCCTCGAGGCAGTCGCCAAGCTTCGTACCGAACGCGACATCCACCTCACCATCATCGGCAAGCCGAGGGCCGGCGCCAGCGCCGACCTGATCGAGTCCTTGGGCATCGGAGACTGCATCTCCTACGTGTCGGGGGTGAGTGACCAACGCATCGTCGAGTTGTACGCCGAGAGCACGCTCGCGGTGGTGCCGAGCCTGTACGAGGGCTTCAGCCTGCCGTCCATCGAGGCGATGAGCACCGGAATATGTCTGGTTGCCACCACCGGCGGAGCCCTACCCGAGGTAACGGGGCGCGATGGTGAAACGGTGCTTTCGTGTCCACCGGGTGACGCCGACGCGCTCGCCGCCGCCATTCGCCGCGGTCTCGACGACGAGTTACTGAGGACGCGCATCGGCCAGGCCGGTCGAAGCCGCGTGGTGGAGCGCTGGTCGTGGCGACACTGTGCGTCACTCACCGTCGATCAGTACCGCGAGGTATTGATGATGCCCCA
>JALRBT010000054.1 GCA_023262255.1 Ilumatobacteraceae bacterium
GATGATGTCGAGAGCCGCACGTCCGTCCATGGCGATCGGTACCCGATATCCATCAAGTTCGAGCACTCGAACGACGGCGTTGCGCACGGTCGGGTCGTCCTCGACGACGAGCACGCGTGGTGATTCAGAAGTCACCACAAAAACCGTACCGACCAACGGCTGGTTGGAATCGGTGGGGTTGGCGCTGCCGGGGAAGTTCTTACGTGGTTCTTACCGAATTGCGTCATGCTATTACCAAGGCCTTACCTCGGTACTCCACACTGGTGACCGTTCACGAAGGTCGTGGGCAGACCAAACCAAAGGAGCAGACATGATCAGCAAGAAGGCAAAAATGGTGGGTGCAACCGTGGTTCTCGCAGCAGCCGGTTTCGGGGTCACCACGGTGGCTTCGGCACACCGCGGTGACTCGACGAAGGATCAACGCATCGTGCACGTGGCACCGATGCACGACCGACGAAACGGCGAACACCTCGATGCGATTTCGAGTCTGCTCGGAATCACGAGTGACGAACTGAAGACCGAGTTGCGCTCCGGGAAGTCGCTTGCCGAGATCGCCACCGATAAGGGTGTCGATACGCAGAGAGTGATTGATGCAATCGTTGCGGATGAGAAGACCGAGATTGCGCAGGCCGTTACGGATGGAACAATTACGCAGGCTCAAGCCGACACGATGCTGGCGAACGGCCATGGTGAACGGAGAACATCCGGCGCGCGCCTTCGACCACGCGGATGGCGAAAAGCACGGACGATTCGGTGGCCGCGGACACCGTGGCGGTTTCGGTCGCGGGTGGGGTGCTCCTACAACCGACCAGAACGAAGACGCCTGAGCACATCATCGGCTCGGTGACGTATCCCCTCGGCGTCACCGAGCTTTTGTGCCGCTCGTACCTGGGTGGACATACGCGGATTCTTCACGAGACGATCGGCGTGTCGCAGAATGAAATCCCAGTACAGCGTGGTGAAGGGACATGCATCATCCCCGACGCGCTTGGTCCGATCAAACGAGCACCCCTTGCAGTAGTCGCTCATCCGATCGATGTAGGCACCGCCGGCAGCGTACGGCTTGGATGCCATCATGCCCCCGTCGGCATGCAGGGACATACCGATCACATTGGGCACCATCACCCATTCGGCGGCGTCGACGAACGAATCCGACATCCAGCGAGTGAACTGTTGGGGATCGACGCCGGCGATCAATGCCAAGTTTCCCAACACCATGAGGCGAGGAATGTGGTGCACCCAACCGCGTTCCCGGATGTCCTTCAGGTTGACGTCGACGCACCGCATCTTGGTGTCCGTGCCGGTGAAGAGCGGCGGTAGGGGCAACCGGGCATCGAGGTGATTCAGTTCGGCATACTCCGGTCCATGCCGCCAGTAGAAGTTCCACACGTACTCCCGCCAGCCGATGATCTGGCGAATGAAGCCCTCCGCTGAATTGATTGGTACCCGTCCGGCACGGAACTCTTCCTCGACACGGTCGCAAATCTCGCCCGGCAACAAGAGACCGAGATTCAGGTACGGCGACAGCACCGAGTGTGCAAGATGCCAGTTTCCTTCCAACATCGCATCCTCGTGCGGACCGAACATCGGAAGGACCTGGGTGACGAAGAACTCGAGTCGCTGAAGAGCCTCGGGGCGTGTGGTGGCCCAGACGTCCGCAGGCACCGGCCACCAATCGTGCCCGTCCTTCGGAGGTTTTTCGCGGTTGAGCTCGTCGTAGTTCCACTCGCCACCGGCGGGTTTGGCGCCGTCCATGAGATATCCGAGCCGTCTTCGTTGCCAGCGATAGAAGTCCTCCATCTTGAGACTCTTTCGGGTTCCCGCCCACGTGGCGAAGTCGTTCGGATGACAGAGGAACTGGTTGCTGGCCACCACATCGCACCCCAGTTCGACCACGAGGCGCCGCGCGGTGAACGAGTTCGGTTCGGTAACCACGATGCGTTCCGGCGCATGCGTCGCGCGATGTTCGGCGACTCCCTCACGCATCGACACAGAATGTCGATGATCGACGAGGAATCCCGACTCACGCAGTTCGCGGGCGAACGCTTCGATTGCTCGCGTGTACAGGGCTATGCGTGCAGGGTGCCACGGACGCGATGCGATCTTGTCGGCAGCGGTGATGAGCAATATCCGGTGCGTCTCCGGCATTGCAGTCGCCAGCGCCCCGATCGATCGATTGAGTTGGTCACCGAACACCCACACCGTGTTGCGTGGTGCCATTTCGCCGACGCTACTCGTCACATAAGTTGAATTACGCGGTTGCAACCGATATTGCTACGAATAAGAAGACCTACGAGTGCTGCGTCATCGAAACCGCCAGGGCAGCCGCGAGTCTGGCGTTGTTTTCAGCCAGGGCCAAGTTGGCCCGCACCGCTTCACCACTCGTATCGGTGGCAATCGCGGCGAGCACGACGGGTGTGACGCCCGGTCCCGTTATGCCCTGCTGTGCCGCACTATGCAACGCACGTTCTATTGCCGCATTCATCAGGTCTGCGTCGAGTGCGTCGGCCGTCGGTACCGGGGTGCACACCAGCATGCCGCCACCGTGCTCAAGTTGTGCTCGTGCCACGCGCGCGAGTGTCGCAACGTCGTCGATTCTGTGCGTGAGTCGGAGTCCACTCGATCGAACGGTGAACGCCGGAAAGTCGCTGCATTCGTACCCGATCACGGGAACACCGAGTGTCTCCAGCATTTCCAACGTGCGTGGTAAGTCCAGAAACGACTTTGCCCCGGCAGAAACGGTAACCACCGAATGATGAGCGAGTGCGGGAAGGTCGGCGCTGACGTCGCCGTGGAGCTCTGCACCGCGATGAACACCACCGATTCCACCGGTGGCGAACACGCGAATACCAACTCGGGCGGCAAGCGAAAGTGACGCCGAGACGGTGGTGGCACCGAAGTTCCATCGCTCACCGATTGCAACCGGTAGGTCTCGTTCGGCCGCCTTTCGCGCCGCACCAAGGATTCGTTCGTGCTCCGACTCGGTGATGCCCACTCGCGCAATCCCGTCGAGCACCGCCGTTATCGCCGGCACTGCTCCCTCTGCTCGTATCACCTTGATGCAGCGCTCGAGCGCCTCGGCATTGGCGGGTGAGGGCAGACCAAGATGGGAAAAGATGGTCGACTCGAGCGCCACGACGGCACGGTGCCGATGCAGTGCCTCGCCGACCTCGGGAGAAATCTGAAGATGGTTCATGACCCCTCCAGCGTGGCACCCGCGAGGGTCACCACTCGTCGCGCCAGGGCCTGGCCGGAAGCGACGCGTGAGGCGACGTTGTCGGCCCCGTATTCCTCGCTTGGAGTCGAGGCAAGGAATGCGGCCGCAAACGCGTCCCCCGCACCCGTGCCATCCACGACACCCGAGACGACAGGCACGGGGTACGACGTTTCGGCCACCGTGTCACCGAAGACCACCACCGGATCCGCGCCATCCTTCACCACCACGAGTCGCGCGCCAGGGCGAGAACTCGGACCGACTCCGACTGCGTCTGCCTCGGCGCGGGTGCAAAAGAGAACGTCCGGGATGATTCTTGCAAGCAGCCGTCGAACGAAGTCGGCCCCAAGTTCGTTGATGAGTGCAACGGACGACAAGTCGACGGACACCTCGATGTCGCGAACGCGTGCCTCACGAACCATCGCATGAACTGCCGAGGAGATTGGTTCGTGAGAAAACGAGTACAGCGGGAGGTGGAGGGTGGTCACGTCGTTCAGCCATCGTGGATCGATCGAGGCAAGTTCCGTCGCACTTCCGCGGTCGGTCAGCATGGTTCGAACACCGTCGGTGGTTGCAACCACGACGATGCTTCCGGTTCTCCCACGTCGTTCGCCACACACCTCGACTCCGTGTCGCGTCAATTGGTCGGCCAGCGAATCACCGAGCGGGTCCACGCCGATGCAACCGACGAATCGTGATCGCCCGGTGAGTTTGGCGGCGAAGTAGGCAACGTTCGCCGCACTTCCACCCCGCCGTCGAACGATCGTCGCGGGAGTGTCGGTGTCCCGCTGCAGGTCGCCGCGCAGTTGTACGACGACATCCTCGATTAGATCCCCGACCGCGCACAGCACGGTGCAACCGGAACTACACCGAGAGAAGGTCGCGAGCGCCGGTGTCGCTCGACGGATGACGCAGTTTGCTCATCGCACGAGCCTCGATCTGACGGATGCGCTCGCGAGTCAGATTGAACGCTTCACCGACTTCCTCGAGGGTTCGTGGCTCGCCTCTGTCGAGTCCGAAGCGCAACGCGAGAATCTCACGCTCACGTGGATCGAGCGGTGCGAGTAGTCGGTTGATTTCCTCGGGGAGCATCGCGGTTGCCGCAACCTCGAAGGGTGACTCCACCGAACGGTCTTCCACGACGTCGCCGAGTTCGGCATCGCCATCTTCACGAAGTGGTTCGCTGAGTGAGAGTGGTTCGTTGGCGAAGCGCAGCGCCTCGGTGACCTTGTCCTCGGGCATCTCCACCTCGGCAGCGAGTTCTGCCAACGTTGCCGGACGACCGAACTTGAGCTCGAGACGTGAGCGCGCCTTTTGCAGACGGGCGAGCGTGTCGCCAGCGTGGACCGGGAGGCGAATGGTGCGTCCGGTGTTGGCGATGCCACGGGTGATGGCTTGACGAATCCACCATGTGGCGTAGGTGGAGAACTTGAAACCCTTGCGCCAATCGAACTTTTCCACCGCATGCATGAGTCCCAAGTTGCCCTCTTGGATGAGGTCGAGCAGGGGAAGACCGGAGGCCTGGTACTTCTTGGCAATCGACACCACGAGGCGAAGGTTGGACTGCACGAATTGACGCTCGGCACGCGTGCCGAGGCGCGCAACCTTGCGCAGTTCACGTTTCCGTGTCGCACTCAAACGTGAGGCGTTCTCAAGTTGCTTCTCTGCAGCTTTTCCTTCTTCGATTTCCTTGGCGAGGCGAACCTCGTCATCCTTGGTGAGGAGTACGTACTGGCCGATATCGGTGAGATAGAGACGTACGAGGTCTTCTTCGTCTCGATCGATGCGATCTTTGGCCATTGAGTGCCCCCACGGAAACTAGAACCGAATATGACAATCGCGCCCCGGTTGGGGGCGCGAGCGCGCTCAACGATACCGACACCCTCCAAATCCACAACCTTGGAATTTGGGATTTTCGGCGTGACGAAGTTGTTGAGGTTGGGAAGTGCAATTCGTGGAGGGATTCCTTACTATGAGGGACATGTCCAATCCCGTCCTCAACGAATCGACGTTCGACAAACTTCGCGAGCGCCATGCCGGCGAACCCGGCTGGGGCTCGGCACAGGGCCAGTCCACCACCTGGGCACCGCCCGTTTCCGACGGCCCGGTGAGCGCGTACCACGGCGGTTTCATGACCGTTGGCGGTACCGCGAGTGCCAGCATGGTGTTGTTCGCATTGCTCGTGGTGTCGGCTGCCGTCGGTTGGATTGCCGTCGCAGAGCCAGAGCCCGGCGTGTTGAGCTTCCCGCCGATGGCCTTCATTGGCGCGATCGTCGGCTTCATTTCGGTGATGGTCACGGTGTTCAAGCCGATGACGTCGCACATCCTGGGTCCCGTGTACGCGGTCGGCCAAGGGCTGTTCGTGGGAGCGCTCTCCAAGATGTTCGATGCCACCTATTCGGGCATCGTCCTGCAGGCAGTGGGAACCACCATGGCCGTCTTCGGTGTCATGTTGTTCCTGTACCGAACCAGAATCCTGCGCGTCACCGACAAGTTCCGTCGAATCGTGATCGGGGCAACTATCGGCGTTGCGGTGTTCTACCTGGCTTCGTTCGTGTTCAGTCTCTTCGGTGCGAACGTCTCCTTCCTTTCCAGCAGCAGCGGCGTGGGCATCCTCTTCAGCCTGTTCGTTGCCGGTCTGGCCGCGTTCAATCTGGCGCTCGATTTCGATTTCATCGAACGTGGCGAATCGATGGGTCTCCCACGGCGCATGGAGTGGTTCGCCGCACTCGGATTGCTCGTCACCCTCGTGTGGCTGTACCTCGAGGTGCTTCGGCTCCTCGCCAAGCTCCGCGACCGCTAAACGCACCTCGTGTGAGCGAGGGACTCCGAGCCCACGACGACGGTCGATTGCGCTGTTGGTGGTGCGGTGACGATCCGTTGTACGTGGACTACCACGATCGTGAATGGGGCCGTCCGGTGCATGACGACACGCGACTATTCGAAAAGTTTTGCCTCGAGGGGTTTCAGTCGGGTTTGAGTTGGCTCACGATCCTGCGGAAACGCGAAAACTTCCGCCGTGCGTTCGTTGACTTCGACATTCAACGAGTTGCCCGATTCTCCGATCTCGACGTTGCCCGACTCGTCAACGACGTCGGGATCGTTCGACATCGAGGAAAGATCGCCTCGACCATCAACAATGCACGCCGCTGCGAGGAACTCGTCTCGGAAGTCGGGTCGCTCGATGCATTCGTATGGCGCTACGAAACGGAACCGAGCGATGGAGTCCCACGCTCGATGTCGGACGTTCCGGCGCAGAGTGTCGCGTCGGTGCAACTATCGAAGGACCTCAAACGTCGTGGCTGGACGTTCGTCGGACCCACCACCATGTACGCATTCCTGCAGTCGGTCGGTGTGGTGAACGATCACCTCAACGAGTGTTGGGTGCGTCGAGACGCTCGAGCATGAGTTCCACTTCGGCGAGTTGCGCCTCGATCTGATCGAGATCGACGAGTTCACCCTGCTCTCCGGAATTCTCCACGTTGCTCATCCCCGCCAAGCGTAGATGGTGGGATCACCGCTAGCGTGACTCGTCATGCCTACACAGTTCCCACCATTCGATGGATCTGCACAAAAACAACAGCGGTTTGCCGAACCGCCCGAGATGGGAATCGACCAGAGCAAGAGATATACCGCCACGATGAGCACCACGCTGGGGGAAATCGTCATTGCATTGGATCCCGTGGCCGCACCACTCACCGTGAACAACTTCGTGTTCCTTGCCTTGCACCACTACTACGACGGGGTGATTTTCCACCGGATCATCAAGAATTTCGTGTGCCAGGGCGGCGACCCGGAGGGTTCGGGTCGTGGTGGTCCGGGCTACCGGTTCGGCGATGAGTTGCCCAAACCCAACCAATACAAGGTGGGCTCTCTGGCCATGGCGAATGCCGGTCCGAACACCAACGGGTCGCAGTTCTTCATCATCAGCGGACCGGACGGATGTCGTCTCCCACCGCAATATTCGTTGTTCGGCCAGGTGATAAAGGGACTCGACGTCCTCGAGACCATGCAAAACGTTCCCACGGGCTCGGGCGATCGACCCGAGACCGATGTCGTGATCAACTCGGTAAGCATCACCGTCGCGGAGTAGTCGATGGCGTTCACCAGCGATGGTGAGATGTCCCGACGGGAGGCACGTCGGATCGCCTTGACCGCGCAGGGCTTCGGGAAGTTGCATCGCGGTAGCGATCACCGTCGACTTCGTTCGGTGCTCGCACACGTCGGCGTGTTGCAGATCGATTCGGTGAACGTACTGGTGCGCAGCCAGGAGTTACCGCTCTTTGCACGACTTGGTGCACATGATCGAGCAATCGTTCCTGCGGCGGTGGATCGTGGCTCGATGTTCGAGTATTGGGTGCACGAAGCGTCGTTGGTTCCGGTCGAACTTCATCCGTTCATGCGTTGGAAGATGGCCCGGCCGCATCCATGGCTCGGCAATTTCTACTCCCAGCACAAGGCGCTGACGGAACGTCTGTATCGCCGTGTACGTGACGGCGGACCGCTGAAGGCATCGGATGTGTCCGCACGAGTCGGCAAGAAGGGCACCTGGTGGGACTGGGACGATGCAAAGCGCGCGCTCGAGTACCTGTTCTATGCAGGTCGCGTCACGACTCGAAGTCGCGATCGCGACTTCGCCCGGGTGTACGACCTCACGGAAAACGTGATTCCATCCCGAATTCTCGACATTCCAACTCCACGGGAGTTGGATGCGCGACGAGAACTCCTCCTACGCGCCGCCAAACATCTGGGCGTGGCCACTTTCACCGACCTCGCCGACTACCACCGTCAAAAACCACGCGAAGCGCGGTCGGCGCTGGTGTCGCTGGTCGAGGATCGTCAACTTCGTGTAGTACAGGTGGAGGGTTGGGATGAGCCAGCGTACGTTCCACGGAACCTCCGAGAGGCCGAGAACGTCTCCGTGTGCGCACTGCTCTCACCGTTCGACTCCTTGGTGTGGAATCGTGAACGAACCGAGCGACTCTTCGACTTCCACTACCGAATCGAGATCTACACCCCCAAGCCGAAGCGCAAGTTCGGGTACTACGTGTTACCCGTGTTGTGCGGCGACACGTTGGTTGGACGACTCGACTTGAAGGCGGATCGGGCGACGGCAACGCTGCGAGTGGAGGCAGCGCACCTCGAGCCCGGTGTTGACGCAAAGCGGGTGGCGGGTCGCGTCGGTGCAAACCTTCGTGACATGGCACCGTGGCTCTCCCTCGAGCGTGTTGTCGTTGGTCGACGTGGAAATTTCGCGACGGCGCTCGGCAAACGTCTTGGTTCACAGAGTTGACGTCGACGATCGTTTTACGCCGGCGGAACGTCGCATAGCGTGAAGCGCGTGACGCCAATCATCGCAGTTGCAGGACGGACCGGAGCGCCGAGCAAGGTGTCACGCGACGAAGTGGCCTTCGCCGGAAAGCGGTACCTCCATTCGCTGCTACGGGCCGGGAGCGAGCCAGTAGTGGTTGCGCCGCAAACGTTTCGTGGCAACGGAGCGGAAGAGCTCATGCGACGTTTCGATGCGCTCGTTTTGATGGGTGGACCCGACGTCGACCCGGCACGTTACGGACAGACCGCTTCCACCCACGTGTACGGAGTGTCGCCGCAACAAGACGACTTCGAAGCAGCGCTCCTTCATGGTGCAATCGTCAACGAGTTGCCGGTGCTGGCGGTGTGTCGGGGAATGCAGTTGGCCAACGTCGAATTGGGTGGCACGCTCGTACAACACTTGCCCGATACATCGACCACGAGTCCGGCGATTGGCCACGCTCCGGGGGAGTTTCCCGTCGGTGCGGAATACGTGGTTCATGACGTCAACCTGCTGGCCGACTCGTGGTTGGCACGAGCAACCGGTAACCGGCTGCTACGGGGCGCATCGTTCCATCATCAAGGAATCGGCGTGCTCGCACCCGGTTTTTGTGCGGTTGGACATGCAGAGGACGGGCTCCTGGAGGCGATCGAACACGAACGGCATCGAATCGTTGGTGTGCAGTGGCACCCCGAGGACACCGCCGCGGATGATCCCGCACAGCAGGGGATCTATGACGCCTTCGTCGGCTGGGCCCGCGAATCCTGAACCGCCGGTCGAAGCGAGTTACGAACGACCACTCACTGCAGTGATTACGGCGTGGGTCGTGGAGGCATTGCCCACCGCACCGCTCGAGTGATCACGTCACCGAGCGGTTGTAACGCGAGTCGTTCGGTGATTGGTAGGTACGGCAGGCCCAGGTGCGGTCTCGACCAACGGGGCAGACTCGCAAGGGTTGCTGCAACGAGAAGCGAGTAGGCCGCCCGCGCAACGGGCGGGAGCGGTGGCTCGAACAGCAGATAACGCATGGCGTCGCGTGATTCCTTGGTTCCACGGATTTCGCCGCGATACGACGAGATCTGATCCCGAAGCGACCGAACCGATTCGGGGGGAGCCGGCACACCGAGCTTGCGTGCGATCACCGCGGTGTCCTTCACGTAGTCATCGCAGCCAGCGGAGTCGAGTGGAAATTCCCCGAATCGCTGGTGGGTGGAGAGGAAACTGTCAATCTCGATGATGTGCACCCAACGAAGCAAGTGCGGGTCTCGGGCGGAATACGTGCGTCCATCACTGGCCGTTCCCACCACCCGCTCATGAACGCGATTCACCACGTCGATCGCCCGTTGCGCTTCCTCGGCGGGACCGAACGACGTCGCAGCGAGGAAGTCGGCGGTGCGTTGAAGTCGGCCCCATGGGTCCGTCCGGTAATCGGAGTGCTGTGCGACACCTGCCATGGCGAGTGGATGGAGGGATTGCACCAGAAGGGCACGCAAGCCTCCGATGAACATTGCTGCATCGGCGTGCACCCGACGAATCGGGCGATCGTCGGCAAACC
>JALRBT010000055.1 GCA_023262255.1 Ilumatobacteraceae bacterium
GCTTGTATGCGATCAATCCCGAAGCTGGCTTCTTCGGAGTTGCGCCCGGAACCGGCTGGGTGACCAATGCCAACGCAATGCACACGTTGCACGGCAACTGCATCTTCACCAACACCGCGCTGACCGACGACGGCGACGTGTGGTGGGAAGGACTGGGCGAAACACCACCGGCACGGGCCACGGATTGGCGCAACAATGCGTGGACACCGGAGAGTTCCACACCAGCCTCCCACCCCAACGCTCGATTCACGGCACCCGCCGCACAGTGCCCATCGATTGCGCCCGAATGGCAGGATCCTCGCGGCGTTCCGATCTCGGCGATTCTCTTCGGCGGTCGTCGCCGCACGACCGTTCCGCTCGTGACCGAGGCGTTCGATTGGAATCACGGCGTGTTCCTCGGATCGATCATGGCCAGCGAAACCACCGCAGCAGCGGGTGGCGAGGTCGGCAATCTGCGTTTCGACCCCATGGCCATGTTGCCGTTCTGTGGCTACAACATGGCCGACTACTTCGCACACTGGCTGGAAATCGGGAAACATTCCACAGCCGCAAAGCTGCCCAAGATCTTCTTCGTCAACTGGTTCCGTCGCGATGAGGATGGTCGGTTCTTGTGGCCTGGATACGGGGAGAACTCGCGCGTGCTGAAGTGGGTGTTCGAACGAGTGGACGGAAAATCCACGGCACATCGGACCCCAATCGGCTTGTTGCCGTTGCCCGATGCCATCGACACCACCTCGCTGAATGTGGCCGAGGACGACCTTGCTGCACTACTCAGCGTCGACAAGCCCGGATGGGCCGCGGCCGTGCCGCAAATCAAGCAGCACTACGCGAGATTCGGGGATCACCTGCCGACGGAATTGTCCACGGCACTCGGCACGCTCGAGCGTGCCCTGACCGCCTAGCCGCGCCGGCGCGGCACAACACCACACCACGTGTTCACGTTCGCGTGGTCTAGCCCTGCCCAACGAGCATGGCGCGAATACCCAACCCCATGATGAAGAGACCACCAAAGCCGTAGAGCAGGTACACCCTCGACTTCAACTGCGCACGATACGAGTAGATGATTGAAATGGCGATGATGCCGACGAAGCCATAGAACGCATGGAACTGCGGGAACATCAACTTCTCCTTGTTCACCATGGCCACCCCCAACGCCACCTGCACGAACATGGTGAACTGCGCCAACGTCGTGAACCACCACAAGGCACGCGAGCGAAGCGAGACCATCTTGTGTGCACCGAGCGCCCACAGGCCGGCCATGGCGTTGCCGATGATCACCACCCACGCAAACCCGTTGTGCAGATCGGACAGGGTGGAGGCAAACATCACTGAAATGACGCTACCGAACGAGGGTGTCGGCCTCGTCGCCGCCATCGATCAACGCGAGCCCACCGTCGGTACCGACCTGCAGCGTGGTAATCGATGCATTGTCGAGGCTTCGGATGAGTACGCGATCATCGTCGAGCGCCAAACCAATCAGTGCATTGATGGCGATGAAATGCGAGAAGACCACCGTGTCGTATGTGGTCGATCGCGCCCACTGCGCCAGTGCCGAATGGAACTCGCGATACGCCTGACCGTCGGTGGCGAAGACCTGCGACCAGGTTCCTTGCATCACGCGTCGCAACCAGTCGGTTCGCTCCGCCAGCGCCACACCGACTGGAGATGGAATCTCCGAAACTCGTGGCTCCACCGTCGCAGACTTTCCGACCAACGCCGCGAACGGCACTGCAGTTTCCCGGCATCGTCGCAATGGGCTGCTCACGACGCACACCTCACGCACGTTGCCGCTGACGCGTTCTGCGAGCCGTTCGGCCACGACCGCGGCTTGCTGCACGCCGACATCATCCAACCCTGGATCCACGTCGGTGTCCCAGCCTGCAGCGGCACGACCGTGTCGCACCAGGTAGAGGTGGGCCATCAGTCCAGTAGCGAGGAGCGCTTCGTTGGAGCGGGCTCACCAACCTTGATGAACCATTCGGTGCCGAACGTGCGACGAAACGACTCCTCCGACATCTCCGTGGCGAATCCCGTGTCGTTCGCTTGGCTGGCATGCGCAGCAATTGCCTCGCGCTTGGCGTTGCAATGGTCCCCGACATCGATGTGGTGGGTGATCTTCGACTCCGGCTCCCCCATTGGATTCCCGTCATCGGCGGGTTGACGCGGATCGAAGTCGTTGTCGCCGCCGTTTGCCTTCGACCACTCGAACTGCTCCACGAAGAAATCGCGGTTCAGGGTGACCTCGAACAAGTCACGAACTCCGGCGAGCTGCGCGGCACGGTGCCCCACCTTGTGCACGTGCAGGTGGTCGGGATGTCCGTAGTTGCCGTGCCAGTCATAGGTGACCAACGCCAAGCGGTCGGCGGCTGCCTGCTCCTCGGCGATGATTCGCACCAGGCGCGTCGCCGCTTCGTCGACGTCAGAGCGGATGAAGGCGCCCTCGAGATCGTTTTGCGGCCAACCGTTCATGCCACTGTCCACGTAGCCGAGCCATTCGTGCCTCGCCACACCGAGTGCTTCGCAGGATCGGGCCAACTCGTCTCGACGACGTTCGAGCAACGCTTCCGGGGTGGCCACGTCGGCGGGGCGCTCACCGTGCCGGCCGTCCGTGGCAGTTACCAACACCACTCGATGCCCTTCGGCCGAATACTTGGCGATGGTTCCACCGCTGATGAGACACTCGTCGTCGGGATGGGCATGCAGGAAGAGAATGGTTGCCATCGCCGCCCTATTTCACGTTGGTTCGAGTCGACAACTGGCGAGCCGCCCCCGATTCGATCAGTGCGTCGATACGTTCGGCGCCGAAACCCCAGTCGGCGAGCACAGCACTCGTGTGCTGTCCCGCGTGGGCCGGCGGCGTGGGCACGTCTGCAGTGGTGCGCGAGTATCGCGGCGCCGGTGCAGGCTGCATGACGCCACCAACATCGATGAACGTCTCGCGCGCAACGTTGTGCGGATGTCGGGCGGCCTCACTCATGCGCAGAACCGGCGCGTAACACACGTCGGTACCTTCCATGATGTCGTTCCATTGATCGCGCGTTTTGGTGCGAAACACCGCAGCGAGTCTTTCCTTGAGTTGTGGCCACTTGCTGCGATCCATCTGAGCGGCAAACTCGGCCGCGGTCGACGAATCTGCATCGGCAACAATTCCGGTCTTCTCTAGGAGCAGCGCGTAGAACTGCGGTTCGATCGAACCAATCGACACCCACTCACCGTCTGCGCACTCGAACACGTCGTAGAAGTGTGCTCCGGTGTCGAGCAAATTGGTGCCGCGGGCATTCTCGTCGAACATTCCCACGTTCTTGAACGCCCAGAACATGCTCATGAGTACCGCCGAGCCGTCCACCATCGCTGCATCCACTACTTGGCCCTTGCCCGAGCGTTGCGCCTCGAGCAACGCGCACACCACGCCGAACGCCAGCATCATCCCACCGCCACCGAAGTCGCCAACCATGTTGAGTGGTGGTGTTGGTGGCTCGCCTGCCCGACCAAAGTGCGCAAGAGCACCAGCGAGCGCGATGTAGTTGATGTCGTGGCCGGCTGCGTTTGCGTACGGACCCGCTTGTCCCCAGCCGGTCATGCGACCAAAGACCAACGTGGGGTTGCGCGACATGCACACGTCGGGCCCCACCCCGAGTCGCTCCATTACGCCGGGTCGAAAGCCCTCGATGATTGCATCGGCACGCTCCACCAGCGTGAGCAACGTTTCGACACCTTGGGGATGTTTCAGATCGAGCGCAATGTTGCGTCGTCCGCGAAGCATCACATCCCAATGGACTCCGGTTGCGTCGTCGCGCACGGCTTGTGTGCGATCCACTCGGATTACTTCGGCCCCCATGTCGGCGAGCATCATCGCTGCAAACGGACCCGGACCGATGCCGGCAATCTCGATGACCCGGACACCGCCGAGCGGACCCGCCATTCGACTACTTCTTCAGCGTGAACCGCGAGATGGTGTCCACGATGTGACCCCACAACGGTTCGGGAACGTCGTGACCCATGTCGTCGACCATCACCAACGTGGCGCCAGGAATCAACGCCGCGGTTCGCTCACCCGCAACGGGTGAGATCAACGTGTCGTCCTTGCCGTGGATCACGAGCGTGGGCACGTTCAGCGCCTGGAGGGCTTCGGTGCGACGACCACTTGCGTAGATGGCGGCCATCTGACGCGGTGAACCTTCGGGATAGAACGACCGATCGAAGTCGCGTGCTGCGTTGGCTCGCGACTGGGCGTCGTTGCGGTACTTCTTCGACTGGAAGGCCTGGTACACCAGCGAGTGTTCGATGAATCCGGCCCGGTCCGAGGGCGGGATCGACATCAATGCCGTCATTGCCTCGGGGGTGGACTGCATGGTTTCGGGCTCGCCAGGCATCGACATCACCGAAATGAGGGTTGCGGCTCGCACCGGATGCTCGATGGCGAACACTTGCGCGATCATGCCGCCCATCGACGCGCCGAGAATGTGCGCCTTGTCGATGTTGAGGTGATCGAGCAGGCCGACCACGTCTTGCGCCATGTCGCTCAGCGTGTACGGCACGGGCGGCAGCGGCTGTTCGAGCAACGCCGCAGTTACCACCGCGTTGGAGTCGACCGCTACGCCGTCCAATTTGGTGGACAACCCAACGTCACGATTGTCGAATCGCACCACGAAGTGCCCACTGTCGGCGAGCAATTTCACGAATCGTTCGTCCCACGCAACCATCTGTGCGCCGAATCCCATGATGAGAATGAGTGCCGGGTTGCTCTTGTCACCGAACGTGTCGTACTCCAGCTCGATGGACAGGGTTTCGTACTTGTTGACAACGGCTCGTGGCATGACTTCACGGTAGCGTTTCGCCGTGTCGTCAGTCGCACGCGCACCCGGTCGCGTGAATCTCATCGGTGATCACACCGATTACACGGGTGGCTTGGTGTTGCCGATGGCCATCGACCGCGGTACCACCATCACCTTCACTGCATCGCCCGATGTCGTGCTCACCAGTCGGGACTTCGACGGCCACGTTCGATTCGACCTCCCGGTGACGAATGCCTCCACGGTGCAGCCGTCATGGGGCCGATACGTCGCCGGGGTCGCTGCAGCCATGAGCGAGTGGAGCATGGCCCCCGTTGGTTTCTCCGGCACGGTGGCCACCACGGTGCCCATTGGCGGAGGACTCTCGTCGAGTGCCGCATTGGAGGTTGCCGCAGCATTGGCGTTCGGAGTCGAAACAGACGTTGCCACCATCGCCGCGGTGTGTCGTCGCGCCGAGCACCTCGCCACCAACGTGCCGTGCGGCATCATGGACCAACTCACTTCCGCTGCAGGCGTGAAGGACCACGCCCTGATGATCGATTGTCATTCACTCGACATCACGCCGATTCGAATTCCCGACGGCGTTTCGGTGTGGGTGGTGCCGGTATCCGCACGCACGCTCGACGGAAGCGAGTACCCGACACGCGTGGCACAGTGTGCGGCGGCCGAACGCGAGATCGGCCCACTACGTTCGGCGGACCTCGCGGGCACGAACAACATCGCCGACCGCGTAATTCGTGCACGCGCACGCCACGTGGTGAGCGAGAACCACCGCGTGCGAGCATTTGCGACGGCACTCGTTGCGGGCAACCTTCGCGATGCTGGACGAATCATGTACGAAGGACACCGCAGTCTCAGCCGCGACTTCGAAACCTCCACTCCAGCCATGGATGAAGCGGTGGAACACTTCGCTCGAATTCCCGGAGTGCACGGTGCGCGAATGACGGGCGGAGGATTCGGCGGTTGCCTGGTGATCTTGGCCGACGACGATGCCCCGATCGCCGGTGGCGCCGATTCGGCCGGCCATTCCGATGCCATGCGAGTGCGAGCCGCTGACGGGGCGTCGCTCGACACACCGCTGTCGTAGCCTGCCCAGCGTGAATGACGACGCGCTACTGGCTGATCTCGACGACGATCAGCGTCGCGCAGTTACCTGCGCCCCTACAGCAACCGTCATCCACGCCGGTGCAGGCTCGGGGAAAACCCGCGTCCTCACCCATCGCATCGCGTGGCGCATCGCCCGTGGAACGGCCGATCCGTCGAGGGTGTTGGCCATCACCTTCACGCGCGAAGCAGCAGCAGAGATGCGACGACGCTTGCGGTCGCTGGGCGTAACCCGACACGACCGCGCCGGCGATCTCGATCAGCCCACCATCGGCACGTTCCACTCGGTGGCCTTGGCGCTCCTGAGACGACGTGCCGCCGACACGTCGGCACAGATACCCACAGTGGTGGGAAACCGTGTTTCGCTCCTCGATCAGGCGCTCGGCGAAAACTCGCTCGGCCGCCAGAGTTCCGCGGTTCTCGCCGAAATCGACTGGGCCCACGCCCGCATGGTGTCGCCTGAACGTTACGAGGCCGAAGTCGAACGACTGGGCCGAAAGGTGGCGGTCGCACCATCGCGTGTTGCAGCTGCGTATCGCGCTTACGAACGCATCAAGACCAAGCGCGGTGTCGTCGACCTCGACGATCTGGTGAGTCATGCGACACGCGTCATCAACGAGCGGTCCGACTTTGCCGCCGCCACTCGATTTCGATTTCGCCACATCTTCGTCGATGAAGCCCAGGACATGAACCCGCTGCAGTACGCATTTTTCGAGGCCCTGCGTGGTGACCGCGACGACGTCTTCATCGTCGGGGATCCGTTGCAGGCGATCTACGGCTGGAACGGTGCCGACCCCGCGCTGTTCAACAGTTTGCCCGATGCGCTCAACATGCCCACCGTGCTTACGCTGCCCGGTAACTACCGCTGCACTCCACAAGTGCTCGACGTAGCCACACACGTCGCCACCAATTCCGGGGTAATTCCGAACGTTCGGTCACGACGGTCGCCGGGTTTCCCGGTGGAGTACCTCGAAGTGGAGGACGAATTCGACGAGGAACATCTGCTGCGCCAGATCGTCGCACCGCACATTCGACCCGGGCTCGACCCATCGATGGCGGTCTTGGCACGAACGCACGCTGTGCTCGAACCACTCGCCCGATCGCTGAGCAAGGCGGGAATTCCCGTCGCATCACGGCGAGCAAGCGCCGTGCGCACCAACGCCATCGACGAAGTTGCCGAGTGCCGCACTCGACACGATCTCACGGTGTGGGCGGCAGACATCATCGTCGAATCCCTGGACGACGACGAACGAATCGTGGCCGAGCAGGTGCAGGCGTACCTTCGCAGCAGCACGAAAGGCGAGGTCGATGGTCGAAGTGCAGCCGCATACCTGCGCGCCAGCCATGCCGCTCCCGAAAACTACGGAGTAGAACTCCTCACGTTTCATGCCGCGAAGGGTCGGGAGTTTTCGCGCGTGATCATCGTCGGGGCCGAGCGCGGCCTCATGCCGCACGCTTCGGCATCGACCGACGAGCAGCTACGAGAGGAGGCGCGCCTCGCCTACGTGGCTTGCACGCGAGCCGCCGACCATCTCGCGGTGATTCGCGCCAAACGACGAAAGGGTCGTGTCACGGCGACGAGTCCGTACTTCGCCACGCTGCCCGAAGGTGTCGAACATCGGGGTCGGCATACCGCGCCAGCCGAGCGCCCACGCCTCTCGCCCCCGACCGATCCCCGGGTTCTCGCCGATCGCGACCTGAAGCGGCGTCTCTGCGATGTTCGCGATGCGATTGCACGAACCAACTTCACCCTGCCAGAAGCCGTGTTGAGCGACGTTGAAATCTCCCGAATCGTGACCGAGCGTCCGCACGACGTGGAACAACTCTCGCGCATTCTCGGCCCACTGACGGCGAATCGCCTCGGGGCTGCGATACTCCGCGAAGTCGGACTGCCCATCAACCCATGACCAGTCACCCGCAAACACCCGTCGCGCCGATGGTGTCAATCGACCGAGTGCGATTTGCAGTGGTCGATACCGAAACCACCGGACTTTCCACGGATAGCGATCGTGTCTTGCAGGTGGGCGTGGTGGTGGTGCGGGGCGACGGCACGGTCGAGCAGGAGTTCGTCACCTATCTTCGACGCCTGACGTGGGGTATCGGGCATGTGGGTGCGTTCCACATCCACGGCATCACGCGACGTCAACTCCGCAAAGGAATGGCACCACGGGCGGCACTAGAGGCGCTCAACGAACTGACCAACGGTTGTGTGTTCACCGCACACAATGCCAAGTTCGACATCGGATTTCTGAGATCCGACTTCATGCGTCTGGAGATTCCGATGCAGTTGACGGGGCCGCTGTGCACGCTGAACTTGTCGCGCAAACTCGACCCCCAGCGGAGCATGTCGCACAAACTCAGGGATGTTGCCGCACGGTTCGGCAAGTCCACCGATCGACCGCACGATGCCCTTGCCGATGCCCAACTCACCGCTGCGGTGCTCCCCGATTTACTGGCGGCACACGGTATCGCCACCTACGCCGAACTCGTTCCGCATTTCGGCTGACTCCTCACCCGCTGCTTCGGGCGGCAGGTCGGGCGTGAGTGCCGAGCGTGACGGGTGCCGGGCCGAGCGTGATGGATGCCGGGCGCTAGGCGTAGCGAGCGCGAACCAGTGCGGCGGTTCGCGCCGCCAAATCCGAGTACTTGGCGGGCTCGAGCACCTGCACATTGCGACCGCCACGCAACAAGAGCCTCGATAGCCAGTGTTCGCTGCTCACTCGCAGCGCCACGTCGATGGAACCGTCGCGGTTCTTCCGTCGCGACACGGTTGGATACGCCTCAGCGATCCACGTTGCGTCGCCGCGAACGCGCAACGTCACCAGTTCGAGGTCGCTACCGAACCAGCCGCCATCGGCGTCGTCCTCGATGCGGCTGGCGACGTCGGCTTGGTTGTACAACTTGCCCGTTCGCACCACCGATTGGATGCGGTCCACACGGAAGTTCCGGATCGCACCGGACTTGTCGTCGTCGGCCAACACGTACCAATGTCCGCTCTCACTGAAGATCCGCACCACACGAATGGTGCGTTGCGCGACCTCCGATCGAGCAGGGTTGAAATACTCGATTCGCAATTCGGCCGAGTCGGCCTGCGCCGACCGCAAATCCTCCAGGTTGGGCTCGTCGGGAAGGTCGATGTGCACCGGCCCATCGGTTGCCTCGGGCGCCAGTTTGGCCAGTTTCGACACCGCTCGCGCCAGGACCGAGCGCTCCGGAGCACCGGGCAGTTTCTGTGCGGCACGCACCATGGCGATGACCGCGTACATCTCTGCGCTCGTCAGCCGCAGGGGACGTGTGAAGAAGTTCGGAACCTCGGCCACCACCCAGCCGTCGTCGATGAACACGTCGATGAGGGTGTCGGGCGTGTACGGCGGCACGCCGCACACCGCGGCCATCTGGATGTCGGCGACCAGGTCTTCCTCGTTCATGCGGAATTGTTTGGCAACGTCGGCGAGACGAACCCGCTTGCGTTTCATGAGCCAGGGCAACAACACCAGCAAGCCGGCCACGCGCTCCGATGCACTGCGCGGACCGCGACGTTTCGGCACCGCACGCCTCGCGGGCGAACGACGCTTCGGTGTCGCACGCTTGGCGGCCGAACGCGTTGCCGGCGAACGACGCTTGGGTGTTGTGCGATTCCGTGCCATTACGCCTGCTCCGCGAGTTCGTCGAGCCATCGCACCACCATGTCGCGCACCTCGGGTGGTGACACCACCTCCGCCTTGTCCACCATGGCAAACAGCCACAGGCGGAATCCGTAGCCATTGCTGCACGGAATCTCGAACACCGCCGAACCGTCGGCTTCATCGCGTACTTTGGCGGTGTCACCGAATTCGCGGGCAACGGTGCGAACCAACGACGGATCGATACGCACCTGTGCCGATGCGTGTTCATAGTCGCCGGCGGCCATCATCTGCCGATCCGTCGGTACCGCGTTCGCGATGTTGAGGTTCTTGGGGATGGTGTA
>JALRBT010000056.1 GCA_023262255.1 Ilumatobacteraceae bacterium
GGCAATGAATGTCGGCTCGGTCTCCGAAGTGGTGATGCATGAACAAACTGGGCTTCTGGTTAACACGGAGTCAGAGTTGCATAGTGCTCTGCGGCGGTTGCTTGCCGATGAGCATTTACGTTTGCAGATGGGTTCCAGAGCGCGAGAATTCGCACTCTCGACCTTCACTACCACACGACTCGTCGACGCGCATCAGCGACTGTATACGCAACTTCTGGTGCGTTAGAGCCGGTGGCGGTGTGCTCCGGGAGCACCACCGGCATTCACGGCGTCGAACACTGCGATACCGCGCGACTCCAAGGAAGCAAGTGGCCATTCGCCACCCACGAGGACTGCCACGAGATCGGCGTTGACCTTTGCAACATCGTCGATGCTCAGTGACTGCAAGGTGTCGCCGCCAAGTCGAACGTGTGGAACGTGTGGATCACAGTAAGTCACCCTTGCACCCCGATCACGCAACAGCTCCATCACGTGGATTGCCCGCGAGTTGCGAACGTCACTCACGCCCCGCTTGAAGGCTGCACCAAGGCACAGGATGCTGGCCCCGCGCAAAGAGATGGATCGTTCATTCAACATGTCCTGCATGCGAGCGATTGCGTATGCGGCCATCTGGTCGTTGATGTCGGCCGCCAGTTCGATGAAGCGCGTCTGGAAGTCGTATTCGCGTGCCTTCCACGCCAAGTAGAACGGGTCGACCGGAATGCAGTGGCCACCGGGTCCGATTCCAGGGTAGAACGCCTGGAAGCCGAATGGTTTGGTGGCGGCCGCGTCGATCACGCTCCAGACGTCGATCCCCATTTCGTTGCACAACTGTGCCAATTCGTTCACCAGCGCGATGTTTACGGCACGATACGTGTTCTCGAGGAGTTTCGCCATCTCTGCAACATCGGGCGACTCCACCGTGCGTACGAGCGTTGGATCATCCATCAGCGAGAGCAGCAATGTCTTTGCGAGCTCCGTACAGGTGGGGGTGAGTCCACCAACCACCTTCGGCGTGTTTCGAACGTTCCAGCGAGTATTGCCCGGATCAACACGCTCGGGCGAAAACGCCAGATGAAAATCCGCACCCGCTCGCAGTCCGGTTTCTTCGAGGATTGGTCGAACGAATTCGGTGGTGGTTCCTGGATACGTAGTGGATTGCAGCACTACGAGCATTCCCTTGCGCAATACTTTCGCCACCGACCGAGTAGCCGACTCGACGAACGACAAGTCGGGAGTCTTCGCCTTGTCGAAGGGTGTCGGCACGCAGATGAAAACCACATCGCACGTCGACAAATCGTGGACGACAGCAGTAGCGCGGAACGAGTTGTTCGCAACCAACGGCCCAACGCGCGATGGTGTCACGTCGTCGATGTGACTCGAACCCGAGTTCAACGTTGCAACGACGGCATCAGAAACATCGAAGCCGACCACTTGATAACCCACCTCGGCAAACGAGATGGCCAGTGGCAATCCGACATAACCGAGACCCAGAACACCGACGGTGGCGTCACGCGACGACAGTCGCTGCGAGAGGAACGACACGTTTGCTGCAGCAGTCACGACACGCCCTTCATTGCGTGGGCGAGGGGGGACTTGAACCCCCACGTCCTTAACGAACACTGGCACCTGAAGCCAGCGCGTCTGCCATTTCGCCACTCGCCCGAGTGAATCGCTCCCACGCTAGCGAGAGCGTAGAAGTCCCGCCATGGTGGGTCTAACGTGACCCGACCCCGCAACCACGTACACCAGCAGCACCCCGGCCAAGACCAAGGAGCCAGCCGACAAAAGATGAAAACCAATCGCCCGACGAACGAAACCGGAGGAAAACCCGGCAAGACCACCACAGAAACTCATCAACAAATCCGCCGTGCCCTGCACGCGCACGCGTACCGACTCGTGCAGTGATTCCACCAACAGGCTGGAACCGCCGATCAAACCGAAGTTCCACCCGATACCCAGCAACCACAACGACGGGAACAACATGATGTCACCCTCACCGGACAACACAGACATCGCACTCGCCGCCACCAGGAGCACAGCGGCAATAACAATGGCATTCACGCGACCGCGACGATCCGCATACTTGCCCACGAGAGGGCTGAATGCGAACATTCCGGCGATGTGGAGCGACACCACGAAGGGTGACACGTTCTCGTGACCGTGCAAGCGGAGGTGAACGGGGGTCATCGTCATCACCGCAACCATCGTTGCCTGTGAGACCACCATCGCCGTGAGTGCAAGCCGACCGGTTCCCGTGGAAGTGATGAGTCGAAATGCGGTCAGGAAACCCATTCGCTCGGGGGGCGTCGACATGCCACCGCTCAACACCAATGGGTCGGGGCGTAGACGTACCGCCGTGTTGAGGGCGGCCAACGACAAGAACATCGACGATGCAAGCCACGGTCCGCTGTACCTGGCAAGCCCGAACCACGTTTCACCCATCCACTGAAAGGGTCGGATGAGTAGTGGGCCGAAGACCGCTCCGAATGTCGAGGCAAACACCACGTAGCTCATCGCAGATGAACGCTCGGAGGGTTCGGCCAAGTCCGTGGCGGCATAGCGAGCCAGCAAGTTGGCTGCTTGTCCGTTGCCGAACAAGAACAACCCAGAAAGGAACCACCACAACGAACTGCGTTCTACGCCGATCATCGCGATGACTCCGCCCAATGCTGCAAGCAGATATCCGGTCTGCAATCCACCACGACGGCCACGACGAATCATCATTCGTGCCAACACCTGCGACATGAAGGCCGTACCCATGGTGACCGTTGCCGTTGCAATACCCCCCAACGGAGTGTCGTCACCGAGAATGTCTTGTACTACGAATGCCCCAATGGTGACCGCCGAACCGAGCGCGGCAGCTCCGACGATTTGCCCACCAATCAACACTCGCAGTACTCGTCGTTGTGCAGTTGCTCGATCCACCGGTGACAAGGTGCGAGAAGCGAGATTGTCTCGATCGTGTTGTCGCTCGCTTTTCACCATCTCCGACGCTATGTGATGACGAACCACTCCATTGCAGTCGTGGATCACGGCAATATCACCGATGATGCAATGACCACAGCCGTACACTGAATTCGTGGCGTTTCGTGCGTACGAATCCTCAATCCGCCCAATCGAATTGGGACGACGTCTCCTCGGTGTGGTGGATTCCCAGGTGGCCGACGACACCCGGAGTATTCCCCACGCCTATACGGTGCTCCTCAACGCCAAGGACCGTGCCGCCTTCGAGGCGGTTGAAAACGACCTGCGCCGCGAATTGGCCGAAGCAGTGACCCAACATAGTGAGCGTGAGTCGTACCGACTCGCCGAGCCCGTCATGGTGGTGTTGCGAGCCAGCGACGAAATACAGCCCGGCAATGTCACGATTCTGCCCTCCTTAGTGCACACCCAGGAACAGCCCGTGACACCTGCACTTCCCGCCGACGAAGCAGTGGTGGTAACCCCGATTGCAGCGTCCATGTCGACACCCGTGGCGGGGGCCATCACCTCCGCAATCGTGCTCGCGGACGGTACCCGACACGTGCTCGACACCGAACGTGTCACCATCGGTCGACAAAGTGGCTGCACCATCACCATTCGGGACACCAATGTGAGCCGTGAACACGTTCAACTACGACGCCGACCGAACGGCTGGACGCTTCGCGACCTCGGGAGCACCAATGGAACCAAACTCAACGGCGTTCGGGTGGAGGGTGAACAACTCTTGGCCAATGGGGACGTGATCATGCTCGGCGCAATCCAGGTGACGTTCGAGATTTCGTGAATCACCGCATCCTGGAGAAGTTGCCATGAAGTTGGTGTGGGGTGCAGCGTCGCACGTCGGCATGTTGCGCCAACAGAACGAAGACGCGTACGTCGCCGAGGAACGTGTCTTCGTCGTCGCAGATGGGATGGGTGGTCACAATGCCGGTGAAGTGGCCAGTGCCCTTGCCGTGGCAGGCATGCGTTCGGCGGCCGCACGGGGGTTTGCATCCGCTGAATCCGTCGTGACGGCGGTGAACAATGCGAATCGCACCATCCATGAAGCAAGTGGTGGCCCGAGCGAACAGCGCGGCATGGGCACCACGCTGACGGCGCTCGTCCCATTGGATGCGACCGAAAGCGAACCTCAACGATTGGTGGTCGCCAACGTTGGTGACTCCCGTGCATATCTCCTACGCGGCAGCGAACTCAAACAGGTGAGTGCCGACCACTCCTACGTGCAGGAACTGCTCACCGAAGGTCTGATTACCGCCGACGAGGCACGTGTTCACCCCCGCCGCAACATCGTGACACGTGCGCTTGGAATCGAGGGCGACGTCAACGCCGACTCGTGGACGTTGCCCATGGTCATCGGAGATCGCTACATACTGTGCAGTGATGGTCTCGTCGACGAGGTAGACGACAACCACATCGAGCTGATCCTGCGATCCTGTCCGGATCCGCAGCAAGCAGCCGATCAGCTGGTGAAGACGGCGAACACCAACGGGGGCCGGGACAACACCACCGTGGTGATCGTCGACGTGGTGGACGAGTCCGCGGTGCCAGCCGTCGTCGCCACCACCCCGAGCACACCATCGTCGACATCAACAGCAAAACGAACGCGCATCGTCGTGGCCGCGGCGGTGGTGCTGACGCTGGTCATCGGATCGGTTTCCGCCATCGGGTGGTATGCGCGGGGTGGGTACTACGTGGGATTCGACGGACGAGGCGACACGGCGCACCTGGCGGTGTTCAAGGGACGACCCCGCAGCATTCTCTGGTTCCGACCCACTGTGGAAGTCGACAGTGGCGTCGAACGGAATCAGGTCTTCCCGGCACTCGCCGACGACATCGACGACAAGCCAACCTACACGTCCTTCGCCCGCGCCGAGGCATACGTAAATTCGATCCGCGACGTGGTTGCTGCACAGTCCGAAGGTGGCGACTGATGAGTGATCCGGTGGTCGTCAACGGGCGTTACGAGCTGGGCCGTCGCATCGGCAGGGGCGGTATGGCGGAGGTGTTCGTTGCGCGCGACAAGTTACTCGACCGTCCCGTGGCAATAAAGATTCTCTTTGCCGAATACGCCAAGGACCCGCTGTTCGTCGAGCGTTTTCGCCGCGAAGCGATGTCGGCTGCGTCACTCAACCATCCCAACATCGTTGGTGTGTACGACTGGGGGCAGGTCGATACCACCTACTACATCGCGATGGAATACGTGCAAGGACGGACCCTGGCCGACATTCTGCAAAAGCACGAACGTTTGAGCGTGTTGCAGGCCTGCGACATCGCCCTCGATATCGCTTCCGCACTGTCTTCGGCGCATGCCGCCGGGGTGGCGCATCGAGACATCAAGCCCGCCAACGTCATCGTGAGTGCGACCGGACACGTGAAGGTTGCCGACTTCGGCATTGCGCGGGCGATCGGCGCGGCAATCGAGCAGGGCCTGACCCAAACCGGAGCCGTGATGGGTACTGCAACGTACTTCTCCCCGGAACAAGCCCAGGGTGCACAACCCGACCCGCGCTCCGACCTCTATTCCCTCGGCGTAATCATGTACGAAATGTTGGCCGGCCAACCGCCGTTCACCGGTGAGAATGCCATCGCCATCGCCTACAAGCAAGTGCACGATGTGCCGATTCTGCTCCGTACGAAGAACCCGGAGGTCTCACCCGCCTTCAGCGCCATCGTCATGAAATGCCTGGCAAAGGACCGTGACCGTCGCTACCCCACGGCATTGGCGCTCGCCGACGACTTGCGTCGATTCGTCGACGGCAAGGAAGTCCTCGCATTGCTCGACGAACAGGCTGCAGTTGCAGACGCGGGAGCCACTACCCAACTCCCCGTGGTTGACGGTGACACGAACGACGAGACGTACGACGCACAACCCACCACCGTGCTGCCATCGACTGGACGCCGTGGGTTGGGATCGACGGGGAGTCGGGGTGGTGATTATCCGCCATACGACGACGTGGTACCGCGACGTACTGCGGCATGGCTACTCGGCTCCGTGGTCTCGATACTGGCGCTCGTTGCGGTGGCAATCTTCGGATTCCGTGCCCTTACGGACGAGAATGCCGGTGCCAACATCTCCATTCCGAACGTGATCGGCCTGAACATCGAGGAGGCAAAGAGTCTGCTGATCGACCTTGGGCTCACGCCGATTGAAGACCCGAAGGTTCGCGACAACGCGAGTAATGACATCGTGTACGAACAATCACCGAGTGCCAACACATTGGCCCGTCAAGGTGAGAATGTGATTCTCGTTTACAACCCGGGTTTCGTTCCGGTCATCGTGCCGAACCTGGTCGGACTCTCCGTTCAGGAAGCCACCGACGTGTTGAAGCAGGTGGGACTACGACTGGTGGTGGACAAGTTCGTTGCGTCCCTCGACATTCCGGCCAACCAGATTCTGTTGCAATCCCCCACGGCGGGATTGGGGGCACGTCCCAACTCGGGGGTCACGGTGGATGTCTCGGGTGGTACCAATACCGTTCGGGTTCCTGACGTGATTGGCGACGAACAGGGCGCTGCAGTCAAACTCCTCACCGCCACGCCGCTCAATTTCGTGGTGACCGTGGTGTCGGAGGCGAGCGACGTCATCGAGGCGGGGCGAGTGATACGCAGTGATCCCCTCGGTGACACCGCGGTAGCACCCGGTGGGCCGATCACGCTGTACGTCTCGGCCGGTAAACCACTCGTTGCCGTACCGAACGTGGTCGGTCAAGACGGTGCGTCGAGTGCAACACAGCTGGCCTCGCTCGGGTTCGTGGTGACATTGGACGATCAGCCACTGGCTGCCGGTGATCCGCTGAACGGGAAGGTGTTGTCACAAAGCGTGGCAGGGGGAACCACCGTCGTGCCAGGTAGTGAGATCGTGCTGGTGATTGGGCGAGCCGATACCTCACCGTCAACCACGGTGGATACCGCAACCACCCTGCCGTAGTTGCACCATCGCGTCGCTCGCCGAACGTGCAGACGGTCAGTCGGCGAACGACAGGAAGTTCTTCAACATGGTGTGACCATCCTGGGTGAGAATGCTCTCCGGATGAAACTGCACGCCTTCGATGGCGTAATGCTGATGTCGAACGCCCATCACGGCACCATCGCTTGCCGTGGCGGTAACAGTCAGCTCGCGTGGGAGTGAAGCTGGATCGATGACGAGGGAGTGATAGCGGGTCACCTCGAGTGGAGAGGGCAACGAGCCGAACACGCCTTTCGCATCGTGTGAGATGTGCGATGTCCTTCCGTGGCGGAGCTCTGGCGCACGTACAACGGCGGCACCGAACACGTGTCCGATTGCTTGATGCCCGAGACATACTCCAAGTAGCGGCACTCGGTCGGCGGCGGCGCGAATCAACTCGCAGGTTACGCCGGCATCCTCGGGTCGACCCGGCCCCGGGGAGATGAGGATTGCATCGAACTTCATGCGAAGAAGTTCTTCCACGCCGTGTTCATCGTTGCGTACCACCACGGGATCGGTGCCAAGTTCGCCGAGGTATTGCGCGATGTTGTAGACGAAGCTGTCGTAGTTGTCGATGACCAATACCCGCTTCATAGTCATTCACGTAGCCTGCCAACACTCGTCCATGGATGCACCATCCCCTCTACACTGTTGGGTGGATATGGCGCCCAAAAAACGACACACGGGTGGCCGCACCACGCCGCCGGCCACCACGCGGTACACGCCTCCCGTACCCGTCACCGTGAAGGAGAGCCCCCGTTGGGTTCCGATTCTCATGTTCGCGCTCTTGGGTGTTGGCGCCTTGGTGATCTTGCTCTACTACCTGGGTTTCGTCCCGGGCGGACGTAGCAACTGGTACCTCCTTGCTGGGCTCAGCATGGTGCTCGGCGGATTGTTTACCGCCACCAAATACCGCTAATCCGCGGGGGCAACGAGTTCCATCTCTTCCATGCAGTGCCGTGGTGGCGGCGGATGCTGGTCCGGGGCCATCGTGAGACGAAGTTCCACCCCACACAACGAACATCGGTAGCGAACGTTGATACGTCGCATTTCCCCCGAGGGTGGCGGTGGTGGAAGTGAACTGGTCATGCTTCGCAACATGCCAAGACCCACCTTCCAGATGAAGAAGAGGAGGAGCAGCCCGATCGTCACCCAGACGATCGTGCCGAACATCGTGCGGAACGACTCGGCTAGAGCCGCTCGATGATGAAGGCGTTGGCCAACCCGCCACCTTCACACATCGTCTGCAAACCGTAACGACCGCCCGTTCGCTCCAGTTCGTTGAGCAACGTGCACGTGAGGCGGGCTCCCGAGGCACCGAGCGGGTGACCGAGTGCAATCGCACCACCATTCACGTTCACCTTGTCCATGTCGGGATGCAGTTCCTTTGCCCATGCCAACACCACCGCGGCGAAGGCTTCGTTGATTTCCACCAGGTCGATGTCGTCCATCGTCAGGTTGGCGCGCTCCAGCACCTTCTTGGTGGCAGGAATCGGTGCCGTCAGCATGTAGCGGGGATTCTCCGCCGCCAAGGCGAAACTCACGAACCGTGCCCGCGGCTTCAGACCGAGCTTCTTTGCTTTTTCTTCGCTCATGATGAGCAGAGCAGAAGAACCATCGGTGATTTGCGACGAGTTGCCCGCAGTGACACGACCACCCTCTTCCACCGGACGGAACGACGGCTTGAGCGACGCCAGTTTCTCCAGCGACGTTTCACGAATGCCTTCATCGGTGGTCATCATGACACCCTCGGCGTCGAGAACGGGAACGATCTCGTTCTGGAAACGCCCCTCTTGCGTTGCCCGAGCCGCATATTGCTGCGAGCGCAATCCGAACGCGTCGAGGTCTTCGCGGGAGAGCTTCCATTTCTCGGCAATCAGTTCGGCGGAGATGCCCTGGTTCACCAGGCCACCCTCGCTCTTGTAGCGCTCTTGTACTCGCGGACCCATCGGGAAACCGAACTTTCCTTCGGCAATCGATGAGCCCATCGGAACACGGGTCATCACTTCCACACCGTTGGCCACGACCGCGTCGTACGCACCTGCAATCACCCCCTGAGCAGCAAAGTGTGCGGCCTGTTGGCTCGAGCCACACTGTCGATCCACCGTGGTGCCGGGAACCGACTCGGGCCAACCCGCAGCGAGCACCGCATTGCGAGCGATGTTGAGGCTTTGCTCGCCAACCTGCATGACACACCCCATGACCACGTCATCGATCAGTGCGGGGTCGATGTTGTTGCGCGTGGTGAGGGCGCTCAACATCTCGGCAGCGAGATCGACTGGGTGCCAATTCTTCAAGCGGCCATTGCGCTTCCCGAGCGGGGTGCGGACGGCATCAACGATGACTGCGGTGGACATGGTGCTCCTTTGAACGGTCTCTTCAGTATTGCGCACGATGGGCCATGTTCAACAAGCCGGGCAATTCGCAGGCAGGATGCTTGGTGTGGCTCGACGGATGGACGTGAATTGCGACATTGGAGAGACCACTGGTTCCTGGCACGCCAGCCACGAGCCGGAGCTCCTCGAGATCATTACCAGTGCCAACGTGGCCTGTGGCGGGCATGCCGGCAGTGACGAATCGATGCACGCAATCTGCGAACGCGCCGCACGGATTGGCGTCACCATCGGGGCACAGGTGTCGTACCCCGATCGACCGAACTTTGGGCGGATTCCGATGAACATCTCGTCGACGGAACTCTTTGCCTCGCTGTGCGAGCAGTACGACGCGTTGGATGCAATCGCCCGACTCCACGGCTCACGTGTGTCGTACGTCAAACCGCATGGAGCCCTGTACAACACGGCTGCTCGCGATGCGGAC
>JALRBT010000057.1 GCA_023262255.1 Ilumatobacteraceae bacterium
AACAACCTCGCCACAATGGGCTACGGCATTGAACACCTCACTACTAGAAATCCACTTGCATGGCCGCATTTTATTGACTCAGAAATGTTGCGCGGTTTGCCTCGGACAATCGTTAGCGTGAATGAATTTGACCCACTGCGAGATGAGGGCCTAATGTTCTTTAGAAAGCTCCTTGACGCGGAAGTTAACGCTCGATGCCGAACACTTATGGGTGTCTTTCATGCGATTGAAGTGTTCCCAACAATATGTCCAGAAATTAGCTGGGACTCTGCGAGGGGCATCGCCTCGTTGGCATCAAGCTAGTTACGATTCGCTCCCTCGTTGACTGACGCAAGGAGCTTCTTTAGCCTTTCAGCACGTGATCCGGGGCACTGCGGGGTCACAACGGGGTCACAACGGGGTCACAAACCATAAAGAATCTATGGACTAGGCGATACAGATTGGCTGCTACGACCGCACAGCAACACACTCTGGAGACTGAAAAGACTGGGTGATACGCCCGGTCGTTGTCTACGGATCAGAAGGTTGGAAGTTCGAGTCTTCCCGAGCGCGCCAGACTAACGAGTGTGCCGCCGGCCGCTAAAGCGCCAAGCGCGGTCATCGGCTATCCGACGCCGTGGTTGTGGTTCTGGCCAAAGTGACGGCAATGCCGACATGATTGCGGCTAATTCTTGTTCGGTGGCATACGGATGTACTTGCGAAATGTGTAGCACGACTGGCTTACCACTCATTACAGCGGAATGTTCCCGTGCTTGCGTTGTGGCACCTCGTCACGCTTCGTGCGCAGCACTCGAAGACTCTCGACCAATTTGATTCGTGTTTCTGCCGGATCAATCACGTCATCAACGAAGCCACGTTCCGCAGCAATGTACGGATTGGCATACTTCTCGGTGTACTCCGCCACGAGCTCGGCGCGTCGAGTCGTGGGGTCAGCTGCTTGTTGCAACTCGCGGCGATACACGATTTCAACTGCACCCTGTGGGCCCATCACCGCCAACTCGGCCGATGGCCATGCGTAAGCAAGGTCGGCACCAATGGATTTGGAATTCATCACCACGTACGCACCGCCATATGCCTTTCGAGTAATCACTTGAATGCGAGGGACCGTGGCTTCGCAGTATGCGTACAACAGTTTGGCACCATGGCGGATGATGCCGCCGTACTCCTGATCGACACCTGGGAGAAATCCGGGAACGTCCACGAACGTGACGATTGGAATGTTGAAAGCATCGCAGGTGCGTACGAAGCGCGCCGCCTTCTCACTCGATTCGATGTCGAGCACACCTGCCAGCACCATCGGTTGGTTGCCAACGATACCCACGGAGTGTCCGTCGATTCGTGAGAAGCCACAAACGATGCTCTTTGCCCAATTGGCGAAGTATTCGAAGAATTCACCGTTGTCGGCAACTTCAGTGATGACCATCTTCATGTCGTAGGGCATGTTCGGTGACGCGGGAAGGATGTTGCGCAAGGAGTCGCAACGTCGCATTGGGTCGTCTTCTGAGTCGATCCGTGGCGCTTCACCCAGGTTGTTTTGTGGCAGGAACCCAAGCAGATAACGCACGTCTGCCAGACACGACTGTTCGTCGGCTGAGACGAACGTAGCCACACCACTCTTGGATGCGTGGCTTGCCGCGCCACCGAGCTCTTCCAGTGTCACATCTTCGCCCGTCACCGTTTTCACCACATCGGGTCCGGTGATGAACATATGACTGGTCTCGCGCACCATGAAAATAAAGTCGGTCATTGCCGGTGAATACACCGCACCGCCCGCACACGGGCCAAGTACCACCGAAATTTGTGGCACCACACCCGATGACTGCACATTGCGCCAGAAGATTCCTCCGTAGCTCGCTAGCGATACCACACCTTCCTGGATTCTTGCTCCTGCTCCATCGTTGAGACCAATTAACGGTGCACCGGTCTTCAATGCAAGGTCCATCAACTTATGAATCTTTTCTGCGAACACCTCCCCCAATGCACCCCCGAATACGGTGAAGTCCTGACTGAAGACGAACACCTTGCGGCCATCGATGGTTCCCCACCCGGTGATGACACCGTCGGTATACGGACGCTCGTCTAATCCGGCGGCATGGGCACGGTGACGAGCCAGGAGATCAAGTTCATGAAAGCTCCCTGAGTCAAGCAACAGCTCCAAACGCTCTCGGGCAAGCAACTTTCCCTTTTCATGTTGGCGCTCAACCGATCGCGGTGAGCCGGCGTGACGTGCTTGGTCTTTGCGTAGTTCGAGTTGGGAAATTTTTTCGGCAATCGGATCAACGGCCACGCCACGACGCTACTTGTCAACCACCCAGGATGGTGGTTTGCGTGTTGATGAGCGACTCCGTAATGGTGAGGGTGGTCCCCAGTGGCGTGAGATCACCTGTGGTGGTGGTACCAACGATCTCAACATTCCAGACGCCGGCAACGGGGAAGTCGAGGCCACCATCAACCGGCGCAACAGCAGCACCCGGATATTTGATTGGTACGAGCAGATTGATTCCGGCATAACCCTCGGCCTGTGGAACGAGGCGAACTTCAAAATTGTTGATGCGTTTGGGCGCCAGCAATTCCACGCGCATGGCGTTTGCACCGGTGGTCAACGGTGTGAGCGAGAGCACCACGTGGAAGCGGTCGTTCTTCAGCTCCTCCCGGTAGAGGTAGTTGGCAGTGGGTGCCGTGCGCTTGGCCACTGCTTGTGGCGGGCGCATCGACACCGCCCACGACGTGATCGCCAAGATAAGAATTCCCACGACAATTTCTGCGGTGATTGCTCGTCGCAGCCGCCACGCCATCTTTGCTGTGAGGCGCCTCTCCGACCGCAAACGACCTGTTGCAAAGCTACGAATCAGCAACATGATCCACACCATCAACGCCACCACGATGAGTTGCAGCACGTTGAGGCGTCCGTGACTGCTGGTGAAGATGGCCGAGCCATCCATCAGATACACCTGTACTACCCCGGTAAACACCGTGGAGACGATCAACCAGCCGGAAATCTTGGCGAAGTATCGCACGGCATCGACGAGATCACGTTCACCCGGGCCGGCGAGCGCAGCACGAGAAAGCAATGCCAGACCACCCAACCACAAACCCATCGACCACACGTGAAAGATGCCGAAGATATAGGTAAGCACCGACAGGTTCTGACCGATTCGAGTGAGGCCGTAAGACGACATCATTAGCAACAGGAACAACACGGCAGGCACCTGTGTTTCAGGGGCAAGTACTCGTCGTGGGTTGAACACCAACCACGCTGCTGCCGCCACCAGGACGAATCGCATCAACAAGACGAAACCAAAGGCGAAGTTGAGCGCCCCGAACCACGAGAACGGATTCATGGACGCGACTACCGAGTTACCGCTTGCACGGGCTGCCTGCAACACCACCACGAAGTACACCGATGCCACTGATCCAAACCACGTCATGCGCAGGAAGCGTTGCGTGGTGTCGTATTCGTAGCCTTCCGGCCAACCCATCACGATGTAGAGCAGCCCACCGAACACACCGATGACGAAGAGATACTCCGCGATACGTAGCAAACCAAGAAGCAGCCCGAAGCGCGGCTCGGGTGTGGCGGTGATCGACACGATTTCGCCCACCACGGACGTCGGCGTTTCGCCGTCGACACCCGCTTGGCTGGGAACGGTGGTTTGAGGGTTCACCAGCAGGGTGAAGTTGAACGTGCCGAGGCTGCCGATATTGCGATTGATCACCCATGTCACCGTGCACTGACCGGCTGGTGGAAGCGATGCCAGTGGCGCGGACACCGTTTGTGCATCCACTGCTATGACCGGGGCACCGAGCGACACGGTGACACCATCGCAGCGCAACAGCACGGTGAGCGCCGCGGCATCGTCGGCATCCAGCTTGTTGCGGAAAATGAGTTGCAGCTGCGTTGGCACCACGGTGACCGTGGCGTTCGGCTGCGGGTTGGATGAAATTAGTTCATTGGGAATGGTCGATGCGGCGCGTGCCGAGCCCCCCATCACGGCCACCACAAGCACGCCAGCCAACACCGCGAGAACTGGCGTTAGGAGGACACGCCGCCAAGGGACAAGAAATCCACGCATGGGCGTGCCTCCACGGTACTCAACGAGTGCATGGTTGATGTCGCACCAAAGAGCACGCTCACCCGAGGGGTAGGCTCGCTACGAAATGGCCACCCAATCGCTGTATCGCCGTTATCGCCCGCGCCGATTTGGTGAACTCAAAGGGCAGGAGCACGTGGTTCGTGCACTGCGAAACGCCATTGCCAACGATCGGGGCGGTCAGGCGTACATGTTTTCAGGACCCCGTGGCACCGGGAAAACCTCTGCAGCGCGCATTTTGGCAAAGGTGCTCAATTGCACCAATTCAACGGACGGCGAACCTTGTTGTGAGTGCGACTCGTGCCTCACGATCGAGCGTGGCACCAGTTTCGACGTGCTCGAACTCGATGCCGCGAGCAACAACGGCGTCGACAATATTCGCGAGCTCATCGAACGTGCCGCTATGGGTAACCCGGGCCGACATCGGGTGTTCATTCTTGACGAAGTGCATATGTTGAGCGCCGGAGCCGAGGCCGCCCTGCTGAAGACCCTCGAGGAGCCACCACCGCACGTGGTGTTCGTGCTGGCCACTACCGATCCACAAAAGGTGAGCGAAACCATTCGCAGTCGCACCCAGCACTTGCAGTTTCGATTACTGCCTGCCAAGGAGCTCGAGGAACACGTTCGCTTCGTGGTGCAGGATGCCAATTTGGACGTCACCCCGGAAGCAATTCGACAAGCCGTCGAGCAGGGCGGAGGTTCGGCACGCGACACGCTGTCGGCACTCGAACTCATTGCCGCTGGTGGTGGAGAAGCCGACACCTTCGTACGGCCCGAGGATGTCATCGAATCCCTCATCACCCACGATGCAGCCGCAGTACTCGCGCAAGTGGGTACAGCAATGCAGCACGGTCACGACCCGAAGGCGTTCACCGAGCAACTCGTGCGGTTCTTGCGCGAGATGTTCTTGTCGTCCATGGCGCCGCAGTTGGTGCAACTTGCCGAGGATCACGCTCGCGTGGCTGCCGATATGACTGCACGATATGGAGTCGCATCGGTGGTGCGCGCAATCGAGGTGTTGGGCGAAGCGCTGGTGGACATTCGTCGCGCACCAGACCCGAGGTTGGTGCTGGAAGTAACACTGGTGCGTCTTGCCAGCAACGTGGTGGCAAACGATACGTCGTCACTGCTGGCACGCCTCGAACGGTTGGAATCCGGCGGCGTCCGGCCGCGCGACGTTACGGGGCCGATTCCTCGGCCAAAGTTGACTGGTACGTCCACATCGCGGCCTGCAGCACCCTCCGCACGAGTCACTACAGCCGCGACTGTACCGGCGAAGGCAGCGGCTGTAGCCGATTCCACGGCCACTGTGTCACCAACCGGCGATCTTGTTGCGGCGTGGCCCGGCGTGGTTCGCACACTCAAGGCAACGCAACGGGCGTTGTATTCCGCCGTTGAGGTCATTGGAATGGAAGGCGACACCCTGGTGGTATCAGCCCCCAGTGACATGCACAAGAAGAAGTGTCTGGAACTGAAGGATCAGGTACATGCAGCACTCAGCAGTGCTGCTGGTCGCCCGATCACACTCGACATTCGCGTGCAGGCGTCACGTACGGCGTCAACCCACAACACCTCTGGTACTGCTCGTCGAGCGACATCCACCAGTGATGCCAGTGCCCATGTAGACCACGCCGTCGTCGCCGACGATGCCACCAAGGACGACGATGATCAGCCCGTGGAATCGGTGGTGGATCAAATCGCCAAACAATTTCCTGGTGCGCGCATCGTCGATACCTCTCAGAACTGAGCCAACGAGGTGGCGTCTGCATATTCGCGCTCGATGCAGGCGATGATCGATTCCCTCGCGCGGCTTCCCGGGGTGGGCCCGAAATCGGCACAGCGAATTGCATTTCACTTGTTGAAGAGTGATGTCGAAGAGGTAAAGAAACTGACGAATGCCATTCAGGAAGCCCGCGGCTCGGTCCGGTTTTGTGATCGTTGCTTCAATTTCTCCGAGACAACGTATTGCCATTTGTGCACCGACGAGCGCCGTGACACCAGCGTGTTGTGCGTGGTGGAGGAGTCGCGAGATGTCGTGGCACTGGAAAAGACCGGCCAATTCCGCGGCCGGTATCACGTGCTCTTGGGGGCCATCAATCCACTCGAAGGCACGGGACCCGAACACTTGAAGGTTCGCGAGCTCCTCCTGCGGCTCGAACCCGAGGGGGTACAGGAAGTCATCTTGTGCTTGAATCCCAATACCGAAGGCGACGTCACTGCAATGTATTTGGCACGACTCCTCAAGCCGCTCGGCGTGAGGGTGACACAACTCGCAATGGGACTGCCCGTTGGTGGCGACTTGGAGTACGCCGACGAAGTCACACTCGGTCGCGCACTCATGGGTCGGCGCGAAGTTGGTGAATAGTTAGCTGACGGTACGCACGATCAGTGCGTCGCCTTGCCCACCACCACCGCAGAGTGCAGCAGCTCCAACACCGCCACCGCGCCGCTTGAGTTCGTGCAGCAACGTGAGCGCCAAACGGTTGCCGCTCATGCCGATGGGGTGACCCAGGGCGATTGCTCCTCCGTTCACGTTCACCATCGTGTCGCTCACGCCAAGTTCGGCCATGGAAGCGATACCCACGGCCGCAAACGCTTCGTTGATTTCCAACAGTGAGAGATCGCCGATCGACATCTTGGCGCGAGTGAGTGCGTGTTGAACTGCGCGGCTGGGTTGGTGTAGCAGTGAGGCCGAGTCGGGCCCGGCAACCATGCCGTACGAAACGAACTCACCAAGTGGGGTGATTCCACGTTTCTCTGCTACCCGTTTGGACATCACCACGACTGCGGAACCGCCGTCGCTGATCTGGCTGGCGTTACCGGCGGTAACAGTTCCACTTTTGTCGAATGCGGGGCGTAAGGCGCCGAGGGATTCCATGGTGGTGGCGGCACGGACACCCTCGTCGTCTCGCACGACAATCGGGTCGCCTTTGCGCTGTGGAACGTTCACTGGAATGATCTCATCCGTGAATCGTCCTGCTGCGATTGCTGCAGCAGCCCGAGCGTGGCTTTGCAGCGCTGCGGCATCTTGCTCGTCGCGAGAAATGTTTCCGGCTGCGTAGCGCTCGGTGCCCAAACCCATGAGGCATGCATCGAATGCACACCACAGACCGTCCTTGATGATGGCGTCAGCCAACTCGGTGTTGCCATAACGGAATCCGCCACGAGCCCCGGAAGCAAGGTAAGGCGCATTGGTCATTGATTCCATCCCGGCAGCCACCACGACGTCGGCTTCACCACTCGACACCATTTGGTCCGCCAAATAGATGGAATTGAGGCCAGATAAGCACACCTTGTTGATGTTCACGCTCGGAACGTTCATCGGGATGCCGGCCTTCACGGCGGCTTGGCGCGACGGCACTTGTCCTTGGCCGGCCATCAATACCTGTCCAACGATCACATGGTCGACCTCGGTCGGCTGCACGCCGGCACGTCGCAACGCTTCGGCGATTGCCACGCCCCCGAGGTCGGCTGCCGTAAAGTCGGCCAACGCACCGCTCATTTTGCCGATTGGCGTGCGGGCTCCCGCGACGATGTACGAACCTGGCATGATGCCCCCTTGCACCACAGAGTAACGCTCGGCAAGCTGGCAGCAGGTATCGAGTCGGTAGTTTCTACCCGTGGATTCCATTCGTGATGCCATTAACGACGGCGTAACAGGCGAGCAGCTCGCCACCATACCGATCCCGAGCACATATCGGGCGGCAGTCATCGAGAAGCAGGACGAGAAGATGTTCGATGGAGTGGCGTCTCGCGACAAGGATCCGCGCAAGAGCATCAAGTTGCGTGAGGTGCCGGTGCCTGAGTTGGCGCCAGACGAAGCACTCGTGGCGGTGATGGCCAGCAGCATCAACTTCAACACCGTGTGGAGTGCGATCTTTGAACCAATCAGCACGTTCGGTGCGCTGAGCCGTTTGGCACGCGAGAGTTCGTGGGCAAAGCGTCATGATTTGCCGTATCACATCTTGGGAAGCGATGGTTCGGGAGTGGTGTTGCGAGTGGGCACCGCGGTTCGCAACTGTAAAACGGGAGACCGAGTGACCATCCACTGCAATCACGTGGATGATCAAGACCCATCGGCCCACGACGACTCGATGCTGGGCGCCAACCAGCGCATCTGGGGGTACGAAACCAACTTTGGTGGCTTGGCCGATCTCACCGTGGTGAAGGCGAATCAATTGATGCCCAAGCCGGCGCACTTGTCCTGGGAGGAAGCCGCAGTGAATGCCTTGTGTAACAGCACCAGTTATCGCATGCTGGTGTCGCAAAACGGAGCACGCATGAAGCAGGGCGACGTCGTGCTCATCTGGGGTGCAACAGGTGGCATTGGCGCATACGCCGTGCAATATGTCTTGAACGGTGGCGGCATTCCTGTTGGCGTGGTGAGCTCGCCGGACAAAGAACGAATCCTCCGCGAGATGGGATGCGAGGCGGTTATCGACCGATCCAAGGGGAACTACACCTTTTGGAATGACGACAACACACACAACGAGAGTGAATGGCGTCGATTCGGTGGCGATATCCGTGCACTCGTGGGTGAAGATCCCGACATCGTGTTCGAGCATCCTGGGCGCAGCACGTTCGGCGCGTCGATGTACGTGGTAAAAAAGGGCGGCACCGTCGTTACCTGCGCAGCCACTAGCGGGTTCATGTTGGAGTTCGACAACCGCTATTTTTGGATGCGTCTCAAGCGATTGGTGGGTTCACACTTCGCCAACTATCGCGAGGCGTACGAAGCCAATCGCTTGATTGCCAAAGGCATGATTGACCCCGTGATTTCCCAAACGTTTCCCTTGTCGCAAACGGGTGAAGCGGCATATCAAGTACATCGCAACATGCACGAAGGCAAGATCGGTGTGCTGTGTTTGGCGGAGAACGAAGGAGAAGGAGTGACCGACCACGAATTGCGCGACAAGGTGGGCGAGGCCCGACTGGGCAGGTTTCGCCGATGATCCTCACCGAGATTGATCACGTTGCAATTGCGGTGCGTGACTTGGTAGCGGCGGTCGACTATTACCAACGTGCCTTCGGAGCCACCATCGATCATCGCGAAGTGGTCGAGCGAGATGGTGTTGAAGAAGTACTGATGAAGGTTGCTGACAGCTATATCCAATTGCTCACCCCAACCCGACCCGACTCGCCTGTGGCCAAAGCACTCGATAGGCGCGGCGAAGGCCTGCACCACGTTGGTTATCGCGTTGCCGATTGCGCCGCCGCGCTCGCGGCGATGGTTGCTGCCGGGGCAACACCAATCGATACTGTTCCACGACCCGGGTCACGCGGTACCACCGTGGCGTTCATTCATCCGAAAGGGTCGTTCGGAACGCTGATTGAACTCGTTCAGGGGTGACGAGGAGCCCGTGTTCGGGGTAGCGATTGCTCTTGGTGTAGCACTTGGAACAACTGCAGTGTGGTACTCGTTGCGCATGGCTGCGGATGTGAATGAGTCAATTCAGCCTGTTGAGGCACGTCACACAAGTGGGGTAACGAGAACCCTGTTTCTCGGTGGAGGTGCTGTTATAGGTGGCGGTACTGGCTGGATTATTACCCGCATGAGTGATGGCCCCACCGCGACCTTGCTCGTGGTTTTGACGCTGTTGTTCCTGGTACAAGGTCTATTCGATTTCCTCAC
>JALRBT010000058.1 GCA_023262255.1 Ilumatobacteraceae bacterium
CGTTTCGAGAAGTCCAACCGGTCTCTGTTCGCCAGTCATTTGCGAAGCATTCGAATCAGCACCTGGTACTTCGGTCTCGTCGAATTCTCGGGTGTGATTGCCACGTCGCTCGTGGTGGGTATCGGTGGCTGGTTGGTGCATGAGGGAGTGGTTTCTCTCGGCACGGTGGTGGCGTTCATCCTGCTCCTGTCGAGTTTGTTCGACCCCGTGCAACAGTTGTCGCAGTTGTACAACGGGGTGCAGTCGGCGGCAGCGGCACTGCACAAGTTGTTCGCGATTCTCGACGCCACTCCGGAGGTGGACGAAGCGCCCGATGCGCTTGCTCTGCCGTCGCGCGGAAACCTAAAGGTGGATGATGTGACGTTCACGTATCAGGGTGGATCCACACCAGCGCTCGACCACGTGAGTTTGGAGGTTCGTGACGGCGAACGCATCGCGCTCGTCGGGCCCACCGGCGCCGGGAAGAGCACGCTCGCTAAGTTGATGGCACGGTTGTACGACCCCGTCATGGGTGTGGTGAGTTACGGGGGGGTCGACCTGCGTCGCGGAACCCACAAGAGTCTGCGACAACGCATTGTGGTGGTGCCGCAGGAAGGCTTTCTGTTCAACGGCACCATTCGCGACAACGTGCGCTTGGCTCGAATCGACGCCACCGACGCCGAAGTGGAAGCCGCACTCGATCGCCTCGGTGTGCTCGCACACTTCGAGCGGCTACCGGAGGGTCTCGACACCGAGGTTCGCGAGCGAGGTACACGACTCTCTGCGGGGGAACGCCAACTCGTGGCGCTCGGTCGTGCAGCACTGGTGGACCCGGCGGTGTTGGTGCTTGATGAAGCGACATCCAACCTCGACCCCGGCACGGAGGCCGAAGTGGAAGCGGCGTTGGAGCGCTTGATGCAGGGTCGCACCACGATCGTGGTGGCACATCGTCTCACTACCGTGCAACGAGCCGATCGCATCGTGGTGGTGAACAACGCGCGCATCACCGAAGTTGGAACGCACGGGGAACTGATGGAACTTGGTGGCCACTACAGCGCTCTTGCAAGAGCGTGGGAGAAATCGCACGCCGGCTGATGCGCCCGGACTAACGCGCGACGAAGTACTTCGCTCGTGGGTGATGGCAGATGATCGCCGACGTCGTCTGTTCCGGCTGGTATTGCCAGCCCGTGTCTTCGTTCACCGTGATGCCGATACGTCCTGCTTCCAATAGTTCGGCGACCTTTGCGTTGTCTTCGAGGTCGGGACATGCGGGATAACCCCACGAGTATCGACCACCGCGATATTGCTGACGGAACAGTCCGTGCAAGTTCGGCCCGTCTTCACCGACGAAACCCCACTCGGTGCGAATTCGGTGGTGCCAATACTCGGCGAGTGCTTCTGCCATCTCCACGCCAAGACCGTGCACCGTGAGATACTTCTGATACTCGTTCTTGGCGAACAGCTCGGCGGCGGCATCGCTCACCTTCGCGCCCATGGTGACGATGTGGAACGCGGCGTAATCGACCTCGCCACTCTCCACCGGTCGGAAGAAGTCGGCGATGCACAGGAACGGGGCTTCGCCTTGGCGTGGATACGAGAATCGCATGCGCTCCGTGGTGCGTGACTCATCGGTCCAGATGATCACGTCGTTGCCGTCGCCGTTGGCGAGGAAGTAGCCGTACACCAGTTGTGGCACCAGGATGCCACTGGCCTTGGCCTGGGCGAGTTGGTCGCGCAACTCGGGGCGAATTCGCGACTTGAAGTCTTCATCGTTCTCGCCGTCAAGTGGTCGGTACTGCCACTGGTTTCGAAACAAGGCAGTTTCGTTGATGTACTCGGCGATTTCATCCAGGCTGATGCCCTTCACCACGCGTGAGCCAACGAATGGCGGTGTGAAGATCGGATTGTCGACCACGACGTCGGGTGATCGGCGCGGCAAATTGGTTGGAGTCTCCTTTGGTGCGCGTCGTTCGGCGAGTGAGCGACCCGTGGGGATACGGCCAAACTCGGGGTCGTCGGCGCCGCTTCGCTTCATCTCCATCAACTTGTCGAGCGTGTGCAACCCCTCGAAGGCGTCGCGGCCGTAGAACACTCGACCTTGATACACCTCGCGCAAATCCCGCTCCACGTAACTGCGGGTGAGTGCGGCACCGCCGAGGAGCACGGGAATGTTGGAGAGCCCGGAGGTGTTGAGCTCCTCCAGGTTTTCGCGCATGATGAGCGTGCTCTTCACCAGGAGACCGCTCATTCCGAGGGCGTCGGCGTCGACCTCCTGCACCTTGGCGATCATCTCGCTGATGGGAATCTTGATACCGATGTTGTGCACTTCGTAGCCGTTGTTGGTGCAGATGATGTCGACCAGGTTCTTGCCGATGTCGTGCACATCGCCCTTCACCGTGGCGAGCACTAGTTTGCCCTTGCTCGTGGACCCCGCCACCTTGTCCATGTGCGGCTCGAGGTGGCCCACGGCCATCTTCATGGTTTCGGCACTCTGCAGAACGAACGGCAATTGCATCTGTCCCGAACCGAACAATTCGCCCACTTCGCGCATGCCGTCGAGCAACACGTCATTGACGATTTCGAGTGCCTTCAGTCCGGCAGCGAGTGCCTCGTCGAGCTCGGCCGTGAGCCCTTCGCGGTCGCCATCGATGATGCGCTGACGGAGCCGTTGTTGCACCGGCCAGCCGCTGCGGTCGGGCTTCTCTTGCTTGGTGGTTTTGACACCCTCGAAGGCCGTCAGCAGAAGTTGCAGCGGGTTGTAGTCGTCGGTGGTCTTGTCGAAGATGATGTCGCGACACAACGTGACATGCTCGGGCTTGATGCGGGCGAGCGGAAGGATCTTGCTGGCGTGCACGATTGCGGCATCGAGCCCTGCCTTCACGCACTCGTCAAGGAACACGCTGTTCAGCACCTGGCGCGCAGCAGGGTTGATTCCGAAACTCACGTTGGAAAGTCCCATCACCGTGAGGGCTCCGGGAATCTCCTGCTTGATGCGTCGGATGCCCTCGATGCTCTCGATGCCATCGCGGCGAAGATCGGCGTCTCCGGTAGTGAGTGGGAAGGTGAGTGGGTCGAAGATGAGGTCGCTGGCGGACAATCCGTATCGCTCCGTTGCAATCTTGTGCAGTCGATGGGCGATCTGCATCTTCCACTCCACGTCACGTGCCTGCCCTCGCTCGTCGATGAGCAAGCAGATGACTGCTGCGCCATAGTCGCGAGCAAGCGAGAAGATGCGGTCCATTCGACGGCCGGGTTCTTCGCCGTCCTCCAAGTTGGCGCTGTTCAAGATGCATCGACCACCCGCCAGCTGCAGTGCGGCTTCCATCACTTGTGGCTCGGTGGAGTCGATCACCAGTGGCACGCTGGCTTGGCTGGCGAAGCGACCGGCGATCTCGGCCATGTCGGCGGTGCCATCGCGTCCGACGTAATCCACGCACACGTCCAGCACGTGGGCACCTTCACGAATTTGTTCGTTGGCCATCTTCGTGCAGGTGTCCCAGTCGCCGGCCAACATGGCATCGCGGAAGGCACGCGAGCCGTTGGCGTTGGTGCGCTCGCCGATGTACAGCACGCTGTTGTCCTGTTTGAGGGTGACGGGCGAGTAGAGGGAAGTGACGCTCGGTTCTTGCACCGGTGCGCGGCGGGCCGGTGTGATGTTTCGCACCGCTTCCACCACCTGACGCAGGTGCTCGGGTGTGGTGCCGCAACAACCGCCCACCACTCGAATGCCCAAGTCCTGCACGTGGTGACGATGGAACTCGGCGAGTTGTGCCGGGGTGAGGTCGTAATGCGTTCGTCCATCCACCACGCTCGGCAAGCCCGCGTTCGGCAGCACACTGATGGGAATTGGGGAGTGTTGCGAGAGATGACGCAGATGTTCCTGCATTTCTGCCGGACCGGTGGCACAGTTGATCCCGATTACATCGGGCTTCATCGCCAACAATGCGGTGAGGGCGGCACCAATCTCCGTGCCCACCAACATGCGACCGGTGGTTTCCATGGTGACTTGCACCTGAATGGGAACTTCGCGACCCAAAGCCTTCATGGCACGTCGGCCGCCCTGCATCGCGGACTTGATTTGTAGGAGATCCATGCACGTTTCGATCAGGAGAAGATCGACACCGCCCTCGATGAGTGCGCGCGCGTGTTCTTCGTAGGTGTCACGAAGATCCACGAACGAGATGTGTCCGAGGCTGGGCAACTTGGTGCCGGGCCCGATACTGCCGGCCACGTACCGGGGTCGTCCGTCGCTTTCGAACGAATTGGCGACCTCCCTCGCGATCCGCGCGGCGGCGAGCGTTATCTCATGTGCGCGGTTGGCAATGCCGTACTCGGCGAGCACCGTGGAGAACGATCCGAACGTTGCAGTCTCCAAGGCGTCGACACCGACCTTGAGGAAGTCCTCGTGCATTTTGGCGATGAGGTCGGGGCGAGTGATCGCCAGCAGCTCGTTGCACCCCTCGAGGTGTTGCCCACCGAAGTCGTCGGCCGTGAGGTTCTGATCCTGCACGTAGGTGCCGAACGCGCCATCGAACACCACCACGCGTTCGTTGACGGTCTCGAGATACCCGGTTCTCTTGGTGGCTCGCATCGTCGGGCTAAGGCTAAGACAAGTAGCGTGACTATTTCATGACTCGTGAAAAGGTGTACACCCGCGGCGGCGACGACGGCACCACCGGGTTGTTCTACGGCGGTCGTGTGAAGAAGGACTCGGCTTTGCCACGCGCTTACGGTGCGGTCGACGAGGCGCAGGCGGTGCTCGGTCTGGTGCGTGCCGAACTTGGTCGCGAGAACGAGTTGAACGATGCGCTCGTGCACATCATGCGCGATTTGTGGGTGTTGATGGCCGAGCTGGCCACGCTTCCCGAGAACCGCCACAAACTCACCGATGGGAAGTCGCGCGTTACCACCGACATGGTGGTGAAGTTGGAGAACATGATCGACTCGCTCGACGAAAAGTTCACCCCACCGTCGGAGTTCGTGGTGCCGGGACAGAACAAGATTGCGGCACTGTTGGACGTGGCACGAACCGTGGCTCGTCGTGCGGAGCGTCACGCGCTTTCTGCAGCGCCACCACCATCGCAGGCAGGGCCGTATCTCAACCGCCTGAGCGACTTGCTGTGGACGTTGGCCCGCTGGCAAGAGGGCGAGTCGTTACCGGTTCGCAGCGTCACCGACTAGCCACGAGCGGCGGTATCGCGGACGAACCGTAGCGAAGGCTGCCAACTAGCCTTGCCGGCATGAAACATTCTCAACTCGTCGTCACCGTTGCTCGCGAAACTCCTGCTGCCGAGGCGGTGGGTATTCCGGTTACTTCCGACAAGGCCGTGCCGGCCGAACTCGGTGTTTCGCGTTCGCAGCTGACCGCCGCAGGATTCGAAGGCAAAGTCGGCCAAACCCTCGTGGTGCCATCGAGTGGGAAGGCAACACTCATCGCGGTTGGCGTCGGCGAAGGAAACTCCGCCACTGCACACGATCTGCGCAACGCGGCAGCGGCCCTGGCTCGCGCGGCGAGCAAGCACGTATCGCTCTCCACCACGCTGGCGGGGATCGGTCGCGGCGATCGCGCCGAGGTGGCCCAGGCCGTCACCGAAGGTCTGATGCTCGCAACACATCGCTATGCCGCGCTCAAGTCGGACAAGTCGTTTGCATCGAAATTGAAGTCGGTGGTGTTGGTGGTGGAGGCCAAGGCACTCGGCGCTGCCGCCAACGGATCGCGTCGCGGCACGGTCATCGGCGAAGCGGTGTGCATGGCCCGCGACTTCGCCAACATGCCGCCTGCTCACCTCACCGCCAAGATGTTCGCTGATCGCGCACAACTCATTGCATCCGAATCCGGGTTGAAGGTGGAAGTGTTCGACAAGGACAAGCTGCTCGCCATGGGATGCGGTGGCATCATCGGCGTCAACCGCGGCAGCGTGAACCCACCTCGCATGGTGAAGCTGTCGTATCGTCCGACCAAGTCGGCACTCAAGGGCAAATCTGCCGGCAAGGGTGGAACGGCCGGAAAAGGGAAGAAGTCGTCGCTGCCACACCTCATCATGGTGGGCAAGGGTGTGATGTACGACTCGGGCGGTATCAGTCTGAAGCCAAGCAACCCGTCCCACGCGATGATGAAGGCCGACATGAGTGGTGCCGCGGCGGTATTGTCGGCGATGAGCACCTTGAAGGCGCTCGGTTGCAAGAACCAAGTCACGGCGTACCTCATGTGCACCGACAACCTGCCTTCGGGTAGCGCGATGGCGATGGGCGATGTGCTCACCATGCGCAACAAGAAGACGGTGGAGATCCACAACACGGATGCGGAGGGTCGATTGATCTTGGCCGACGGTTTGTCGTTGGCTGCAGAGCAGGAGCCGGACGCCATTGTCGACATTGCGACGCTCACCGGTTCGTGTGCTGCGGCACTCGGACCCAAGATGTCCGGCGTCATGGGGAACAATGCACGATTCATCAACCAAGTGAAGGACGCCAGCAAGGCCGTCGATGAAGACGTATGGGAACTTCCGTTGGAGCGGTCGTACCGCCGGATGTTGGATTCGTACATCGCCGACATGAAGAACGTCGGCGGAGGCGAGGCAGGGGCTATCACCGCCGCCTTGTTCCTGGACGAGTTCACCGGCGGCCATCCATGGGCACACCTTGATATCGCAGGTCCGATGTGGTCGGACTCGGACGCGGGATGGCTGCAACGCGGTGCCACCGCGCATGGAACGCGATTGCTGGTGAACCTGGCGGAAAATTTCCGACGCCGCTAGTCGTCCGCGAAACGCTGCAACCAGATCGGCCGTGAAAACACTGGCCACCATGACAACATGATGTGGCCGACGTTGCCGGTTCGTGCGAACGACACCGACAAGTCGCGGATGGGGCGCGTGCTGGTAATCGCCGGCTCTCGAGGCATGGCCGGTGCAGCCGTGCTGTGCGCTGAGGCGGCACTGCGAACCGGGCGTGGCTATGTGTACGTGGCGACCGTCGGCGCGATCGCTCCGGAGTGGACCGCCGCCGTACCCACCGCAATACTGCGCTGTACGAACGACCGCGAGCAGGCGCAATTGACGAACGTCGACCTCGCCATGCTCATAGATGCGAGTAGCAACGTGGACGCGGTGGTCGTTGGTCCTGGTCTCAGCGACGGCGTCGAATTGTGGCTCGGGGAGTCGGTGGAAGTGGCACACTGTTTTTGCCAATGTTGAACGACGACACCAACTCCGTGGCGCGAGTAGAGGTGTTGATTGCTGCCGCGCGCCGGGTCACGGTGCTGACCGGTGCGGGAATCTCCACGGCGTCAGGAATTCCGGACTTTCGCGGCCCAAACGGCCTGTGGACACGCGACCCCGACGCGCAGCGCGCGGCAACGCTCAGCCACTATCTGAGTGATGAAGAGCTCCGCAAACGTTCATGGCAGAACCGCGTGCGATGGCTCGGTAATGATCCTTTGCCGAATGATGGACACAAAGCCCTGGTGAAACTGCACGAACGTAGCCAACTTCGTGCCATCGTCACCCAGAACGTGGACGGGTTGCACCAGCGCTCGGGAATCGAGCCACGTTTCGTGCACGAAGTACACGGCAACCTGCACCGCTCACGTTGTTGGGAGTGCGATGACCGCCGACCCATGGCGCAGGCCGTGCAGCGTGTGATCGATGGCGATCCAGACCCTCGTTGTCTGCTCTGTGGCGGAATCCTGAAGAGCGACACCATCTTGTTCGAGGAGCCGTTGGTTCCCGAGGTGATCGAGGCGGCGTATGCGGCCAGTGAAGACTGCGACGTACTGCTCGCGGTCGGCTCGACCCTCGGTGTGTATCCGGCGGCGTATTGCGTTCCGCGGGCGAAGGAGGCAGGCGCGCGAGTGGTCATCGTGAACGGGGGACCCACCGAGATGGATGCGCTCGCCGACGAGTTCGTCGCCGGCGACATCAACACCGTGTTACCTCGCTTGTGCGGGGTGCAGCCCGAATAGCCGGACTCGCACCGGGTGGAGTACCTACGGCAACGGCCCTGCCAAAAAGCCGACCTCCCAGGTAGCATTTTGACTGTGGCAACGTTTCGCGACCTGCTCTCTGCCGCCAAGGCGCACATCACCGAGGTGGACACTGCGGCTGCCGCTGACAAGATTGCCGCGGGCAGCGTGGTGGTACTCGATGTTCGCGAGCCCGATGAGTTCGAACAGGGTGCATTGCCGGAAGTGATCCACATTCCGCGTGGACACCTGGAAGCGCAAGTGGAGACCCGAATCATCGACAAGTCGACGCCGGTGGTGGTGTACTGCGCCGGCGGAGTACGCAGCGCATTCGCCGCAAAGACGCTGCAGGAACTCGGTTACACCAACGTGGTGAGCATGGCCGGCGGTTTCGGCAAGTGGAAGGACGAGGGTCGCACGTGGCTGACGCCAGTCGCGTTGAGTGCCGAGCAGCGCAATCGCTACCAGCGACACATCCTGTTGCCCGAGGTTGGCGTGGCTGGTCAAGCCAAGCTGCTCTCCAGCAAGGTGTTGTTGCTCGGCGCCGGTGGTTTGGGATCTCCGGCAGCGTTGTACCTGGCCGCAGCCGGTGTCGGCACGATTGGCATCGTCGACATGGACGAGGTGGACGCGAGCAACCTGCAGCGACAGATCTTGCACAACATCGATCGCATCGGTGATCGGAAGGTCGATTCGGCCAAGAAGACACTCACCATGCTGAACCCCGACATCAACGTGGTTACCTACGACACGCGACTTGCCGCCAGCAACATCGTCGACATCATCTCCGGCTACGACGTGATCGTGGATGGAGCCGACAACTTTCCGTCGCGGTACCTGTTGAACGACGCCAGCGTGAAGCTCGGCATCCCCGTGGTGCACGGCTCGATCTTCCGATTTGAGGGAATGGTGAGCGTCTTCCATCCGCTACGTGGGCCGACCTATCGCGACATGGTTGCCGAGCCACCGCCTGCTGAGATGGCGCCGAGTTGTGCGGAAGCCGGTGTGCTTGGAGTTTTGCCGGGAATCGTCGGTTCAATTCAGGCACTGGAGACCATCAAGTTGTTACTCGATCTCGGTGACTCATTGATCGGTCGAATCCTGGCCATCGACACCACGGAGATGACCTTCCGCACCTTCAATCTGCGCAAAGACCCGAAGAACGTGGTGACATACGAGAATCGTGAGCGAATTCAGTTGCGTGATCTCGACGGTGTCTGTGCACCGTGGATGAGCTGAACACGCAAGCCATCCACGTCTCCGAGCAAGTCGCCCTCGCATCGTCGAAACTCGTAGCATTGGTCGCGTGCCGTTGAGCATTGCCGTCGTCGGCGCCGGATTCTCGGGTGCCGTCGTTGCACGTGAACTCGCCGAAGCGGGCAACCGCGTGGATGTGTTCGAGGTTCGTGATCACGTAGCCGGTAATTGCCATACCCAGCGTCACGACTCAGGCGTCATGGTGCACGTGTACGGCCCCCACATTTTCCATACACAGCACGAAGAGGTGTGGAATTACGTTCAGCGGTTCGGAACGTTCAAGCCGTATCGGCATCGTGTGCGCGCGATGGTGGGGGACAAGGCGTATCAAATGCCGATGAACCTCGGACTGATCAATGCGTTCTTCGGTACCTCGATGGACTCGGCACAAGCAGAACGATTCGTCGCCGGTCTCACCGTTTCGAGCATCACGAATCCAGTGTCGTTCGAGGAGCAGGCCCTCACGTTGGT
>JALRBT010000059.1 GCA_023262255.1 Ilumatobacteraceae bacterium
GTGGATCGCCCACCCAACGTTCGAGGAGGGCGACAACAGCACGTTCGAGTTGGTCGTTGCCGGACGCGAACTCGACAACGGCGACGTCGCCATCATGATGGTGGAAGCCGGTGGTACCGAGAAGTCGTTCGACTTCTACGCCAATGGTGCGCCGAAGGTGAGCGAAGCAGTAATTGCTGCCGGACTCGAGGCATCCAAGCAGTGGATCAAGGAATCCATCAAGCTGCAGCGTCAGTTGACCGCAAGCGTCATCGCGGCACGCGGCAAGATCGAGCCATTGGCATACACGCCGATTCTCGACTACAGCCCCGAGGCGTACGCTGCCGTCGAGCGCACAGCCACCGCCAAACTGCAGCCAGCGATTCGTATCTCGTTGAAGAAGGATCGCAACGCGGCAATCGACGAGGCAACGGCGGCAACGGTCGCCGAACTCGTCGGCACCGCCGATGCACCGGGCCAGTTCGCCGGACAGGAAAAGCAGATCAAGGAAGCCGTGCGCTCACTCACCAAGCACCTCGTGCGTCAGCGCGTGGTCAGCGAGAACGTGCGCATCGACGGTCGCGGACCACGCGATCTTCGCCCAGTGTCGTCGGAAGTGGGCCTGCTGTCCACCGCACACGGCACCGGATTGTTCCAGCGCGGTGAAACACAGGTAATGAACGTCGTCACCCTGGCCATGCCACGCATGAACCAGATGATCGACTCCATCACCCCAACCACCGAGAAGCGTTACATGCACGATTACAACATGGCCCCGTGGGCTAATGGTGAAACCGGTCGTGTTGGTACGCCGAAGCGCCGAGAAATCGGCCACGGTGCGCTCGCCGAACGTGCGGTGTTCCCGGTGGTTCCAAGCCAGGAGACGTTCGCCTACACCCTGCGCCTCGTGAGCGAAGTGTTGTCGTCGAACGGTTCCACGTCGATGGCGTCGGTTTGCGCATCGAGCCTTGCGCTCATGGACGCCGGTGTTCCGATCATCGCTCCGGTTGCCGGAATCGCGATGGGACTCATCTTCGAGGATGGCAAGTACACCGCACTCACCGACATCCTCGGCGCAGAAGATGCATTCGGCGACATGGACTTCAAGGTGGCCGGAACCGCCGATGCGGTGACCGCGTTGCAGTTGGACACCAAGATCGACGGCATCCCGAGCGACGTACTCGCATCGGCGCTCGAACAGGCCAAAGAAGCACGTCTCAAGATTCTCGATGTGATGACGGCGGCAATACCTGCGCCGCGTGACACCGTGGCCGAGAGTGCACCGAAGATCGTCACCATCACCATTCCGTTGGACAAGGTGGGTGAGGTCATCGGGCCAAAGGGCAAGGTCATCAACACCATTCAGCAGGAGACCGGCGCAACCATCGCCGTCGACGACGACGGTGCAGTTGGCATTGTGACCATCGGGTCACCGGATTCCGCAAAGGTGGAGGACGCCAAGACTCGCATCCTGAACATCGTTGATCCGCCAACGGCGGAGCTCGGCGCCACGTACACCGGTCGTGTGGTGAACATCGCGCAGTTCGGTGCGTTCGTCAACATTCTCCCCGGCCGTGACGGACTCGTTCACATCTCCAAACTCGGTAACGGCGAACGAGTCGCCCGAGTGGAAGACGTATTGAACCTCGGTGATGAAGTCACCGTGCGAGTCGATGACATCGACGACCGTGGCAAGGTGAGCCTCTCGCTCATCGGCCCCGACGGTCAGCCGATGGCTGGCTCGGGTAGCGGCGGTGGCGGCGAGCGCCGTGACCGTGGTGATCGCGGCGGACGTGGTCGTGACGATCGCGGTGGACGCGGACGTGATGACCGTGGCGGACGCGGCGGTCGAGACCGCCGTGACGACCGTGGCGGACGTGGCCGAGATGACCGCGGTGGACGTGGTCGTGACAATCGTGGCGGCCGAGACCGTCGTGATGATCGCCGCAGCGACCGACCATCGAACGACCGCGGCAGTGAGCCTGTTGCCGTCAGTTTCGAAGACGAGTTCAACGCCGACTTCAACGGCTAACGGATGATTCGCGTCGGCGTCGTCGGTGCAGCAGGGCGCATGGGCGCCACTGTGTGCGCCGCCGTCGCCGCCGATTCAGCATTGGAACTTGTTGCAGTGGTCGACACCACGGGTGACGTCACTGCGCAAGGTGTCACCATCAGTCGTGAGTTGAAGGCACTCGCCGACGCTAAGGTTGACGTGGCCGTCGATTTCACCGTCGCTGCTGCAGCGCGAGTGACATTGCCCTGGCTCGCACTACATGGTGTTCATGCGGTGGTGGGTACCACCGGCTTCACCGATTCGGATATCGCGGCCTTCAAACAGGAGTTCAGCCGAAGCAACTGCCTGATTGCGCCGAATTTTGCGATCGGTGCCGTATTGATGATGCGCTTCGCCGAGGTTGCGGCGCCGTTCTTCGACACCGCAGAGATCATCGAGATTCATCACGACGCAAAAGCCGACTCCCCGTCGGGTACCGCCGTTTCGACCGCGAACAGAATGGCTGCTGCCAGCAGCACGTGGGCAAACGACCCCACCACCCACGAGGCAATTCCGGGTGCACGCGGTGCCAAGGGGCCGGCGGACATTCGAATTCACGCGGTTCGCATGCGCGGGGCGGTAGCGAATCAGGAGGTGGTGCTCGGTACGCAGGGGCAGACACTCACCATTCGTCACGACACGATCGATCGCAACAGTTTCATGCCCGGCGTGGTGCTGGCCTGCAAAAAGATTGCCGAGTATCCGGGCGTAACGCTCGGACTCGATTCATTCCTCGGCATCTAGCCGAATCCGACATCGCGACGCCGGGCGAAAGGCGGTCGAGACGGATTCGCCGGTTTGCGAACTATTCGTCGCGGGCGAGTGCCTCCGACGTCTTTTGCACCAACAGTTCCCGTTCCGCGTCGGTGAGCGGGCGAGTGGTTCGAACGTTCAATTCCACTCGGTCACCCTCCGAACCGGAGGCCTCGATCTCGTCGATGAAGAGCACGGTGGTGAGGCCCTTGGTTCCGGCCAAATCACGGACGGTGGACGAAACTCGCGCCGCGTCTCGTGATGCCACGTCGAACTGCATCGACTCGCGCACGGGCTCCTGACTGAGATTGCGAATCACGTCGAGTTTCGAATGGGGAATGTGGAACGTGCTGTTGCCATCCCGTAGTCGCGTGGTGATGACGCCGACGTGCTCCACGGTTGCGCGAATGGGCTTTTCCCAGCCCAGACTCGCTTCTATTTCGTCGCCGACGCCGAATCGATCCTCCAACAGCACGGCCAGGCCGGTCAGATAGTCGCCGACGCGGTGTTGGCCACCGATTGCAATCGCCGCTCCGAGGAAGCCGGCGCTCGAGAGGAAGAATGCCGCATCGAGGTCGAGCACGTTGAACACGGCGATGATGGCGATGATCCACAACACGAAACTGGTGAGTTGGTGCAACATCCCCGTGGCAGCCTCGATTCGTTGGCGGCGACGGTTTTCGCCGCCTTCCATCGTTTCGGCTCCGACGCGTCGAACCGTGTTCTTCCACCACTTCTTGCCGCGTCCCGGTTTGCTGTCTGCAACCTTACGAACGACGACACGCAGGATTGCATAGGTAAGTCGAGTGAGGATGAAACAGCCGACGACGATTGCAATCGCAACCACCGGACGAGTGAAGAAGCGTTGAATGCCGTCGACGGGTTCATCGTCGGCGGCAAACAGCACCTGGGACAATTGCAGGGAGAAAAGGTTCACCCCTTCAGTGTGGCGGACGAATTGCACGGCGCGTCGATACCCGCTCGTTAGCCTGATTGAGGTGAAAGTACTTCGTGCGACGTTCGTCGCAGCAACGCTGTTGGTGCTGACGGCGTGCGGTGACGTTCAGGTGGCATCGCCGACCACCGTCGAGGCCGACGCTGCCGCGACGACCCTGCCGGACGAGCCCGACGTAACCACCACGACTGCGCCGGCGCCATCCACCTCGGTGGAGAGCACCACGACCACCACGACCGTGCCCGTCACCACCACGACGGTGCTCGACGTGGCGTGCATCAAAACCACCACCTGCCAGTTCGCGAACCTGGTCGGCGTCGACTTCTCGAGACTGAAGTTGGACTTCGTGAATTTTCAGGTTGCCAATCTTGGTGGCGCCAGTTTCGTGGGGGCCAACCTCAACAATTCCATCTTCATTCGCGCTGATCTGAGTGCGGTCAACTTCGAAGGCGCATCGTTGAAGAACGTCGATTTCACGGCGGCCACGATGACTGCGGCATCGCTCAAAGGGGCCAACCTGGAAGGGGCCGTGCTGTGCGACGTCGACCTGGAAACCGTCCTCGAACTCACCAAGGCCCAGCTCGACCAGGTGAAGAAATTCAAGACCAAGGGAAAGGTGTATTGTCCGTAGTAGACACCCAAAGGGGGCTTTATGGCAGCAGCAATTCCGGCCTCAATTGACGAGGTGACTGCACAGTGGATGAGTGATGCGACGGGGTGGAACGTCACCGCGGTGCGCAACGAAATCATCGGTGTGGGCGTCGGCGTCTCCAGCGCGGTGTACCGATCGCATCTCACCGGTTCGGGGTGTCCGACGTCGGTGATCGTCAAACTTCCGGCCCTCGATCCCAATGCCGTCTTCACGAGTGCCGTCCTGCGCATGTACATCCGCGAGGTGAAGTTTTTCAAGACGCTCGCCAAGGATGTTCCGTTTCGTGTCTCCCAGTCGTACTACGGCGAAGTGAACGAAGAGACCAGCCAATTTGCGATGGTCGTGGAGGACCTGGGAAGTTTGCGCATCGTTGATCAGGTGAAGGGAATGGCGATCGACGACGCACGTCGAGCGGTTGACGGTGTGGCTGCGATGCATGCGAAGTGGTGGGGAAAAGCCGATGCACTGGCGGCAGATGGAACCACCATCAGTCTCGGGGACCCCATCTATCCGGCGGTGGTGCCGATGGTGTTCGCCGAGGGATGGGAGAAGTGCACCAAGGAAATCAAGATGCCCGATTCCATCATGCAGGTGGGGCCGCGCTTTGGCGCCGCGGTCGCATCGCTGTTGTCGTCATTGGCGCAAGGCCCCAACACCCTCGCGCACGGCGACTATCGCGCTGACAACATCCTGTTCGGTAACGACGACGAACTGGTCGTTCTCGATTTTCAGTTGATTGGTACGGGTATCGGTGCATACGACTTGGCGTATTTCATCACCCAGAGCATCTCCGCCGACGATGCCAGCAGGTACGAACGTGAATTGTTCGACCGGTGGATCGACGGATTGCTCTCGCGTGGCGCACCGAAGGATCTCGTGGACAAGAAGGCGCTGTGGGAGCACTACCGCTCGGCAGCGCTGTTCTGTCTCGCGTATCCCATCATCGCGAGTCGCGGAGTGGACCTCACCGACAAGCGATCGTTCGAATTGGTGGATTGCATGAACACGCGTTTCGACCGCGCAGTGCGCGAACTGAACTTGGTGGAACTGCTGCCGGCGTAACCCGGCGTTTATCCATGCCCATCTAGTCTCAACACCGTGGAACTCGTGTTGGTGCGTCACGGTCTGCCCGTGCGGCGCGAACTCACCGAGGGCATCGCCGACCCGGAACTCGCACCGGATGGACGTAACCAAGCCGACCGGCTGGCCGCCTACCTTGCAACGGAGGACATCGCCGCCATCTACGCAAGCCCGTTGCGTCGCGCACAGGAAACTGCGGCGCCGCTGGCGCGAACGATCGGACTACGCCCGATCATCGAGGAAGACATCAGCGAGTTTGATCGAAATTCCAGCGAGTACGTGCCGATCGAGGAACTACGAGGCACGAATGATCCGCGTTGGCTCAAGATGATTCGTGGCGAGTGGGAGGAGGGGCACGATCATCCCGATTTGTTTCGCAAGCGGGTGATTGCGGCGTTCGAGCGCATCATCGCCGCACACTCCGGCCAGCGGGTGGTGGCCGTGTGCCATGGCGGCGTAATCAACCAGTACTTGGCCCACGTCCTTGGTATTCAGACGCAACTCGGATTCTTCTACCCGCAGTACACATCGATCCACCGAGTGATTGCGTCACGCGAAGGTCTCCGATCGCTTGCCACGCTCAACGAGGTGGCACACCTCCGCGACTGAACCGATTGGTTCAGTCGCCGCCGAGCCGTTACTTCAACGCCGCAAGGGCTGCGTCGTAGTTGGGTTCGTTGGCAATCTCGTCGACCAATTCCGTGTGGGTGACCTTGCCAGACTCATCCAGCACCACCACTGCGCGCGCCAGCAATCCCTTGAGGGCACCGTCGACGATGGTGACGCCGAACGTGTTGCCGAAGTCGGTGCGGAATGACGAGGCATTCTGCACGTTGGTGATTCCCTCGGTGCCGCAGAAACGCTTCTGGGCGAACGGAAGATCGGCAGACACGCACAACACCACGGTGTTGTTCATGGCGGCGGCGAGCTCGTTGAATTTGCGCACGCTCTTGGCACAGGTGGGTGTATCGACGGAGGGAAAGATGTTCAGCACCACGCGCTTGCCTTGCAGGCTGGTGTTGGTGACCTCGGACAGATCGTCCTTCACGAGGGTGAACGCCGGGACGAGAGAGTTGGTGGACGGAAGTGAGCCGTTGGTGTTCACTGGATTGCCGCCAAGTTTGGTAGTTGCCATGTGAGCAGTCTCGCATACGGGTGTGCGGTGCGCCAAGCCCGTACGCGGCAAGATTTTTTTGGAGGCTCCTACGTAGTAGGAGCCTCCAACCTCGCGGGGTGGTTGCAATTGCGAACACCGATGCCTCATAGTGCTGCTCCATGTTCAACGAACCAACACCACGACGTACCCAGCTCTGGCAATGTCCGGAGTGCGCCAACAACATCACCCTGCACGTTCGAGTGCAGCATCCCCCGATCTGCAACAACAAGGCCAGCCACAGTCGGCGTCACGTCGACATGAAGCGTGTCGTGAAAGGACAGCAGCGATGAACGAAGTTCCCAGCCAGGAAGTGCCTGCTCGCGAGTTCTACTCCGCCCAGGAGATCGTGGATCTCGCATTGGAATGGGGTGCGAATCCAACCCTCGTCGACGATGGCGGTGAGGTGGTCGTGGAACTCGAACGAGCCGACAGCTCGATGCATCTCGACTTGGGCCCTCCCTCGCAGTTCTACGAGGACTTCCTGTGTCGCTCCTGGATCTTCGTGCCCGCTTCGCCCCATCGTTTTTGCGATCGATGGAACCATTTCCCCTATTTCGGGGCGTTTTCGGTGGTGTACGACGCGAATGAATTCCCCGAGCGAACGGAGGAGGGTTTCGTCATTCGGGCGGTTCGCGTGGTTGAGTTCGATCGATTTCGGAAGGAACAGGACATCTTCCGGGACGTGTTGTTGTTCTGGTGCGCGGTCGATCTGATTCAACGCGGTGTGTCGAGCGGGGAGGCCGACCCGGCGCATCTACGAGCCGCCTTCGTGGACGGTGGATTCACGAGGTGGTGGTTCGGCGAGGAGTAGGAACCTAGTCGGGGCGACTGGGACCGCGGCGAAGCTGACCCTGCAACAGCGAGATTGCGAACAGCCCCACGACCAGCCACCACTGGTAAGCGTCAATGAAGTCGAGGAACGCACGAATCTCGTCCTCAACGATGCGTCCGAACACGCGAAGCACCCAGAGTTTGATGGCGATGCCAAGAGAGACGAAGATCAGGAAGGTTCGTGGCTTCATTCGGCGGTACCCCACCAGCAAGCAGACAACGTTGCTACCGGGGAAGATGATCACCGACCAGACGCCCATCTTGTCGACTGCGCGTTCGAGCCACACGTAGATACGTGGCGGTTCGCCTGCCTGGCCCTCCAACCAGCGCACCGCCTTCTCGCCGAAGAATCGACCACAGAAGTACAACGCCAAGGCGGCGGCCAGCACCCGAAAGAATCCGATCAGAACGTACGGGAGCAACCCGATGTAGGGCACCGATCCGAACAGGTTTCGATTACGAGACGAGAGCAGAAGTACCAGCGACGGACGTTCGTCGACGAGCGCCGGGCCAATGTTGGAGCCAATCGTTCCGAGAACGAACAGACCCGAGGTAATCGTGAGCACCGTGCGGCGCGCAAGCGGGGTGGCCACACATGAAAGATAGTTCGCCGCTTGCGCGGCCGTGCGGTTCGGTGTGTACTCTGAGCGATGACCGACTCGGCGCATCGCCGACAACCAGAGGGGGCCCCATGAAAGGGTTAATGCAGCCAACGCAGCTCACGCTCGTGCACTTGTTTGAGCGTGCCGAACGATACAGTCGCGACAAGAAGATCATCACTGCCACGGCAAGTGGCAAGGTCAGCACCACATATGGCGAGTGGGCCGAGCGCACACGTCTACTTGGCGGGGTGCTCGACAACCTGAAGATCTCCAAGCATGGGCGCGTTGCCACGTTGGCGTGGAACTCGGCCCGGCACCTGGAGTTGTACTTCGCGGCACCCTGCTCAAGTCGCGTGCTCCACACGTTGAACTTCCGTCTGTTTCCCGAACAACTCACGTACATCGTCAATCATGCGGAGGACGAGGTGATCTTTTGTGACACGTCGTTGTGGGCGATTCTCGAACCGCTGATGCCCACGTTCACGACGGTGAAGCACCTGGTGTTCATGAATGACGGTAAGGGGGAAGTCCCGACGAGCGTGGCCGGAGTGCAGGTTCATGAGTATGAGTCGCTGTTGAAGCAAGCGAAGGCGACGGAGTGGAACGTTGCCGATGAAAATCAAGCGGCCAGTATGTGTTACACCAGCGGCACCACGGGGAATCCGAAGGGTGTGGTGTATTCGCACCGCTCTACATTCCTGCACACGATGGCCGAGATGGTTGCCGACTCACTCGGCGTGCGGGAATCCGACACCGTCTTGCCGGTTGTTCCGATGTTCCACGTGAACGCCTGGGGGCTCACACACGCCGCAACGGCGTGTGGTGCCAACTTGGTGATGCCGGGTCCTGATTTGTCGGGTAAGGCGATTGCCGACCACATCGTGGACGAAAAGGTCACCGTCGGTGCGGGTGTGCCCACCATTTGGATGGCGGTCCTGCCCGAGTTGAAGGGCCGCGACACGTCGGCGCTCCGGGCCATCGTGTGCGGAG
>JALRBT010000005.1 GCA_023262255.1 Ilumatobacteraceae bacterium
CGACGAGATCTTCGACAAGACCTTCAAGGTGAACGTCTATGGAACGTGGTGGCTGACCAAATTGGCGATTCCCCACCTGAAAAAGAGCGACGATGGCAACGTGGTGAACATCACGTCGATAGCCGGAGTTCGTCCGGTCGGGAGTTCGATGGCGTATTCGATGACCAAGGCGGCGCTCAACCACATGACGGTGTTGATGGCCAAGTCGTACGGACCAATTCGGTTCAATGCGGTTGCGCCGGGGCTGGTGCAAACACCGTGGACGCAGGACTGGGGCGTGATGCACGACTTCGTGTCGAAAGCCTCGCCGCTGAAACGCTCGGCCTATGCCAGCGACTGCTCGGAGGCGGTGCTTGGCATCGTTCGCAACCCGCACATGACCGGACAAGTGCTGGTGATTGACGGTGGCTTCACCCTCGTGACGTGACGAAGCCGCGTGAGGTCCCGGCTGGCACGAATGGAAACGTTGCGGCTACGCAAATGAAAACGTTTCGATTAGAGGTCGTTGAGCGAGCGCAGCGACACAATGGTTGCGGCAGTGAGCGCAAAGAGGCCGAGCACCAGACTGAACGTGGCTCGTAGTCCGAACGCTTCGATACCCCAACCCACGAGCAATTGCCCGATCGGTGGCGCCGCATAGACGAGCGACATCTGCAACCCGTAGATACGGCCTTGAAGTGCGGGGTCTATTCGCTTTTGAACCACCGTGTTCCACAGGGGGTTGAAGGGCCCCCACGCCAGACCCGTGATGAGCGCGAGCAACGCGAAGATCGAGGTACCCGGGAGAAACCCCATGGGCAACAGGGCAGTTGTGGAGAGCAGAACCACCAGTCGTAGCAATACCGAGGTGCGGACTCGAGCCGCCAAACGTCCGTAGGCGAACGCTCCGATCACCACACCGAGTGCGACTGCGGACATCACCACGCCGAGACCAACCGCATTGTCGAGTGATTCGAAATGGGTCGGCCAGATGACGGTATCGATCGGCATGTAGAGGCCGCTCATCACCGTGAGGCCGAGCGTGAAGGTGAGTAGCGCCTTGTCGGAACGCAAAATGGCGAATCCGCCATGTAGTGCCCGCCAGAACGGCTCCGCAGTTTCGTGATGCTCGCTGCGATGTTCACGAATCCGCATGGAGCGCACCGCGAACGCCGCAACCAGGAACAGTGCGCTCGTTGCGGCAAATGCCAGGGTCGGGCCCCCGAACTCGATGCACCACGCACCTGCCGCCGGCCCGATCATCCAGCCGATGGCAAAGAAACCTTCGTGGCGACCGTTTGCCTTTTCCACGTTCATACCGGCAGAGGTGGCCACGTTGGGGATGAGCGCCTTGCGTGCCGTGTAGCCCGCAGGATCGAACACTGCACCGAGTACCGCAAAGATTGCGATGAATGGGTAATTGAGCTCGGTCACGAGTTCACCCACGACGAACAACAGCACCGACAGACACGACAGTAAGTCGGAGAGTGCCGAAACCGCCCGACGTCCAACCCTGTCGATCAATCCGCCCACCACGGGCGAAACGAAGATGCCCGGCAGGCTCACCAACGCTGCGAGCAGTCCCGCTCGTGCCGGTGATCCGGTTCGCTCGAGCACCAACCAGGGGACGGTGATCATCACGACCCCGTTGGAGATTCCGGACGAGAGGTTTGCAATTTGCAGTCGAGCGAACGCCGACCGCTGCAATACCTCGCTCACCGCGTAGAGGCTACGAACTTCTCCACTGCGCTGAGGTCATACGGGTTGCTCAACATCACGATCATGTGATCGGCGCCGGCGGCTGCATACTCGTCGACTTTTTCGAGCTCCCCGGGGGTTACCGCCACGGTGCGTTCGATGTCCTTGGGGTTGCGTCCGACCTTTGCACACCACTCGTTGAGGATGTCGTTCTTCTTCTTGAAGTTGTCTGGCGGACCGAATGTGTTGAGTTGGTCGGCATGCTGCGCCACGAGCCGCAACGTGACCTTCTCGCCGCTTCCACCGATCATGAGTGGAATCTTTCCGTTGACCGGACCGGGGTTGAGTTTGGCCATTCGCTCCTTGATGATCGGAAGTCCGGCCTCGAGGATCTTCAGGCGCCCCGGAGCCGTACCGAATTCGTAGCCGTATTCGGTGTAGTCGCGTTCGAACCATCCAGAACCGATGCCGAGGACGAAACGCCCGTTGCTGATGTGGTCGATGGTGCGGGCCATATCGGCCAGCAACTGGGGGTTTCGGTACGAGTAGCAGGTGACGAGTGCGCCGACCGTTGCGTGCTTGGTATCTGCGGCCATGGCGGCGAGCAGGGTGTAGCACTCGAAATGTTCGGCGTCGGGGTCGCCGAACAGCGGGTAAAAGTGGTCCCAGGTCCACAAACTGTCGACGCCGATGTCGTCGGCACGCTTCCACGCATCGCGCATGGCTTGAACCGTCGTTGCCTGAGGTTGGATTTGGACGCCAATTTTCATGCCGCAAACCTAGCCTGAGCAGGTGCCGCAATCACCAGCGCTCGCCGTACGCAACGTGACCAAGCGATTCGGCGACTTCGTTGCGGTGAACGACCTCTCCCTCGATGTTCAACCCGGAACCTGTCTGGGTCTACTCGGCCCGAACGGTGCGGGAAAGACGACCTTGATGCGAATGATCACGGGGCAAACCGGTTTGAACGGCGGGTCGATCTCGGTGCTCGATTTCGACATCGCTACGCAAAGTCGCGAGGCTCGGGCCGTCCTGGGTGTGTGTCCGCAGCAGGACAACATGGACGATCAACAGACCGCGCGCGAGAACCTCGCACTCTGGGCGGCGTTGTGTCGCGTGCCGCGTGCGCAACGCAAGTCGGCGATTGCAAAGGCATTGGCGACGGCACAACTCACGGAGCGTGCCGGCGAGCGAGTGACGAACCTCTCCGGCGGTATGCGTCGCCGGCTTCTACTCGGACGTGCGTTCATCAACTCGCCGAAGTTGGTCTTGCTTGATGAGCCGACGGTGGGTCTGGATCCGCAGGTGCGGAGCGACTTGTGGTTGATCATCGATGCCATGCGGCGAAGTGGCGTCACCGTAGTGATGAGTACCCACTACATCGAGGAGGCGGAACGTCTCGCCGACGACATTGCGATCGTGAACCATGGTCGGGTGATTGCCCGTGGCACGCCGCACCAATTGCGCGAACGGTACGTTGGCGTCGAGGCGGTCGAGTACTTCGGACCGCCGGAGGTGCTCGACGAGATCGCGTCTAAGGCAACGGATGCCGGCCTCAAATCGCGACGTGCTGGCCTGAGCATCTCGGTGCTCGGTGTGGAAAACACTTCGGTCGAGTTGTTGAACTCGTGGGGTCGATTGTCGCGACGGCCGACGAACCTCGAGGACGTCTTCGTGTTGCTGACCGGGGAGTCCCTCGATGGCTAGATTCGACGTTCGATCGCTGCCCGCCGTGTGGACGCGCGAGCTCATCATCTTCAAGCGATATTGGCCGGGTACGACGTTCACGGCGGTGCTCGAGCCGTTGGTCTTCCTTTTTGCGATCGGGCTCGGTGTCGGTGCCTTCATCGACGAAATTGCGGGCGTGAAATACGTTGTCTTCGTCGGAACCGGGGCCGTTGCCACCGCGGTGTTGTTCAGTTCGGTGTTTCCGGGAATGTACAACACCTTCATTGCCCGCGTGTTCCAGAAGGTGTACGACGGGATTCTCTCGACGCCGACGACGACCGCGGAACTGATGGTTGGTGAGGCGTCCTGGGTCGCGGCACGAACCGCTGTTTACGGCTCGGTGCCGATGATTGCGACGATTCCGTTCGGTCTCACTCCGCGGTGGGGGATGCTGCTCGTTCCGTTCATTTGTTTCATCTCAGCACTGGGACTCACGTTCTTGGGCCAGTACATCTCCGGTTTGGTGAAGGTGATCGATTCGTTCTCGTACTTTCAATCCGCATTGTTGACACCGCTGCTATTCGTATCGGGAACCTATTTCCCGATAGATGGTCTCCCCAAGTGGTTCGGCACCATCAGCAACGTGAACCCGGTGTACCACTGCATCGAGCTGGTGCGTGATGCCTGTTTCGGCACGCTCTCACGCGCGTCGTTGTGGCACGTGTTGGCGCTGGTGGTGTTCGCGGCCATCACGGGAACGTTGAGTATTCGTGTGATGACCAAGCGGCTCATCACGTAGCAGTCGAGCGTCGTGCTGTGCCAGAATCGGCGCGTGCCACGAGCGCTGTTCAGCGTGTACGACAAGTCGGGAGTGGTGGATTTTGCGCGGTCGTTGCACGAGCTTGGATGGGGATTGCTCGCAAGTGGGGGTACCGCGCAGGTTCTGCGAGCGGCTGCACTTCCCGTGGTGGACATTGCCGATGTAACCGGCTACCCGGCGATTCTCGGACATCGAGTGGTGACGCTGCACCCGGCGGTGCACGGTGGGATTCTCGCCGACACCAACGACCCCACGCACCGCGAGGATCTCTCACGTCACCACGTCGAACCGATCGACCTCGTGTGCGTTGGTCTGTACCCGTTTGCCTCGGAGCCCAGTGTCGACTTGATCGATATTGGTGGTCCGTCGTTGGTACGTGGTGCGGCCAAGAATTACGCGAGAGTTGCCGTGGTTACCGACAGCTCGCAGTACGGCCAAATCGTTGCGGAGTTGCGCGAGCACGGCGTGCTGAGCATGGAGACTCGGCGCGACCTGGCGGCTCGCGCCTTTGCGGTAACCGCCGCGTACGACGCTCGCGTGGCGGCATGGTTCGCCGAGGAACACGCCACATCCGAAGCAGGGGACGGATCGTTTCCGAACCATGTGACCCTGCGGTTGGAACGCGAATCCCCGTTGCGATACGGAGAGAACCCCCATCAGCGCGGCGCGCGGTATCGCATCGTCGGGCAGCGCAGCTGGTGGAGCGATGCCGAGCAACTCGCAGGCAAGGAATTGTCGTACCTCAACGTGCTGGACGCGGATGCGGCCTGGTCATTGGTGAACCAGTTCTCTGCGCCGGCCGCAGTGGTCATCAAGCACGCGAACCCGTGTGGCTTGGCGGTGGCCGATGACATCGAATCGGCATACACCCGGGCGCATGACTGCGATCCGTTGAGTGCCTTCGGGGGAATCGTGGGACTGAATCGTGCGATGACCGAGGCGACGGCGGATGCACTGCTGGACACGTTCACGGAAGTGGTGGTCGCACCCGCATTCGAGCCGGGGGCACTCGAGAAACTCCGAACCAAGAAGAACCTTCGGGTCATGCGTGCTCGCGCACCGTTCGGGGACGGCTGGTCATTGCGAGGAGTCGATGGCTCGGTGCTGTTGCAGGACCGTGACAAACCGTCGGCAGACACGTCGCGGTGGCGCGTGGTGGGCAACGCAACACCCACCGATGCACAATGGCGAGACGCAGCGATCGCATGGGTCACCGGTGCGGCGGTGAGTTCGAATGCCATCGTGCTGGTTCGCGACGCCATGGCCGTGGGTATCGGTGCCGGACAACAGAATCGTGTCGGATCGGCACGACTGGCCTGCGAACGTGCAGGTGAGCGTGCCCGGGGTTCGGTGGCTGCGAGCGATGCATTTTTTCCCTTCCGCGATGGACCGGAGGTGCTCGCGGCTGCCGGAGTGTCGATGATCGTGCAGCCGGGCGGCAGTCAGCGCGACGACGAATCCATCGCGGCCGCCGACGAATTCGGCATCGCGATGGTGTTCACGGGAACGCGTCACTTCCGGCACTGATTTTTTGTCAAACATCCAACGACCCGAGGATGCGCGGAGAGTAGCGTTTGCATATGGACGAACTGTTCAATCGTTTCGAAGGCCTCACGTTTGACGACGTCGTGCTGGTGCCTGGCTTCAGCGATGTGTTACCCGACCAAGTCGACACGTCCACGGTCTTCGCGCGCGACATCGTGTTGAACGTGCCGCTCGTGTCGGCGGCGATGGACCGTGTCACCGAGGCCGCACTCGCCATCGCAATGGCCCGTTGTGGCGGCATCGGGGTGGTGCACCGGAATCTCGCAGTTGAGGATCAGGCTGCAGAAATCCAGAAAGTGAAGCGGTCGCAATCAGGAATGATCTCCGATCCGGTCACGCTGCCGGCGACAGCCACCCTGGACGACGCCGAACATCTGATGAATCGCTTCAAGATCTCGGGTGTGCCGATCACCAATCGTGAGGGCGTTCTCGTCGGCATTCTCACCAATCGTGACGTGCGTTTCTGTTCGCCACAGGACTACAAGCGCCCGGTGAGCGATTTCATGACCAGTGAGGACCTGGTCACCGCCCCGGAGGGCACCACGCTCGAACAGGCCAAGGTGCTGCTGCAGAAGCATCGAATCGAGAAACTGCCGTTGGTCGACGACAAGGGACGTTTGCGCGGTCTCATCACGGTGAAGGACATCATGAAGCGCCAGGAGTTCCCGCACGCCACGCGTGACTCGGCTGGTCGCCTGAGGGTGGCTGCCGCAGTCGGGGTGGGTGAAGACCTTGAGAATCGTGTGGAAGCACTGACGCGAGTTGGAGTTGACGGCGTGGTCATCGACACCGCACACGGCAATTCCATGGGCGTAGTGAAGGCAATCGAACGAATCAAGGCCAGTTGGCCGGAATTGGCGGTGGTTGCCGGCAACGTGGTGGATGAGAGCGGTGTCGAAACCTTGCATGGCGCCGGTGCCGATGCGGTGAAGATTGGTGTTGGCGCTGGATCCATCTGCACTACGCGCGTGATTGCGGGCGCGGGTATGCCGCAGTTGTCTGCCATCTGGTTTGCTTCGCGTCGAGCGCAGCAACTCGGAATTCCCACCATCGCCGATGGCGGTGTCACGTATTCCGGTGACGTGGTGAAGGCTCTCGCGGCAGGTGCCGGGGTGGTGATGCTTGGCAGCCTGTTTGCAGGTACCGATGAAGCACCAGGCGAAGTGGAACTCTTCGAAGGGCGCCGATACAAGAGCTATCGCGGCATGGGTTCGCTCGGGGCGATGCAGGGATTCGGTGCCGATCGATATGGATCGGCGCAAGGCGACGGTGCGCGCAGTGGCAGTGGTCGCAACAAGTTGGTACCCGAAGGCATCGAGGGGCGTGTTGCGTACGCGGGATCTCTCGCCGACGTGGTGTATCAGCTGGTCGGAGGATTACGTTCGGGCATGGGCTACGTAGGTGCGGGCACGCTGCCCGAATTGCATCGTCGAGCTCGCTTCATGCGCGTGACGACGGCAGGTCGCGAGGAAAGTCATCCGCACGATGTGACCATTACGCACGAGTCGCCGAACTACCACCGCTCCTAGCCGTACACGGCATTGCTATTTCAGCAATGTGAGGATGACCGACGCGGTGCTTGCAAGTGCCGAGAGTGATGCAATCACCAACGTTTTGTTGAATCGCAGTCGCTCATCGAGAAGGTCGAACCGCCTGTCCATTTAGTCGATACGTTTGTCGACTTGCTCGAATCGGGCATCGACCTGCTCGAACCGTGCGTCAATGCTGGCGGTGAGGTCGCCGAACCGTTGGTCGATACGGTCAAAGTGCGCGAGCGTAAACTGCCGCTCTCGCTCGAGTTCGTACCGGAGATCGGTAATCGTCACGAGACGATCGTCGGCGGTGCCGGCGCAGGTGGTGGTTCGCGTCATAGCCATGTTCGTATCACTCCGGTAGAGATTGTCAAGTCGGGTTGCCGGGGCCGAGTCGGCCAACGTGTGCCGGCCACACAGCGACCGGCACGATCAACGTGTTGTGTGCACGAGGAGCGCCTAAGCGGAAAGAAAATGTTGCGGTGCTCGCCGGTACGCCCCAGCCCCACTGCGGGAAACGGGGCACCAGTTGGCATCCAGTGGTGGGGGTGACTCAAGCGTCGAGAGGGGGTGGGGTCAAGCGCCGAGTGTGGCGTCGGGGATCCAATTGCCGTGGAAGCCGTTGGGAACTCGTACGGGGAGATGCACGACGGCGACGGGGTCGTCGGTAATGGCTTGCGCGTTAAAAATCGCCAGGTCCGAAGTGTCGGTCGCCGTATCGTGCCGGAGTGCAATGACGTATCCATCGTCCTCGTAACCGCTGCCGGTCGACCCATTGTGTGACTCGCTCGACGACTGACGCGGTACGAACACCGGCTCTCCGTAGCCGTAACGCGGTTGATCGTTGCGTGCCACCACGGTCCCCGCGTCGTGATCCACTTTGGTGAGCGTGTCTTGGGCGAACCCGGCCCCGATTCCGGCACAGTATCCAAACCGATAGCGCTGGCCAATGAGCGACTCACGAATTCTCGGAAACTCCTGCGGTCGATCGCTGATCACGTTCTTCCGCGAGGTACCCGTATGCGGGTTGAGTCGCCAGCGAGTGAGCACGGGGTCACCCTCGCTCGGTCCACGCTGCTCGCGATCGAACATGCGCGGATGTCGTGCGGCATCCAAGACCACTTCGTCACCGTCGTCGAATGCATTCATCGGGTGGAAGATGTAGCACGGGTCGATCGTCACCCACTTCACATCGTGGGCGGATCCATCGCGCGGCAGGAACCCGATTCGTGGTTCGTACGCGGGATCCCAGAAGTACGGCAGACGGGCGCCTTTCATCGCTGCATCGAGATTGAACACGCACGGCAGGTCGAAGATCAGTACGTACCGTTCGGTGATTGCCAGATCGTGGATCATCGGTCCACCGGGAAGTGGAATGTCGACATGACGGCGAACACGACCGTCGACGCCAACCACCAGGTACTGCACTTGGTTGCCCCAGCCCCAGTAGTACGTCATGACGTGCAGTTCGCCCGTGCGCGGGTCTCGCTTCGGATGGGCGGAGAACGCAAAGGGCAGTGTCCCGTCGAGACTCGAGACTCGAATCGTGTCCAGGTCGTACGACAATTCCACGGGCGGCGAACCTGCCTCGACGATTGCGAAGGTTCTTCCGGCGTGTCCGATCACGTTGGTGTTGGCGGGAAACGACGGGTGATCGGCAGGCCAGTCGCTCGGCGGCGGTGTTCCACCCTTGAGATCGCATACTTCCTTTGTGCGAACCCAACGGTTTCGGTACCACGTGGCACGTCCGGAATCCAGGCGGATACCGTGCACCATGCCGTGACCCGTGAACCAGTGGTACTTGGCCTCGTTGACAGTTCCTGCAGGATTCGGACCGTTGCGAAGATATCGGCCGGTGAGTTCGTGGGGAATGGTGCCGGTGACTCGCAGGTTCGTCGTCGTTACTTCCTCGTGAACGGGCGCCAAGTTGCCGGAAAGGAACGGATTCGGTGAGGTGCGATCGATGATGGTCATTTGGGCCTCGCGTGGTGATGAACTGCCGAGGTCAGCATACGTAATCGCACCGACCGCGTTGCCGAGGAGTACTACGGTGATGCACTGGAGGATCAAACGACCCGTGAGTGAGGAAAAATGAATTCCGAGCCCCAACGACGCCTAATCGACAACATGCGTGGTGTTCGGTACGGCGAAGCTCTTCCCGTGTATCTGCGCGAGGACGGATTGCATGCCGAGGTGTACGGCACCCAGATGCTGAACGACTGCCCGCAACACCTGTGGGAGAAACTCGACGCGGCCGCAATCGCGGCAGAGCTGGGTGCGGTGTTCGTCAAACTTAATGGTCCACGCCGGTGGGTTCTGGACGGATTCGGAGTGAAGGTTGCACCGATGGAACCGGAGTTGCGGGAGTTCGGAGGCATCCAGTTTCGTCGCATAGCAATCGTGCCGCTCGGCGACAAACGCGGTGCTACTCCGTACACCGAGAACACGGTGAACAGGGGTGCGGTATTCTTCTGGGACGCCGGGAAACCGGTCTATGAACTCCTGAGCCCGGATGGCAAGGCGTACGTGATGCAAGCCTTATGCATGGGAGTGGATCCCACCATGGCAGAGGAATCCCTCGCATCCCTCGGAACCCGACTTGCACTGCCGAATGGTTGGGGGTATCGAACCCGAATGCTCAGCGAGGAGTTGGTGGTGGATACCACGAACTCCATGGCAACCGTGTTGCAGGACGAGTTCGAAAACTCCTACACGTTGCCGTGAAACGTCACGACGTTGCCGACTGAAGGCTCGACGTCACCCGAGACGAGGGCGGAGTAGAGCGCGGAAATTTCGCTGTCACCGCTGCAGTGTTTCATCTCGAGCCACGAACCGGCGTCGCCGATGAACATCTGGAGTGATTCGGCGATGCGTTGGTTGAGCACCTCACGGCCCCATTCCTTGCCACGCTTGGCAAGCTGCGATGGCGCAAAGAAGAACTCCGGACGGGGTGGTGGAATCGACACGTCACCGCGTGAGGCATCCCAGTGGGTCGCCCCGACGCTGCTGGAATAGCGCAGGTTCGTTCCAAGTCGCGTGTGGAGCTCTGCAACCACCCGGCGGTTTCCGGCCATGTCCACCACGATGCTCGGTGATTCGGGTCGTAGCGATTCGATCCGGTCGTACGCGAGCACATCGTGGTATTCACCAACTCCCTGCGTAAACGACACGTTTCGCTGCGAGGTGAGACCCACGACCCGTACGGATGACGTTCGCTGCACGCAGTGGGCGAGTGCAATCGCCGTCTTGCTCGAGGCACTCGTAATGACGATGCGTTCGGCTGAGAAGTAGTCGTTCTCCTGCAGGAAGTCGTTGAGCAGGTACGACGTGAGAAAGAGACCTCGAAGTACCAGGGTGGCGTCGTCATTCGGAGAGGGATCCGCCGGGTCGAAGCTTCGATAGGCCATCGCGTGCTTCTCCCGCCACGCTGCGGAATCTATGAACCCACTACGTGCCGCCTGTGCGTGCACCACGTGGTGGTCGCCCAACGGAAAGAACCCGAAGTAGCGCCCACCAACGGGCACGTCGGAACATCGTGAATCGGTGACGACGCCGAAGCCCATGACCGGCAGGCGACCCCAGCCATCCTCGGCGGGGAAGAATCCCCAATAGTCGAGCATGTCGCCGCTGAGTGCATAGCTGACGTTGTTCGCCGTCAGTGCCGCGCGTTCGAGTCTCATCAGCACATGACCGTCCGTCAGCGTTGCCGGTGGTCGGCTATCTACGATTCGATGCTGTCGAATGTCGCGTCGAAGAATTTCGAGGTGCACGTCAGCCTTGGGTGATGGCGTCCATGGAGGCGCGAACGGTCATCACGTACATGTCGCCGTCAGGGGCAGTCGTGAGGGACTTTGCCAGTGATTCGGCGTCGCTGGCGGAGTTGACCGGAACGAACTGTACGGTGTCCCACGTTCGACCATCCCCGATGATCGTGCCCTCGGCAGCGAGGTTGGTTGCTCCGGGTAACGCGGCGAATGCAGAAGAACGATTCTCGGTTCGGCGAACCACCATCGCGACGAGCCGATCGTCGTCGGTCTTCGGTCGGCCACGCGAGTCGAGGGACGGATCCTCCGGTCGACAGCACACGATGATGGTGCGCTGCATGCCGGCTGCCTTATGTACGTGTTTTTTGCCGAAGTCCTTGCGCGCTTGCATGTCGATGAACGACTTTCGCGTGGCATAGCGAACGATGGCGATGCGATCCCAGTCCTCGGTTCCGACATGGTTGCCAACCACATCAGCAACGAACACGATGGTGGCGCCGATCTTGCCAAGGATTGAGGACGGGTTGTATCGATCGTCGGCTTCACGACCGCTGATCGGCTTGTCGACACCCGCATCGTCGGTGTATTGGGCAACCTCGTGGTACTTCATGAGATTCACCATGTAGATGGGGCCGTCATCCTCCGGGGCTCGCGTGGCAAGGGCCATCGCATAGTCCTTATCTATGCGTCCGTATTTGTGCTTCAGTCGTGGTGCCTCGTCCATGGGTGCCTACCTCTGCGGCGAGCGTAGTTGAGCCACCCATCCACGGCTTTGGTCGCGGCGCGGGATTGCGGATGCCACCCGCGGGAGTCCTCTTGCTACGGGACCATGTTGAAGGAAAACCCTGAGATACTGATAGGAGAAGTCGTTGCACATTCACGGTGACGACTACTGGCTCCCGTAGCTCAGTTGGATAGAGCGACGGTTTCCTAAACCGCAGGTCGCAGGTTCGATTCCTGCCGGGAGCGCCAGACATCACTCTGACGATGATTCGAGTGATGGGTTTGATGCGGTTGCGTGATTATGAGGCAAGCAATGCGTCGGCGAATGCGCGCAAGGTGGGAAACTCCCAGTGTGGGGTCACCGGAGCTGCCGCGGGCGTTGCACCGGCAGCAGCCGTCGCAGTGGAAGTGCCGGCCGCAGCACGCTTCGATCCGTATCGATTGATCCACACGGTTTTGAGTCCGACGGCCTGGGCAGGAACGTGGTCGTGGTAGAGGCTCTGTGCCACATGGAGGTGCTGCTCGGGTGCGATTCCCATCGTGCGGACACGTTGCAAGAGCACATGAAAATTGCTGAGGTCGGGCTTGTACGAACCGATGTCCTGTGCGGTGAGTATCGCATCGAACGTGACGCCAAGACGCGCATTGGATCCGGCGAAACTCGCGTTGTCAACGTTGGAGAGAATCACGAGTTTGCATTGGCGTTGTAGATCGACCAACGATTCGTGGCTGTCGTCGAATGCCGGCCACTTGGGCACCGACGATGCGAATGCATGCGCGTCTCGCTCGCATCGTTCCGAGTCCGTCGAAGAATCTGGAAGGTTCAAGCTCGTGGCCATGCGTCGCCACGTCTCGGCGAGAATCACGGGGTAAGTCCACGATGGGTTTGCATCTTGAACGAGCGTTTCGTGTGATGCGAACAACGAAAGAATTTGTGATTCTGCTGGGTGGACACCGTGTGCTGCCGCGAGTTCATTTACTGTGTCCGTGATTCCCGATTCCCAGTCGATGAGCGTTCCATAACAATCAAAACTGAGAAGTCGAACATCGGTGAACTGCATGGTCTCGTCGAGTTTATGTCACAGCCTCGTTACAAACGTTCGTCATCAGCGTGATTGTCGCACTCCGACAGTGGAGGTTCGGTACGGTTTCGTGCGTCAGGCGTCCCGATGCTCTAAAGCGTGAGGCGTTCCGCTGCACAAAAGGAGAACCACGTATGAAGCGAATCTTTCTGGTGAGCACGCTGCTCACGTCACTGATCGCCGTACAAGTCGGGACCGGCACCGCGTCGGCAAACGCACAAATTACTCCGGCAGCACAGTCGGTGAGCGGTGTCGTGGGCACGGCAATAACCGCCACCACCGCGTTCACTTCAACCGGCATCAGCGGCACGAAGGTGTTCGTCATCAACCCGTCACTTCCGGGTGGACTGTCGATCAACACGGCGACCGGAGTGGTGTCGGGTACGCCCACGGAGGCAAGCGTGGCTGCGAACTACACGGTGACCGCGTCCGACGGCACGACCTCCGCCACCGCAACCATCACCATCTCGATTTCCGGAACGGCCACGCTGACGCCCGGTACCCAAACCGTGACCGGTCGCGTTGGTTCGGCAATCACCGCCACGACCGCATATAGCGACACCGGGCTCGGGGCGAAGTACTTCTCGATTACCCCGGCATTACCGGCAGGGCTCACGTTCAATTCTGCCACCGGAGTGCTTTCGGGGACGCCCACGGAGGCCAAGGCAGCCACCACGTACGTGGTAACCGCAGCCGATGGAACCAACTATGCGGTGGCAACGATGCGACTCACAATTGCCGCGGTTCCGGCAATGACCCCCGCCAGCCAGACGATCTCGGCGGTCGTCGGACGAGCGATTACCGCAACTTCTGCATTCACTGCCAGCACCGTGACGGGAACGAAGACGTTCTCCGTCTCGCCGGCGTTGCCGGCGGGTCTCACGATCAACGCCTCCACGGGCGTGGTGTCGGGTACTCCGACGGCGGTGGCGACCCAAGCCACCCATGTGGTGACCGCAACCGATGGCACGAACTATGCCACGTCAAGCCTGACCGTGGTCGTCGCATCGGCCACCGCCGTGACGACCACCACCACGGCTCCGTCTGCAACCCAGGGCTGTGTGGCAGCCTCCATCGGTGGTCGACTTGCCAACACGATTGACGTCGCAAATTCTTCGTTGCCACTGAGTCAGTTCGCATGTTCGATGCGAATCGGTGTGCGACCGGCCAAGGCAGTCGTCGTTGCGATCGCACATCAAGGCACCACCGCCAATCGTGCCGTGGCCCGATACTCGGTCGTGCTCAGCCGACAGAACGGCGGGTCGATAACGCGCTCGATCGCCATGGGTGCATCGGCGGGTGTCGTGCGAGCCAACTACAAGCGACTGATCTCCGGGACGTGGTTCGTCACCGTGGTCGCCCTGTCACCCGATGGCACCGCAGTCGGCACGTATACGTCAGCAACCTTCCGTATCGGGTGAGAAATCAGTGTCGCGTCCGTGAGCTTCCGGCATCGCGCCAATGAGTTAGGGCTGACTCGACCTCGTCGATCGAGCGAGCCACCACGTTCAGCGAACATTGCATCATCAGATTGACCACTTCGAGACGGGCGGGAAATCGTGCGCGCCAGTCGGTGAACAATCCGATGCCGTACTTACCCGAGGCGAACGCATAGCCAAGTTCCCATGCGGTGCCATCGTCGGTGGTGATGCCATTCAAGTTGGCGACGATCACGTCGCATCGGTCGATTGCGCCTTTGTCGTTGTCGAAGATCGTGCGCACGTTGTGCTCGGTCTTGGCCGGATTGTCACGGTGCGGGAGGAACGTGTCGAATCCGAGGGCCGCCACACGGGCTTCGAGACCCTCGATGAACCAGCGTTCACCTTCGTCGAAGAGCGGTCCGGCAATGTAGGCGTACGGGCGATGGGTGTTCACCACGTCGAGGTTAGGTGGAGTAGGTAATCGACAGCCAGCTAGCGCTTGCAACGCGCGCAAAGTCCGAGTGCATCGAGCCGATGACCCGAGACCGTGAACTTGGCCGCACGCGCGGCGTGCACGAGTGCGCTATCCAATGCCCGCTCGGTCGACGCGGTGACCACGAAGTCGTCGATGTCGCCGCAGCGAACGCAGATCAGGTGGTGGTGGTGACCGATGAAGTCCTCGGTCAACTCGTATCGGGCATGGTCGTCGTTGCCCGACACCTTGTGGATGACTTCCATCTGCTCCAGGTCGGCCAAGTTGCGGTACATCGAGCTCTGGGTGAGGCGCGGGCGTTTCTTCAACAACTCGGGCACGCTGGCTGGACGTCCATGTTGCAGGAGTAGATCGACCAATTGTCGGCGACCAGCGGTGTATTTGAGGCCCGACTCGTGAAGTCGCTGTGCCACCTGGTGGTGGACGGAGTCATCGCGCGCCTTCATCGTGACGAGCGTACTCAAGCATGCGATTGGTGAGTCCTTTCGCATAGCGTCACACCCATGAAGGTGCTCGTAACGGGAGCCACGGGTTACGTGGGTGGTCGCCTTGCGCCACTGCTCGTCGAAGAGGGTTTCGCCGTGCGAGTGCTGGTTCGGTCGGCGGCAAAAGTGGCGAACACTCCATGGTTCGGTCAAGTCTTCGTGCTGGAAGGCGACGCGATGAACCGATCCGCGCTCGACGCGGCGCTCGCCGGAGTGGATGTGGCGTTCTATTTGTTGCACTCCATCAGCACGGGGGCCAAGTTCGACGATCTCGAGTCGGCGATGGCCCGCACGTTTGCCGAAGCGGCGGCACGGGCCGGAGTCAGACGCATCGTGTACCTGGGGGGAATCGCCAACGACGAAAAATTGAGCAAACACCTGGAGTCGCGGCGTTCGGTGGGCAAGGTTCTGGCCAGCACGGGCGTACCGGTCATCGAACTTCGGGCGGGCATCATCATCGGAAGCGGTTCGGCGTCGTTCGAGATGCTCCGTTACCTCACGGAACATCTCCCCGCGATGGTGACCCCACGCTGGGTCGACAACCCAACCCAGCCGATCGCCATCGTCAACATGCTGCATTTCCTGGTGGCGGCCGCCCGCGCACCCGAGCACGTGCGGGGTGTGTTCGACGTTGGCGGAGCAGAAACCCTCACGTACCGCAACATGATGGCTCGGTATGCAAAAATCGCAGGGCTTCGACGGCGAATCATCGTGCGAGTGCCATTGTTGACTCCTCGAGTCTCCAGCATGTGGGTGGGGCTCGTCACCCCGGTTCCTGCGTCGATTGCACGACCCCTCATCGACTCGCTCATCAACAAGGTGGTGGTCGACCCGAAGAAGTCGGTGCTCAACGTGTTGCCGCCACCACCCGGTGGACTGCTTACGTTCAATCAAGCCGTCAAGCGGGCGATCGAGCGCACCAATGCGCCCACGCGGTGGACCGATGCATCACGACCGTGGGTGGCATGGGATGTCGCCGTCACCGACCCCGCGTGGACGGGCGGAACGTTGTTCGTCGACGAACGGGAGCAGACCACCTCGGCGACGAAGGAACAGGTGTGGAGCGTGCTGTCGTCGCTCGGTGGGAGTACGGGTTGGTACGGATTCGAGTGGCTGTGGCGTCTGCGAGGGCGGATCGACTCGGTGTTCGGGGGCGTTGGTATGCGCCGTGGCCGGCGAGATCAACACGTGCTGCGGGTCGGCGACCCACTCGATTTCTGGCGGATTGCCGACGTAAAGAATGGAGAAACGCTCTTGTTGCGTGCCGAGATGCGCGTGCCAGGCCAAGCGTGGCTGGAATTTCGGCTGAGTGACGCTCACGCCGGGAGCGCTGTCGGCACGAACGACCAAGGCGTTCGTACCCATGTGGTGCAACGTGCCATCTTTCGCCCACGCGGTCTTGCAGGACGTCTGTACTGGTGGGTGCTCATTCCCTTTCACGCCATCATCTTTCCTGGGATGTTGCGCAACGCTCTGGCCCAAGCCGAGAAGCGATGAAACCTCGGGCGCTCACCTGACAGACTGCATGCATGCCACAGCTTGACGGCACGCACGTTCCCAGCACCATGCAATGGGTGCGAGACCAGGTGGAGACCTACGAGCGCACCGGTGGTCGCGAAGCCGGCACGCTACGCGAGACCGGGATTCCGGTCATCATCGTGTCGATGCGTGGTGCTGCATCGGGCAGCGTGCGCAAGATTGCGCTGATGCGGGTTGAGCACAACGGTGAGTACGCGCTGGTCGCTTCGTATGGCGGCGCGCCGAAACATCCGGCGTGGTATCACAACCTGGTCGCACACCCCACCGAGGTCACCATTCAGGACGGGCCCGAGCCGTTCTTCGTCACCGTGCGACTGGTTGAGGGGGCGGAGTACGACACCTGGTGGGAGCGCGGCGTGTCGGTGTTTCCGCCGTATGCGCAGTACAAAGAGAAGACGTCTCGTCGAATTCCGCTCTTCGTTGCCACGCCAGTAGTCGTCAACCAAGCCGACGGTGGCGACGAGATCCGGGGGTGACGCCGTGAACCTCGTCGGCAATCGGAACCGGGGGTGACGTCGTGAATCTCATCGGTCGGTGGATCATCCTGACCCTGGCCGTGTGGCTGTCGGACGTATTGATCGGTGGCGTGAGCATCGCCGATGGTGTGTGGAATCACCTTTGGGTTGCGGCGCTCTTTGGTCTGGCAAATGCCATCGTCGGAAACATTATCCGTGTCGTGGCTTTCCCCGCGCTCATCCTGACTTTGGGAATCTTCAGCATCGTGGTGAATGCGTGGATGCTCATGTGGGTGGGCAGTCTGAGTGATGCCTTGGACGTCACGGGTTTCTGGCCTGCATTCGGAGCCGGCGTCATCATCAGCCTGGTGTCGGCGATTCTCGGTCGTCGAATGAGCAATCGCGACTAGCGAACCCTACGTCCGGGGGTCGATACTCGGAGCGCTGTCAGCCGCGCGCCTCAGTCATTTGTGATTCGGTGGGTCGCTTGAAGATGGCCACCATCGCCATGCCGGCCGCGAGATAGATGAAGGCATTCATCAGCCATGCAACGTGGATTTCCACCTTTGAAACGTCGAGCACCGACTCGCCCGAGCGACGAGCGACCTCGATTCGCGTGAGTGCGGGTGCGGCGATGGCCAGCGACAGCGCCGCGCCAAGCGCGGTGCCCACCTGACGAAACGTGTTGTTGAGTGCCGAGCCCATGGCAAATTGCGTGGGCTTGAGGAATGCCGTGGCGGAGCTCGAGAGCGTGGAGATACTCAACCCAACCCCCACCCCGGTGATCAGCATCCACGGCAAATAACTCGTGAGGTACGCCGGATTGTCGGGGATGGTGGCATTGAGACCGAAGGTACCGAACGCCAGGAGTAGTGCACCCACGAACAACACTCGCGAGTGGCCGAGTCGATTCGCGTACCGACCTGCGAATGGAGCGACGATTGCCGCACTCGTCGGGCCCGGCATGGTCGCGAGCCCGGACATCGCGACGCTGTATCCCCACACTGCCTGCAACCAGAAGGTGTTCAGCAGCCACATACCGATGAACCCCATGCTGAACAACACACCGGCGATGTTCGCTGCCAGAACGAAGCGAAGTCGGAACAACTTCAGATCGAGGATCGGGAACTCCGCCCGATGACATCGCAACGCAAATGCCACGCAAAGCAGGATGCCGGCGCCGAGTGCCCCCAACGTGCCGCGATCGAGCCAACCCCACACCTCGCTCTGGGAGATTCCGAGTACCACCAGCGCAACACCAGAGAATCCGAGGGCGGCACTCGGATAGTCGACCTTTCGCTGTGCATTGGGATCCTTCGACTCGCGCAAAATTCGTCGCCCGAAGAACACCGTGAGAAGTGTGAATGGGATATTGACGAAGAACAGCCAGCGCCAGCCGAGCGTATCCACGAGTATTCCACCAATCGATGGTCCTAGTGCCGCTGCAAGTCCGCCGGTTGCGCCCCAAATGGCAATTGCTTGGGTTCGTTTCTCCACCGGAAACTCCGGCAGCACCAGGGCGAGCGAGGCCGGCGACAATTGTGCTCCACCGAACGCCTGCACGACGCGTGCGATCACGAGAAACCACGTGGTTGGGGCCAGTCCGCACAAGAGGGATCCGAAGCTGAACCACAGCACGCCCCGGAGAAAACTTCGCTTGCGACCGAACACGTCGGCGAATCGACCCGCAGTGAGGAGTGCCGCCGCGTACGCAATTGCGTATGCGGAAAATACCCACGTGAGCAAACTTCCGCCGCCGAGATCCTCGTCGATCGTGCGCTTGGCGACCACGACGATGGAGAGATCGAGCGATACGAGAAACACCGCAATAGAGGTAAGGGCAAGTACCCGGTATGCCTGCTTCATGGATGTTGCCGGAGTGGGAGACGACATTGCGACGTCGCCGACGCTAATCGGCGACTAGCCTCGCCACGTTATGGGAGAAATCGCTCGGCACCCAGAACGAGGAAGTTCCGACCGTGGGGTGGTGCGGGCGATTCTGGCCGAGGGGCTCGTCGCGCACGTTGGAATCATCGACGCCCAGGGACTTCCCGTGGTGATTCCCATGGCGTATGCGCTGGATGGAGACGGCCTTCTCATCCATGGCTCGGTTGCCAGTCGGCTTATGCGAACCCCCGGTCCGATCTGTGTAACGGTCACCTTGCTCGACGGATTGGTCGTTGCGCGATCGCTGTTCAATTCATCGATGAACTATCGCAGTGTCGTGGTCGTCGGTGTGCCCGAAGTGCTGCGCGACGAGGAACGGGAGCGTGCGCTGCTGGTGTTGAGCAACTTCCTTCTACCAGGACGCGTGGGCAATGCCCGACCACCGAGTCGACCGGAAGTTCGACAAACCGCGGTGTGGCGACTCTCACTCGACGGCGCAACCGCGAAGATTCGAACCGGTCCTCCGAAGGAGGACCCGGCAGATGACTACGACCTGCCGCATTGGGGTGGTGTCGTGCCGATTCACACCCTTTTCGGTTCACCAGAACCCGATGGTGCGGGTGTTGCCATGCCGGCGCCCGATCATCTCCAGCGTCGTCGTTGAGCGCCCCAACCTTTGGAAGGGAAGCATTTTGCACTTCAGGCTATTCAACTGGAATACCCCATATCCTAGATTTTGTGATTGAACGACTTGAGTCGAGATATCTAAATGAAGATGAATTGCGCGACCTCGGGATTCGTAACGTCGGGAAAAATGTGCGGGTATCGGAGGACGCGACGATTGTGGGTCTCGCCAGTATTGATCTTGGAAGCAACATTCGTATTGACAGCAACGTAGTGATACTTAGCAGGCGCGGATGGCTAAAGGTAGGCGACAATGTGCATCTTGAGCCCGCGAGTTCTATCGTCGCGCATCATGGAGTGTCAATTGGCGACTACTGTACGCTCTCACACGGGGTGAGGCTCTTTACCGCCTCGGCGGACTACTCAGGTGAGTCCTTTCACAATGTGTTTCCAGACGGGAGATATCAGAACCCAAGAGTTGGTGCCATCAATCTTGAGAATCATGTGATTATTGGTGGAAACAGTGTCGTCATGCCCGGTGTCAACGTCGGTGAAGGTGCAGCAGTTGGTGCACTTTCATTCGTGCGTAGCTCGTTGGATCCATGGGGAATTTACGGCGGAAATCCAATTAAGCGATTGGGCAATCGCAGCACCAAGATTCGCGAGATTGCAGTTCAGATTGAAGCCGGACGACTGTAGGTAGAACCTCAAAAGTTCTAATTGATTTCCGCCAGAAGATCGGTTGCGAAATCGTCAAGTTGGGACTCGGAGATTCCGGGATGGGTGTACAGTTCAAGGACACGTCCACGGCAATATTTGTAGCTCACAGGCAGATTTAAATTCTCATAACGAATCCCACGCATGGAGCCAACGTAGCTGGGGTGCTCCCATGGGAGTCCACGTGCGGGCTTGGCTACTGGATTGAAGTGTGGGTGCAGATTCAAGGGGGAAAAAACTCTTCGAATCGGGTAGCCGCGTGCTTCTAGTCGACTGACGAGTTCGGCTGACGAGGCGTCTGAGATGTCTACCTCAATCGCTACCGCATAGTAAACACCAGTCTCGTTCGGGCGCGGATGGCGAATTCGGATCCTCGGATGCGACTCAAAAATCTTCGAGAGATATTGCGCAGCCTGGGCCCTCTCCTTGTTGTGACGGCCCAATTTCTGAAGCCCGATCTGCCCCAGGACACCTGCAAACTCCGTCATACGGTAGTTGTAACTGAGCTCATCATCCCCGAAGGAGCGCAGACGCCAGAGTTTCTTTGCTACTTCTTCATCGTCGGTGCAGATGACACCCCCATCACCTGTACTAATCGCCTTACGTTGTTGAAGACTAAATACCCCCATAGTGCCGAAGGTTCCCAACATCTTGTGTTGAACAGAAGCCCCTGGTGCATGCGAGGCATCTTCAATAACCGGAATATTGTGAGATTCAGCCACTTCACAGATTTCCTGAATTCTTGCGGGATACCCGAGAATGTGCACGGGAATAATTGCCTTCGTGAGTGGTGTAATTGCCTGTTCCAACTTCTCAGGGTCAAGCCCAAGACTCTCGGGCTCAATATCAACAAAGACTGGTACTGCGTTCTGCATGAGAACACATGAAGAAGAGGAAATCCACGAGCAAGGTGTGACGATAACTTCATCGCCTTCACCTACGTTGATCGCCGCCAACGCAAGGTGAAGTCCCTGAGTTGCATTCCCAACTCCGATCGCATGTTTGGCCCCCAGAAAAGCCGCGAAGTCAGCCTCAAATTTCCTCACTTGTTCCGCAGCAAAAATTTGCTGCGACCGGACCACCGCAGCCACAGCCTCAGCCTCTTCATCGCCAAATTGGGGCCATCTCGGCCAGTCGGAACGCGACGTTGGATGCGGCATTGAATGCGGTTAGTTGGAGAGGGCTTCGATGTAGTCGACGATCTCCGAGATCTGCTCGTCGGTCAGATTGTTGTAGGGCATGACCACCGAGTAGCCGACACGTTTCTGCTCGTCGGGGTACTTGATTGACTCGATGAGGTATTCGCGATCCACCACCCCGGATGCACCACCCTTGAATGCCACCGTCGTGCCGATGATGCCTTGCCACGTTGGTCCGGTGCCACCGCCGAAGTCCGAACCGTGGCACGAGGCGCAACCCGACTGCTGTGCAATCTTGAGACCCCGTTCGGCCGACGGTGACAAATCGACTGCCAGTGGTTGGGCCGAGGAGCAGCCGACGAGAATCAGGGCGATTGCCGAGAGCAACACCTTGCGCATGACATCAAGGCTACTTACAACCGGAAGTCACCCGACGTGGGCCGCGTACGTCACCCGGCACATGTGGGCGTAGTACCAGTCGTCATATCCCCGGCAAACCGAAATTATGAGGACATCCGTCGGTTGGTCCTCACAGCGTGAAGTTCCTACCGTGACTGTCGCTGTATCTGCGTCACCATGTTCGGAGGATTCGTGAGTTCGATCAAGCACATCACGGTGGGCACCGATGGTTCGGACAATTCTCTTGCCGCCCTTCGTTGGGCGGTCCACGAGGCGGAGATCCATCGTGCGAGCGTCGACGTGGTCTACTCCTGGAACTTTCCACCCGTGGTCGACCCACTCGGTGTATCGATGTTGCCGACGATCGACGCCATGACGGCCTCGGCCACCCGACTGCTGCAACGCGTGATGGAGAAGGTCGAGACGAAGGACATCGCGGTCACGTCACGCGTCGTGCAGGGCGCCCCAGCCACTGCATTGCTTCAAGCGGCAAAGGACACCGATCTTCTGGTGATTGGACGACGCGGCCATGGCGGATTCATGGGACTGCTGCTCGGGTCGGTGGCTCAGCACATTGCACACCACGCACCGTGTCCGGCGGCGCTCGTTCCCGCGTGAAACACGATGGACGCGCCGTGGTGAAGTGGTTCCGTTCCGAAGCGGCCCCGTTCCTACGCATAACCCCGACCTCACTAGGGTCGCAACATGGCCGTCTGGACCGCAGAGGATGGTGGACCGCGTCGTCAACAGTGGTTGGCCGGAGCGGAACTGAGCATCGGCGAGACGGAGCGCCTACAGGTGGCGAGCCGCACGATGATGGTGGTCACGATGGTGGTGCTTGCATCGCCGGAGGAAGTATTCGTGCTGTGCCACACGGGTGGCAATGACGCGGTGTCGTGGGTGGAGCAGGTGCATCCACGAACACTGGAGACCCTTGCATCGAGTGAGAAACTCGCCGGTGGTCGTGCGTGGCCCGGTGGCATCGCAGTGCACCCGAACGGTGATCTGTACGTGGTGTTCGGAAACCATGCGCACCGCCTGAACCGCCGTTTGGAGGTAGTAGCGTCGTGCGAACTGCCACGGTTGCGCCCGTACAACAGTTTCGTGCTGTTGGCCGACGGCAACGTGGTCACCAAGGATTTCTCGGGTTCGCGACCCGGCAACGAGTTGACGGAACCGTTCGACGCCACCGAACTGGTGGTGCTCGAGCCGGAGGAGTTGGGGGTCGTGGCCTCGCTCCAACTACCCGAGGCGTCGATCGCCCGACTTTCGGCCGACGACAACGACGTGTACGTGGTGGGAACGTCCGCACTCTGGCGTGCACGCTGGGATAGTTCTTCGCTGACCCTCGACGATTTTTCTGCGAAATATCGCCTCATGGAGGGGCAGACCTTCGGCTGGGACACCGTGATTGCCGATGGCTGTGCGTGGTTCTTGGACAACGGGGAGTCCACCCACAAGTTCTCCGGGACCCTTCGTGGAGTTGGTACCGCAACCGCGCCGTTGCACCTTGTTCGCGTGTGGCTGGATTCCGGGCTCGTCCAGCTCACCGAGATTTGCGGGTTGCCAGGTGGTGTCGTGGCGAATCCGCCGCTCGTCGACACGGAACGCAAGGTGGTGGTTGGTTTCGATAGTGGCAACGGGGTGCTTGCAGGATTCCACTACGACTCCGAGACGCTCGAGCCGCTGTGGTCGTACGAGCAGAATCATGGTTCGCACATGCTGCTCTACCCGGCATCGGGTGAGTTCGTGAGTGCACACTACGACGCAGAGCGAGGCGTGGAGCAGGTGGTGGTTCGCGACGTGGTCACCGGACGAGAGAAGACGCGAGTCGATACCGGCTCGCCCATTCAGTCGGTGGTGTTCCCGGCGTGCGGGTCGCAACGCGACTTTTATTGGTGCAGCATGCTGTCGGTGAGTCGAATCAGCGTGGTGTGACCTAAGAGGTCATGCCGCGCAGGCCCGTGAGGTGCCGCGCGTATTCGATCTCGCCCATGTGCCGCAACGCGTGTTGGTAGATCCAACATTCAAGACCATCGAGCACCGTGATGCCCGCGTCACCACCGACACGTGCAGAGAACGTGGACGCGACCTGCGGTGGGTACGGCTTTGGGAAGATGACACGTGAGAGATCATTGGGATTCAACTCCGCGGTCCAGGTCTCCACGCGGGCGAACACCTGCCCCATGTAATCCTTGAATGCGTCGTAGTCGCCGATTTGCTGGTGCACCATCTCCTCGACGGTGCGATGTTTGCCGTGGTCACCGATCTTCGGGAGTACTCGCGCAGCCCAGTCGTCGTTCCACAGCGGTGGATTTCCGTTCAGCAACATGAGTGATGCGTCGATCATGTTCACGATGTGGAACAAACTGAACGCGATTGGTAGCACGTCCTCGCGCTCCTTGTAATTGACGTGGTGCAGGTCCATCGTTGCGGTGGCATCCTCATACAGCGAAAAGATGGCCCGCATGCGACGGCGGAGCGAGTCGAGCACCAGATCGGACATGTCGCGAGCGTACACTGACCACGTGTTCAACTATCAACTCGGCGTGCACGAGGTAACCGATGGATGTTTGGCGTATCTCCAGCCGGATGGCGGTTGGGGTTACAGCAACGCGGGTCTCGTGGTGGGCGACGGCCAATCTCTGCTCGTGGACACCCTGTTCGACCTCAACCTGACCGATGCGATGTTGAACTCCATGAAGCCGTTCACGAGTTCGGCTCCGATCTCCGCCGTGGTGAACACCCATGCCAACGGCGATCATTGCTACGGCAATGAGCGTGTCGCGAATGCCGAGATCATTGCGTCGCGTTCGGCGGCCGAGGAGATGAAGGAAGTTCCACCCCAGATGCTTGCGGCGTTGAACGCCGCGCCGGGTGAGGTGGGCGACCTCTTCAGGTCGTTCTTCGGAGACTTCGACTTCTCGGGAATCACCCTGACTCCACCGACCCGCACGTTCGACGGACGACTCGACATCGAGGTGGGTGGTCGCGTGGTGGAGTTGATGGAGGTCGGGCCGGCGCACACCAACGGTGATGTGATCGTGCACGTACCAGATGCCAAGGTGGTGTACACGGGGGACATTCTGTTCATCGACGGAACACCAATCGTGTGGGCCGGACCGCTGGAGAACTGGATCGCCGCATGCGACCTCATCACGTCGCTCGGTGCCGACGTGGTGGTGCCCGGACACGGTCCGATCACCGACAACTCCGGCGTAGCCGAGGTTCGTGACTACCTGTCGTACGTCTTGCGCGAGGCGTCGGTTCGCCAGGATTCGGGAATGGACGCGTTCGATGCGGCCCGTGACATCGCACTCGACGCGTTCGGCACCTGGGGTGAGTTCGGTCGAATCTGTGTCAACGTCGACACCGTGTACCGATCACGAAATCCCCAACACAGGAGCCCGGACGTGGTCGAGCAGTTCCGCCGCATGGCGGCGTTAGAGCAGGCGAACGGGTAACGCGCTACTGGTGATCGGGAAGGATCACCGAACGACCATCCGTGGTGGCGGTAACCCGGATGTTCTGGTGGTACACGTCCGAGAGCAGGGCATCGGTGAGAACCGAACGCGGGTCACCACTGGCGACGCAGCGTCCCTGATGCAACATCACCACCTTGGTGGCGAATCGCATCGCAACGTTGAGGTCGTGCAACACGGCGATCACACCGCGACCCTCGTAGACGAGTGATCGGGCGATGGCGAGGAATCGCTCCTGCTGGCCGATGTCGAGAACGGCGGTTGGCTCGTCGAGCAACAACAACGGGGTGTCCTGGGCAAGGACGCGTGCCATCGAAACGCGTGCCTGCTCGCCCACGGAGAGGGTTTGGTACGTGCGGCCCGCCAACGAGGCAACCTCCATTCGTTGCAGGGCGGCGGCGATTCGTTCGTCGTCGTTGGCGTCGAGCCACGGGCTGCGACCCATCGCCACGATCTCCCGAACGGTGAACGGAAACGAAATCGCAATTTGTTGCGGGAGGACGGCACGAACACGCGCAAGTTCGCGCGGTGCGAACGAGGTTACGTCGCGACCGTTGATCGAAACCGAGCCGCCCGACAGCGGGAAGTCACCTGCAATCGCCCCGAGCAGCGTCGACTTACCTGCTCCATTCGGGCCGAGTACCGCCAGCAACTCACCTGACTGCAGGCTTAGCGACACGTCGTTGAGCAACGTGGAACCGCTGCGTTCCACCATCACGTGGGATGCGACGAGCGAAGAACTCATGCCCATCCACCTTGACTGCGTCGGGTGCTGCGCAACAACAGAAGGAAGAACGGCGCACCGATGAGCGCCGTGACGACACCCAGGGGAAGCTCTGCCGGCGACAAGAGGGTTCGTGCGGCGAGGTCCGCCAGGAGCGTCACGCTGGCGCCGAGGAGAGCCGCCGTCCACAGCAGGTGTCGGTGACGCGGCCCAAGGACGATACGCATGATGTGCGGAACGAGCAAACCAACGAAGGCGATCATGCCCGTTGCGGCCACTGCACTGGACGCGAGCAATCCAACGACCGCAATGGCCTGAAGGCGGACCGGTTCCACTCGCACGCCGAGGTGCGTGGCGGGACGATCGCCGAGTGCGAGCGTGTCGAGCACCCTGGCGAACTTTGCGCTCATCGCCATTCCGAGCAACGCGAGTGGCACCACGACACCCACCGCCTTCCACGTCGCCAACCCGAGCGTTCCGAGACTCCAGAACGTGACCGATCGAATTTCGTCATCGTCGGCGACGAACACCGCAAAGCCGATGACCGCACCGGCAAAGGCGTTGATCGCAATGCCGGTGAGGATCAACGTGACCACCTCGGTCTTGCCATCGGAACGCGACAACACGTAGACGAGGGCAGTGGAGAGTGTGCCCCCGAGAAACGCGGCGAATTGGACACCGAGCGGCAACTGATTAAGGCCGACGATGATGGCAATCACCGCACCGACTGCGGCGCCCGCCGATACTCCGACGGTCGCCGGTTCGGCCAGGGGATTGCGGAAGATGCCCTGCATGATGACGCCTGCGACGGCCAAACTTGCGCCCACCAGGATTGCCAGCACGATTCGGGGGAGGCGAACTTGCCAGAACACGTTGTGCGCCACGGCCTCTGCCGTATCGCGACTCGGTCCATCACCGATGATGCCGAACAAGTCCGACAAGGAAATCCGAAAGGCGCCGGTTGCAAGTGACAGCAGAGTGGTGACGCTGAGCAACGCAACGAGAAACACGGCCACGGCGGGAAGGCTGGTTCGTCGGGCGATGGTCATGTGTCGCTACTGAAGGTGTTCAAAAGTTCTGCCAATCTCGCGATGATGGCGCCGGTTCGTGGACCAAACGAGAGTAGTAGGTCGTCGTCGACCGCAATCACGGCGCGCGTGGCGGCGGCGCGAGTGCTCGACACACCCGGAAGTGCGAGCAATCCGTCGATGCCACCGACGGAGTCCAATCCTCGTGTCATCACGAGGAGCACATCGGGATCGGCCTGCACAATCGCCTCGGCGGTGAGGGGAGTGAAAGCCGACAAGCCGTTGAGCGCACCAACGTCGACCGCGCCCGTCGCCGCAACGAGTTCGTCGGCACCCGATCCTGTTCCACCGAGCAAGTAGACCGACGCGGTTCCGCGAACGTACAAGAACGCGACGCGCAGTACGTCGGCATACGCGCCGACACCGCGCAGTGCGTCGTCGATTGCTCGTTGTGTGAGGGCGACGAGCCGTTCACCGGCACGTGGAATCCCCAGAGCACCGGCGATCATCTCCACTCGGGTTGGAAGCGCGGACAACGTCCACACCTCGGGCGCGACGAGCACGGCCACGCCGGCAGCGCGCAGTTGTTGCAAGGCCTCCGGCGGACCGGTACGCGTATCGCCGATCACCACGCTGGGCCGGAGCGACAGCACGCTCTCGGCGCTGATGTCGTGACCGTTGCTCACCTCGGCGACGTTGGCCAGCGATGCAAGCGTCGTCGTGGCGTCGCGACCGATGATGAACTGCTGCATCCCGAGGGAGACGACGATCTCGGCGATTGCTTCGTTCAGCACGATGATTCGCGAACTATCAGTGACCTCCACCACGATGCCGTCGGCACCAGCGGTGAAGGTGGGGAGATTCGGCGACTCCGGCTCCACCGTGGGAAGCGGAAAGTCCTGCGACAGAATGAACTGTGCATCAGCCTCGGTTACCGGAGCCGTGTCGCCACATGCCGCCAACCCCATGATGAGCAACGAACCCACCACCAGCAATCGTCGCGACATCGGCTTCAAGGGTATGAGCGCAGCACGACCACACCGAAGCCGGGGGCTGAGACGTTGGTTACCTTTGCTCGCCTCGTCGATGGCGCTGACGGGTTGTGCATCGACTGTCGAGCCCACCACTTCGATGGCGGCAACGGAATCATCCACCACGCTCGCGCCGGCTGTGATACCTGCGCCGACCACCACGCTTGCACCCGCCACAACGCTCAAGCCCCCCGATACGAGTGTCGCGGCGGCCACCACAACGACCGCTACGACGACTGCGTCGTCCACCACGACCATTTCCACCTCGACGAGCAAAGGTGCACAAAAACCGCGACCAACTCTGATCGTGAGTCAGACCGCAGGTCTCGATCCCGCCGGAACGTTGGTAACCGTACGCGGCACGGGATTCGATGTGACGAAGGGCGTCTATGTGTTCGTGTGCAATCAAGTGGAGTGGACCAGTGCTCGTCGTTGCGTGGGCGGCGTGAATGTGGACGGCTCGTCCCCGTTGTCACAGTGGGTATCTTCCAACCCGCCCGGGTATGCCATAGGTCTCACGGTTCCCTTCGTTGCCGACGGGTCGTTCGTCGTACCGTTGCTTGTGCGAGCAACGGATGACTCGACGAACCTCATCGACTGCACCAGGGAACGGTGCGGTGTGGTGGCATTCGCCGACCATACGCGGCGCGACGATCGTTCCCAGGACGTCTTCGTGCCGATCAGTTTCAGTGCTGGCTCGTAGCAACGACACATCAGATATCAAGGGAGCCCACCGTGACACGGAAACCAACTGCGAAAATGATCGTTCGACTGACCATGGGACTGCTCGTCGGGGCAATTCCTTTGATTTCGGCGTCACCGGTCTCCGCCGCGGTGGTGGTGACACCGAGCAAGTCGACGAACCTGGTCGATGGCGAGCAGATCACGTTGACACTCTCGGGTATTCCCGCCAGCCAAGGTGTGTACATTCGTCAGTGCTACAAGCCGACCGTTGGTCAGCGTGACACCACCGGCTTGAAGTGCAACGGCAGCCTGAAGCGCATCGACGAAATGATCTGGGCCACCATGTTCGGTGCCCGAGGGTCGCAGTCGGCAACCGGCACACTGACACTTCCACTGAAGAACGAAGTGGTGATGTACGAAGCCGATGGAACGACAGTGAAGGAAACCCTGAGTTGCGGCGTCTCCGATTGCGCGATCTTCGTGCATCGAGATCATTTGGGCTTGCAGGACACCAGTCTGGACACCGTGGTTCCGCTCACGTTCCTGCGCGAGCAGGTGGTGAAGTCTCGTCGTATCGGTCTGGCGAAGGATGGTGCGACGCAGAAGGTCGGGAGCAGCATCCAGTTGCGGAACTCGGCACTGGTGACCAATCAAGGATCAAAGGTGCGCGTCAGCAGCAGGGCAGCCTTGCGTATTCCGCAGCCGGGCAGGTTCGAATCGACGGTGTGCACCGTGGTGAAAGGTTCGTCGACCACCACCATTCGTTTCATGAAGAAGGGCACCTGCGTACTGGAGTTGACGGCCAAGGCAACCAAGACCCATCAGCGGTTCAGTGCCACCTTCACCTATACGGTCGGCTGAATCGAATTCTCAATCAGCCGGGCAGGGGCCCGTCTCGCTATCCCTTGACGGCGCCGGCGATTAGTCCGCGGACGAAGTACCGCTGCATGGAGAAGAACACCACGAGTGGCGCGGCCGTTTGAATGAAGGCGGCTGCCGGAAGTAGGTGTTCATTGGTGCCGAAGTCGCCTGCCAAGTTGGCGATCAGGATGGTGGTGGGCAGGGCGTTGGGGTTGGTTCCGGCCATCGTGTTGGCGATGAGGTAATCGTTCCACGTCCAGAGGAATTGGAAGATCGCAAAGGCTGCAAGTACCGGAATGGACAGGGGTACAACGAGCCGCCAGAAGATGGTGAAGTGATCGGCCCCGTCAACGCGTGCCGACTCGAAGATCTCACCGGGCAACCCGGCGATGTAGTTGTGAATGAGGAAGATTGCGAACGGTAGCGCAAAGCCGGTGTGGGTGAGCCACACCGCCGTGGTGGTGTTGACCAGATTCAAGTCGGGGAACAGCGTGACTGTCTTGTCGATCCATGGAATCGTTACGTGGGCGCCGCCGACGTACAACTGCAGCAGTGGAATGAGTGCAACTTGCAGTGGTAGCGCAAGGAGCGACACCGTGGCGACGAACAGGGTCTTTCGACCCTTGAACTTCATCCATGCGAAGGCGTACGCGGCGAATGCGGCAATGGAAATAGGGATGATGGTTGCCGGAACACTGATGGCGATGGAGTTGAGCAACGACTTTCCGAGGTTGGTGTTTACGTTCGTTTCGAAGATTCGGCGGTAATTGTCAAGCGTGAGCTCATCCGGCTGCACGGTCCACCAGCCACTACCACGCTGATCATCGCGAGACCGCCACGAGTTGATGAAGAGGCTGACGGTGGGAAGACTCCACACCACCACGATGAACCACAGTCCGGCCACCGGCAAGCGTCGCAGGCGCCCGTACAGCCACGCAATGGGGCCGGTCTCGGCGTCACGGACGTGAGTGGGTGCGGTCATGTCAGGAGGTCCTGTTCATGCGGCGGATGTTGATGTACATGATGGGCAACACCGACACGAAGATGAGCACTGCAAGCGCGGCACCGAGACCGATGTTGAGGTTGTAGAAGGCCTCTCGGTACATGTTGTTGGAGAGCACCTCGGTGCCGAAGTTGCCGTTGGTCATCACCTTTACGATGTCGAACACCTTCATCACCAGCACCATGATGGTGGTGGCAACCACGCCGATGGTGGGTCCGATCTGGGGCATGGTGACGCGCCAGAAGGTCTGTTGAGTGTCGGCACCGTCGATTGCGGCAGCCTCGGTAAGTTCGCGGGGTACCGCACGAATGGCGGCAGAAAAAATGACCATGGCAAAACCCGTTTGAATCCAAACGAGCACGAGCATCAGCCAGAAGTTGTTGAACGGCGGCTCCTGCAGGAAGTTGATGGGATCGGCGATGATCTCACCGGATTTTCCGACTCGTTGACCACCAAGACCGGTGCCCACCAGTTGCCAGTAGCGAAGCGAGAACCAGATCCCGCCACCGGCAACCGCTGCCGGGAGTGCGATCTTCGTCCACTGCCGACGAACGAGTGATCGCGTTGCCGCGAGTAGTGCTAATGCAGTCGGCACGAGCACCACCACGCCAACGAGCAATCTGACGAGACCTTCTCCGGTGCTGAGCTTGCCAAGGCCGACCCACAGCGCATTGAGCGTGCCGGACTGTGGTTTGGATGCGTCGCGTGAGATGTAGACGAGGCGGAAGATGACCGAGGCGCCGACCATCGACACGGCGAGCGGCATGAAGATGATGGCCTTAGCGGTGCGTTCGAACCGGACACCGTCGGCCAGCACCGCGATGAGCAGTCCGAGTCCGGTCGAGAGTGCGGTAACCACGAACACCCACCAGAGGTTGTTGACGAGAGTCCCACGCAAGGTGGAGAACACGGCGAACCCCGCGAACATCACGGCAAGAACGAGCGGCGGTGTACTTGCACTGCCGAACTCGACGAAGTGCCCCGAGCGCCGACGACTACGAACGGCCAGCAGCACGAACACCAGGAAGCACACGCCGGCTGCAATGGTGAGACGACTGGTCCAGAGCGATCCGAATCGCGACATGTCCCAGGCCTTGGGGTCACGGAAGATCGAGAGGTAGTTGTCCAGGCCGATGAACGTGGATCCCTTGCGGTCGAGTAGGGACAGGTAGATGGTGCGTAGGGACGGGATCACCAATGCGATCGCGATGAATCCAAGTGCAGGCGCCAGAAACACCGCGGCGCGAGCGCGACGTTCGGTTGCCACACGACGTTCACCGCTCACTGCCGGGACGAGGGCCCAGCGCGCACCGACAAGACCGCCGATGATCGCACCCAGCACGATTCCAGTAACGGTCGATGATGCCCCGAGTTCGCCGACGCCCCAAGCTCCGAGCACCAGACCCACAACGGCTCCAAGGAGCACCATGCGCAGCACCGCGAGGGTGCGAACACTACGATGCACGATCGCTCCCATCGCACCGAAGAACAGGACGGAGAGCACGGCAACCAGTGCCACTTCACCAGGGACGAGGTTGGGTCGAGCCGCGTCGACGAGGAGTGCGCCGAGAACGCCTCCAACGGTGCCGATGAGTAGAACGTCGAGGATGATCCGACGATCACGTCGCACCTGGCGTTCGGCGACGAAGGTTGCGGAACCGACGCCAACCGCAATGGCGATCGGTAGCCATATCCATTGGACGAAGGATTGCACGAACGATGCACCGGGTGCCGCGGTGGAGTACTGCGTGAGACGGTTGCCACTGAGAACGCCGGCCACGACGAAACCCGTCAGTGCGCGGGAAAGATAGGTCGCGCGAACAGAAGTATCGCGCATTCGATTGACCAACAGGTTGGCCAGCACCCAGAGAGCACCGCTCACGCCCACGGCGATGGTCACGGTGAGGAGGGTGGAGAGAATTTGTCCGATGAATTCTCTCATGTCAACTCTTCATCACGTGGGTGAAGCCCTCCATTGTGGTTCGGGGCACCGACACTTTCGTGCCAGTGCCCCGATACCTATTGCAAATTCTTTCGTAGTCCGCAGACTACGTCGTTACGTACCTCAGCCAGGCCAGGACGCTTCGATTGCGTCCGCAGCCTCTTGCGCGGTGAGATCACCGTTCACTGCTGAAGTTCCATCCGTCCAGAACGTTCCCGCACCGACATCGGCCGGCATGAGGTCTGACGCGTCGAATCGCACGATCGCGGCAGTCTCAAGAATCTTGAGGAACGACTGCTCGAGTGGGGTGTATACCGACGGGTCCTGACCGATTGCTGCCGAGAGGAATCCCGACAACGCACCGTTGCCGCCCTTGCGGGTGGCTTGGGCCTGCTGACGCTCCATCGCGTACTGGGCCGAACCCAGGTACGACATGAGCTTCATCACGTTGGCGTCGTCGTTGAATGCAGCGGCCAACACACCGGCACCAAGCACGGGCTTGTCACCGTTGATGTCGGGGAAGTAGAACACGTTCACTTCGCCTGGGCCGTCACCGAACACGGTGCCGGCAGGAATGAAGGCGGAGTAGAACGAGGCCTGGCGGTGCATGTAGCAGTCGCCGTCCACGAGCGGTTGTCCGTTGTCCTGGAATGCGGTGGCCGCGATGGTGCCGCCCGAGGCGTACACATTGTCTTCGGTCCACAGGTCAAGCACTGCCTGCATCGACTCCACGATTCGTGGATCGTTGAATGGGATGTCGTGTGCGACCCACTCGTCGTACACATCGGCGCCGTGTTGGCGCAACACCATTTCTTCCACCCAGTCGGTGTAGGTCCAGCCAGTGGCGGTACCGGACTCGATACCGACGCACAGCGGCTTGGGTCCGCCGTCGGCGGCCATCTTTTCGACCAACGCGGTGAATTCACCGAAGGTGGTCGGCACTTCGTAGCCGGCCTCGGCGAATCGCGACGGCTGGTACCAGACGAGCGACTTCAGGTCGCTCTTCATTGGTACACCGTATTGCTGACCGTCGACCAGACCGAACTGCTTCCATGCGTCCGACCACTCGATCGAAGCGTTCACTTCGTCGGTGAGCGGAACGATGTAGCCGGCGCGGGCGAAGTCGGCCAGCTTGCCTGGCTGCGGGAAGATGGAGATGTCGGGCGCGTTACCGGCCTGCACCTGGGTGTTGATGTTGGACTCCCAGTCGGCATCACCCAGGTAGGTGACGGTCACGCCGTTGGCGTCGCCCCATACGTTGAGTGCGTCCTGAAGGGCGCCAGCCTCTTCATCGGAACGCTCTGGACCGGTGACGGTGATCTCCGTCTTGCCGGCAGGAGCCGCTTCCTCTTCTACTGCTTCTTCGGCGGCGTCGGTGTCCGATGCCTCGTCGCTACTTCCACCGCAAGCGGTGGCAACCAGCGCGAGGGCAAACAGAGCACCAAATGCCCTACGTGAACGTTTCATGTTCTCCCCTTTAGTTGTTGATAGGTGCACCCACCTTGGTGGGTACGTCACGACCAGATGGCGGGTTCGGTGGCTGACGTCCTGTTTAGGTTAGGGGTTGGTCAACGGCACGAACGAGCCAAACGGCGGAGTTTTCCGCCAGTCGCCACGGGCCTTGTGGTGCAGCGGTTGGTGCGGAACCGGGGGTCGGCACCCCGGATACATTGGCCGACGCCCCCGTCTGGGGGGGAATTCCAGCCCCACCCGCAGCAGACAAAGCGCCCGGTCGGGAGCTGAGCACGGGAGTGAGCGCCCGCAGCGGGGTGTGGTTGGGTCCGAACGAGTCGGGTAGAGCCGTGGTCTGCCATCCAAAGTTCACTACCGCGACCGAATTGCCTCGATGGATGAACAAGAGGTCGTTTTCACGTGAGATCTCCATGTGATCCCCGGCTGCCACGAAGAGCGAGCGAAGTCGAAGCGCTGCACGATACAACTGCAGTGTCGATTCGGGATCATGATCCTGTCGATCGACGGCATACGTGCCCCACGTTGCTGGCTGCGGCAACCATGAGGGTGTGTCGTTGCCACTGAATCCGAATGAATTGGCGGATGCTTGGGTCCACGGAATGGGTACTCGGCAACCATCCCGACCGGGCTGTTGTCCGCCCGAACGCAGGAATAACGGGTCCTCCCGCCGATCGTTCGGAAGATCCAGCACCTCGGGAAGACCGAGTTCTTCTCCCATGTAGAGGTATGCACAGCCGGGGAGGGCCAGCATCATCATGAGAGCGGCCCGTGCGCGTTCGTCGCCGAGCCGGAGGTCGACGGGGGCGGATGAATTGAGGAGGTTGTTGCCGCTGTAGAACTCGTGCGCATCGAGACGGCCGTAACGCGTCACCATGCGATGCGCATCGTGGTTGTTGAGTGTCCACGTGTACGACCGACCTGCGCGTCGCAACGTGTCGTAGTTGGATCGAATCGCCTGCTCCATCGCTGAAGCATTCCATGGCTCAAGCAGTAGGTCGAACGTGAACGATTGGTGGAAGGAGTCACGACCGACGTACCGCAGCAGGTTCTCCGGTGCGCGCGGGGTGTATGCCTCGGAAACCGACACCAGCACTCGTGAGTGTTCGCGTTGGTAGTCGTCAAATACCTTCCGCCACTCGGTGACGATGGGAAACAGCGACGGATGATTGATCGTGTGGGCATTGAAGCGCCACGTGTCATCCGGCGGGGTTCCCTCCGGCGCGGAAGTCGCATCGGGAAGTCCGGGCTCCTTGCCCATGACGATGATTGCATCCACCCGGAAACCATCGACACCGCGGTCGAACCAGAATCGAAACATGTTCCGAAAGTGGGCAACGACATCGGGGTGATCGGCACGGAGATCGGGTTGGTGCGAGTCGAACGTGTGGAGATACCACTGTCCGAGCGATCCGTCCGATTCCGTGACCCGCGTCCACGCGCTGCCGCAAAAGACGGAGTTCCAGTCGTTGGGTGGTTCGCTGCCACCGTCGCCCCTGCCGTCGGCGAAGTAGAAGCGTTCACGTGCGGCACTTCCCGGCCCCGCAACCAGGGCCTCCTTGAACCAGGTGTGGTCGCTACTGCAGTGGTTTGGAACCACGTCCATCAAGACGCGGATTCCTCGCGAGTTGGCCTCCCTGACGAACTCATCGAAGATCTCGAGTGATCCGTAGGCGGGTTCGATGTCGAAGTAGTTCGACACGTCGTAACCGTGGTCGTGCTGCGGTGATGGATAACACGGGTTCAGCCAGACTCCATCGACACCGAGTTGTTCGAGGTGGTCGAGTCGGTCGATGATTCCCTGCAGATCCCCGGCTCCATCACCGTTGCCGTCGGAGAACGAACGTACGTACAACTGATAGATGACGGCGTTTCGCCACCACTCGTTGCCTGGTGTGGTGTCGTCTACAACCCCGCGCATGACCCGACGATGCTACGACTGTCCGCACCTCCCGCCATGGCGCCGTCGTCTCGAACGACGATGCAGTGGGCGTGACCGAAGCCGGAATCGAAGCGGCCGCGACGTTCGACGGCGTGACCTCGATCGGCCAGACCAGCGGCCCAGGCATCCGGTGCGTGCCCTTCCACCAACACCGTCGGGGGGCGACCCGAGGTCCACGAGTCGAACCCGGTGACGGGGCCGCGTAATGCGAATCGGCCTGCATCCACCGTTTGCCGCGGGAACTGCGACTGCTGATGGCGCAACAACCGGGTGATCACCTGCAGCATGATCTGTGGTTGAGCATCGCCTCCCATGGTGCCCAGAACGGCGCGCAATGAACCGTCGGATCGCGTGATGAGTGCCGGGCACAGCGTGTGGGGCGGTTTGCGGCCGGGTGCAACTTCGGCTGGATGGCCCTTCGACAGGTTGAACCCGAGGCCGCGATTGTGGAGGTTAATCCCGGTGTTCGGCTCCACCAGCAACGACCCGAATCCCGCGGCGTTGGAGTTGATGAGCGACACCCCCATGCCGTCACGGTCGGCAGTGCACAGGTAGGTGGTATCGCCGTCGTCGCCTGGAGTGGGTCGAACCGATGCCAACGATGGATTCACCAACGACGCCCGATCGATGAGCCCCGGTAGCAAACCCGCAAGATCGGCTCGATCGTGCAGCACGTCGGGTCGATCGTGGCTGACGGCCGTCGTCGACTCGATGAGCAGGTGGGCCCACTGCGGATCGTCGGGGTCGTCGGGAAGGTCCAACTCGGCACTCGCGCCGAGTGCCGCAAGAAAGAGGTATCCCTGGGACGGCGCTGGAATCGACCACACACGAGTGCCGTAGACCGAGAGTGAAAGTGGCGTGATCCAGTCGGCAGCCGCCGACTCCATGTCGTGTCGCGAGTAGACGCCGGCCCCCATCGCAATGAGCCCCTCGCCGAACTCGCCCGTATAGAACGACGCCGTGCCCCCGGTGGCAATCGTACGGAGTGTTCGACCAACGCCGAGACGACGCACGGACGCACCGGCACTCGTCGCCTGATTCTTCAGATCGGCGAAGTTCACGGCGAAACGTGGTGCGATCGCCGAGAGCGACCCGACCAGCAGTGGCGAGGCGGCAAAGCCCTCCTCGGCGAGGCGGATTGCAGGCGCGAACAGCGTGGAAAGGGGGAGCGTTCCGAATCGCTCGTGCAGCGCCACCAAACCGGCCACTGCGCCAGGCACCGTGACGGTGCGCACGTCGCCATGAAAGGGCATCTCGCGGTGTCCGTCGGTTCGAAGTTGCTCGGCGTCGACGCCGGAGGCTGCGCGACCCGCAGCGTCGAGTGCGTGCACCTCGCCGTTCACGTGAACCAGAGCGAAGAGGTCGCCGCCGAGTCCGCACAGATGCGGCGCAACGACACCCATGGCGGCACACGTGGCGATGGCGGCATCGGCGGCGTTTCCACCGAGTGCGAGCATGTGCGTGCCCGCTTGGGTTGCAGCACCGTCGGCGCTCGCAACCATGCCGAATCTGGAGTGTGCGCCGGACGTCATTGGTGGTGGCCGTCGACGTCGTATCGCACACCGAGTTGGCGTCGGATGTCGTCCATGGTTCGAGCGTAGGCAAGCGTTTCGGAATGGGTCAGACGAGGGCTCTCGATGAACGCACTCTCGATGCAGCGGTGAACCTCGGGAACCTGGTGACGCAACCCTTGACCGGGTTCGTCGTATCGGTGGTAGCGCTCGGCCTCGTCGTGAAGTTGCACGCGAAAGCCGGGTGGGTTGTGCATGCGCGACTCCAGGCGAATGATGCCGTACTCACCGGTGATAGTGGCGGTGCACGGTGTTGCGTGTCGGGTGGTGCTGCGAAGCGTTGCAGTTGCACCCGATGAATAGGTGAGCGTGTAGGTGGCGTCAACATCGACTCCCTGGTCGTTCACATCGCCGTGCGCGACGACGGAGTCGTGACCACCGAGGACGAATCGCGCAATATGCAGACAATAGATTCCGAGGTCCAACAATGCGCCCCCGCCGAGGGAGGGATCGTTCAGTCGATGCGTCGGCTGACTCGGTGCCACGAAGCCGAAATCGGCGGCGACATGGTGGATACGGCCCAGGCGTTGCGACGCGAGCACTTCTCCAAGCGACACGTACACCGGCAAGAAACGACTCCAAATCGCCTCCATGATGAATCGCCGCTCGTTCCGAGCCGTGGCGATCATCGACTCCGCTTGCTTCGCGTTGAGGGCGAACGGCTTCTCGCACAGAACGTGCTTGCCTGCACGCATGAACATCTCCGAGTCGTCTCGGTGACGCGAGTTGGGCGTGGCCACGTACACAATGTCGACGTTCGGGTCCTCTGCAAGAGCCTCGTAACTCGAATGCGCGCGGGGAATGTTTCGTCGTGCGGCAAAATCCCGGGCGGTGTCGGCGCGTCGCGAACAGACCGCCGCGACGTTGGCTTCGGGTACTTGTCGCAGTCCATCGACGAAGTCGCTCGCGATCCGACCGGTTCCGGCGATACCCCAGCGAAACGCCATCGCCCTAGCCTTGCCGAACATGCGACCCGGAAGTGCTCTGGCGCACTACCGTGCTGTTCGCCAGGTCACGCCATCGGGCCATCGCCCGATGCCGCCGTGCTCCAACTTCAGGCCGCTGAGAACGCGATTGGCGTGTTGTGATCGCCAGGTGAGCATGCGTTGGGTGAGTGGCAACACGCGGTCGGGCGAGCGAAGCGGAGTTCGCCACGAGGCGTCGGCTTGCAGGTCGAACGCCAACCAGTCACCGTTGCCGAACTGAACGTAGGCGTTGTCGGCATCTCGCTGCACGCACAGGTGTTGGCGTTCCAGGCGTCGGTCGTGGGGCCAATTGAGTGCCGAGCCGGAGGTTTCGTCGGTGATGTACAACTGGCGCCAGTCGTACTCCCAGGTAGCCATCTCGCGCCACTCTTCGGGCGTTTCGCCCGAGAGCCAGGGCAGGAGCGAGCGGCCATCACATTGGGAGGGAATCGGCGCACCGATCACCTCGCACAAGGTGGGGAGGATGTCGATGTTCTCGGTGAAGGCGTCGACGACCCGGCCGTAGCCGGCATCGAGTCGTGGCGCGCGTACCATGCCGACGATGTGGTAACTCTGCTCGAAGAACCCCACCTTTTCGCGCAGTCCATGGTCGCCGAGTTGCTCGCCGTGATCGGCCGTAATCACGATGATGGTGTCCTCCCAGTCGCCCCGCTCCCGCAGCGCAGCAAAGACTCGCCCGAGGTGGTGGTCAACCTCGCCGATCATTCCGTAATACTGGGCGCGCATTCGACGCATTCCCGACTCGGTTCTCGGCGCCCGCGTATCGGGCAGTTGCATGATCGCGTCGTGAAAGCCGTGGCGATCGTCGCTCGGCGAGATCGGCAACTCGACGTCGTCAGGGTCGTACGCGGTGCTCCACTTACCTGGAGCCGAGTACGGCGGATGCGGGCGCAGGTACGAAAGGTGGGCGAACCACGGCGCATCGGCCGGACTCACCTCGCGTGACTCGAGCCAGGTCAGGAAGTTGTCGGTGAGAAATGACGTGATGCTCAGTGATTCGTCACGGTCGGGTTCGGATGTCAGCGCGGCGACGTGATCGTCAGTCGTGTGACCATGCTCGCGCAGGTGTGTGAGCCACGGTGTGTACGGCTCGCTCAAGTCGAGCAACCAATCGAAACCCGGCAGGACTCCCTGGTACGTGGACAACCGGGGATCGGATGCGTCCACGGTCACGCGTGGGTCGATGCCCTGATCGGTGTACCCAAACAGTGCCGGTGCATAGCCGTGGCGACGTGCCAGTCGCGCAACGTTGTCGAATGCGTCATCGAGTGGTGAACCGTTGAAACACACTCGATGGTTCATGAGGTACATGCCGGTGTACAGACTCGCCCGGCCGGGTGAGCATGGTGCCGCCTGGCTGTAATGACGCGCGAAGGTGGTGGCCTCACGCGCGAGCGCGTCGAGGCTCGGCGTGCGCACGACACGATGCCCGAGCGACGACAAACAATCGCCACGGAACTGATCCAGCGTGATGAACAGGACGTTGGGGCGCACGTCCACCATGTTGTCAGGTAATGCGGCCGCTACTGGGTGCCGAGTGCAGCGCGGTCCTCGCGGACCGGATCACGCCACGTCTTTCCTTCCGGCTCCACGATCACGCGGTGGAGTGCACCGGCGGTGAAGGCGAACGGAGCGTGCTCCTCGGCGATCACCGAGTGACCGCGAAGGTAGCCAACGGTAAAGCCAGCGACGCTGTACGTGACGGGCACGGTCATTGGTATTTCCGCAGAGCCCACTGGCAGATCGTCGTAGTACAGCTCCACGTTGCCCTTGAATCGACCCGTCATGATGAACTTCACGACCAGGTGATGTGGCCCCGTGGGTACCTCCACATTGGCGGCCGCGACGAATCGATGCAAACCCACGAAGTTGTGTTCGTAATGCAGCCTGTTGTTGCGAACGTAAACGGCGTATCCAGCGGACGCCGACCCATGCGCGCAAATCGTTCCACTCACCGCACCAGGTGAGGTGACCTCGGCAACGATACGAAAACCTCGATTGTGTAAGTTCGGCGCGACGGCTCGCGGTAGCGCTCCGATACCTGGTATGTACTCGTACCGCTCACGACGATGACGACGGTCGCCAAATTTGCCGGGCTGATTGTTGAGTGGCAGCACCCGATGAGCCTCCGCTTCGCGCCACCACAGCTCGATGAGCTCCTGCAGTTTGTCGGGGTGCTCGGCGGCGACGTTCCGTGACTCCGAACGATCCTGCTCGACGTGGTACAACTCCCATGCGTCCTTGTCGAAGGGAAGGTTGGGATCGGAACCGTCGTATGCAAGGTGAGCCATCGGATGGAATACCACTGCCTTCCATCCGTCGTGGTACAGCGCCCGCGATCCGAACATCTCGAAGTATTGGGTGACGTGTTTGGTTGGTGCATCGGCCTCGGTCAGCGTGTGGGCGAAACTCACGCCCTCGATCGGTGACTGCTTCACGCCGGCGATCTCGCCGGGCGGGGTGATCTTCAGTAGCTCGAGCAACGTCGGCATGAGGTCCACCGCGTGCGTGTACTGGTGTCGCACCTCGCCACGTGCGGTGATTCCCTTCGGCCAATGCACGATCAGCGGGTCGGTGACACCACCCTCGTGCGTCTCGCGCTTCCAACGCTTGAACGGCGTATTGCCCGCCCAGGCCCAGCCCCATGGATAGTGGTTGTGCGCATCGGGAGAACCGAGCAGATCGATTCGTTTCAGGTTTTCTTCCAGGCTCTCGGGAATGAAGTTGAAGAAGAACACCTCGTTGTACGAACCCTTCGGTCCACCCTCGGCCGATGCACCGTTGTCACTCATCACGACGAAGATGGTGTTGTCGAACTCGCCGAGCGACTTCACGTGGTCGACGATGCGACCGACTTGAGCGTCGGTGTGCGTGAGAAATCCGGCGTACACCTCCATCATCCGTGAGTACAAACGGCGCTCATCGGCGCTGAGGGAGTTCCACGCCGGCACCCAGTGCGGTCGTTCACTCAGTTGTGTGCCCGCGGGGATGAGCCCGGAGGCGAGCTGTCGCGCAAACACCTTCTCGCGCCATGTGTCCCAGCCCTCGTCGAATTGGCCGCCGTACGCGTCGATGAATTTTTTTGGTGCCTGATGTGGTGAGTGACACGCTCCCGGCGCAAACCACAAGAAGAACGGCTTGTTGGGATTGGCTGCTCGCGCATCGTTGATGAAGAGCACCGCTTTCTCGGCCATGTCCTCGGTGAGGTGGTACCCCTCCTCCGGCGATCGTGGTGGATCAACTTGATGATTGTCGTACACGAGGTCGGGGTAGTACTGGTCCGTTTCCCCGTCGAGGAAACCGTAGTAGCGCTCGAAGCCACGACCGAGCGGCCAACGACCTCGTGGTGCCCCCATTTGCTGCTCGTGCGGTGGTGTGAGGTGCCATTTGCCGACTGCAAACGTGGAGTATCCGTTGCGCACGAGAATTTCAGAAATCATTCCATCTTCGTGTGACATCTCAGAGTTGTACCCGGGATATCCGGAGGTGATGTTGGCAATGCGGCCCATTCCGTTGGTGTGGTGGTTGCGTCCAGTGAGCAGGGCAGCGCGCGTTGGCGAGCACAACGCAGTGGTGTGAAAGTTGCTGTATCGCAGGCCGCCTGCGGCGAGCACATCAAAGGTTGGAGTCTTGATGTCGCTGCCGTAACAGCCGAACTGCGCAAAGCCCACGTCGTCGAGCAACACCATGACGATGTTTGGTGACCCTGGCTGGGCAGACGGAAGGTCCGGCCACCACGGTGTGGAGTCGTCGAACGTCTTTCCGATGGTGCCTCCGAACGGGGGGCGAGTGGATTGTGACATGACGGCAACGGTAGTAAGAGGAGTGACACTGTGGCGAGGCGGGACTGCGAACCTCGTTCGGCAACCACGGTTGACGCCACCGCCAAAGTGCGGCGCCTGTTGGTATCCCACTAACTTGGAGGGTGACCGAGAAACAAGGGGGAATACGTAATGAGCCGCATCGTGAAGGCAGCGCTGTTGCAGACCGACTGGCCTGGCAGCAAGGACAAAATGATTGACAAGCACGAGTCCGCGGCGCGCGACGCAGCCAAACAGGGCGCCCAGATCATGTGCTTCCAGGAGTTGTTCTACGGGCCGTACTTCTGTCAGGTCCAGGACGCCAAGTACTACGACTACACCGAGTACATCCCCGACGGCCCGACCACCAAGCGCTTCCAGAGCCTTGCCAAGGAGTTGGGGATGGTACTGGTACTGCCGATGTACGAGATCGTGCAACCCGGTTTGTACTACAACACCGCAGCCGTCATCGACGCGGACGGTCGTTACCTCGGCAAGTACCGCAAGCAGCACATTCCGCAGGTGAAGGGTTTCTGGGAGAAGTTTTATTTCACGCCGGGCACCGATGGATATCCCGTCTTCGAAACCGCAGTGGGCAAGGTGGGTGTCTACATCTGTTACGACCGGCACTTCCCGGAAGGTTGGCGAGCGCTCGGCCTGAACGGAGCAGAGATCGTGTTCAATCCGTCGGCAACGAGTCGCGGGCTGTCCGAGTACATCTGGCGTCTCGAGCAACCCGCCTCGGCCGTGGCGAACATGTATTACGTCGGAGCGATCAACCGCGTGGGTATCGAGAGCGAGTACGGCGACGACGACTTCTATGGCCAGAGCTACTTCGTGGATCCAGAAGGCAAGTTCGTGGGTGAGGTTGGCGACCCGCACAAGCCCGAGCTCATCGTCCGCGACCTCGACATGGACAAGATAAAGATGGTGCGCGACCGCTGGGCGTTCTACCGCGATCGTCGCCCAGATGCCTACCCGGAACTCGTACGTCGCTAAGGAGGTCAGCGTGACTCGCACACTCATCAAGAACGGCACCGTCATCAGTCCGACGGGACGCCACGAACAAGACGTTCTCATCGACGGCGAGATCATCGTCGCGCTGTATGCGCAAGGTCAGGCCGACGCCATGGGCGTGACGGCCGACAAGGTGATCGATGCATCCGGGAAGTACGTGGTGCCCGGCGGTATCGACGTCCACACGCACATGGAGCTGCCGTTCGGTGGCACGGCAGCCGTCGACACGTTCGAGACGGGAACCATCGCCGCGGCATGGGGCGGAGTCACCACCATCGTGGACATGGCCCTGCAGCGCTACAACGAGAACGTGCAGCTCGGCCTGGCGGAATGGCATCGCAAGGCCGGCGGCAACTGTGCGGTGGACTATGCATTCCACCAAATCATCGGCGGCATCGACGAGCAGGCCCTGAAGGACATGACGTACCTGGTCGACCACGAAGGAGTCACGAGCTTTAAGCTGTTCATGGCCTACCCGGGGGTGTTTTACAGCGACGACGGCCAGATCCTGCGGGCGATGCAGACGGCATCCGAGAACGGCGCCATGATCATGATGCATGCCGAGAACGGCATCGCCATCGACGTGCTCGTTCAGCAATACCTGGCACGTGGCGAAACGGATCCGAAGTACCACTCGTACTCGCGCCCGAGCCTCCTCGAAGGGGAGGCCACGCATCGTGCCATCATGCTGTCCAAGGTGGCCGGCAACGTGCCGTTGTACATCGTGCACATGTCCGCCTCGGAGGCGCTCAACGAGGTTGCGGCAGCACAGCACGAGGGTCTCAACGTGTTCGCCGAGACGTGTCCGCAATACCTCTATATGACGCTGGAGGACCACCTTGCTCGTCCTGGGTTCGAAGGTGCCAAGTTCGTGTGTTCGCCACCGATTCGTTCGAAGCACGACCATCACCACCATCACGCCGACCTTTGGAAGGGGTTGCGTATGAACGAACTGGCGATCGTCTCTACCGACCACTGTCCGTTCTGCATGAAGGACCAGAAGGAATTGGGTCTCGGAAACTTCTCGAAGATTCCCAACGGCATGGGCGGCGTGGAGCACCGCATGGAGTTGATCTACCAGGGCGTGGTCATGGGTGAGATTTCACTCGAGCGCTGGGTGGAAACCTGCGCCACCACGCCGGCACGCATGTTCGGCATGTATCCGCAGAAGGGCATCATCGCCCCGGGATCCGACGCCGACATCCTGGTGTGGGATCCGACGAAGAAGACCAAGATCGGCATCAACGACAAGCACCACATGAACATGGATCACTCGTCGTGGGAAGGCACGGAGATCGATGGAAAGGTCGACACCGTCCTGTCGCGCGGCATGGTGGTGATCGAGAACGACAAGTTCCATGGTCGCAAGGGACACGGCAAATTCATCAAGCGTGGCTTGAGTCAGTATCTGCACTAGTCCGTACCGACTCCAGAAGCGCCGAACACACGATCATCAACATCAGAAACGAACGGGAGCAACGTATGAATCGCATCGGTCATTGGGTAAACAACAAGGTGGTGCTCGGAACTTCGGGGCGCTCCGGTGTGGTCTTCAACCCCGCAACGGGTGAACAGCA
>JALRBT010000060.1 GCA_023262255.1 Ilumatobacteraceae bacterium
TGTCGCCGCTGACCAAGCGGTAGCGAGGTCGGGGGTGCCTGGTGTGGTGTCGCCGCTGACCAAGCGGTAGCGAGGTCGGGGGTGCCTGGTGTGGTGTCGCCGCTGACCAAGCGGTAGCGAGGTCGGGGGTGCCTGGTGTGGTGTCGCCGCTGACCAAGCGGTAGCGAGGTCAGGGCGCGCGTAGGTCGAGCAGGAGGCTGGTGCGATTCTCCACCACGGGTCGCGCATCCACGGGCCGGTGGAGCGCCTCGACCGGCAAGCGTCGATCCTCACAATCCAAAAAGTCCCGTGTTCCCTCGATGTGCGTCACCAGACACTCGGGGTTTCGGTCGGCGGGGTACGCGTAGTACACCTGCCAACCACGCGATGGTTCGTCGCCCGTGTGATCCACCACGACACTGCGTTGATACGTGGTGTCACGGAGATCCGGATACAGGATTGGTCCCTCGCGTTTGACGATGTCGGCAATGTCATCAACGGGGCCCACCCGGAACGTGTAGTCGCCCGGCCGCACTTCGCGCTTGCGATTCTCGGTGGCGCGGTCGGCAAACAGCCAAGTAACTCCAAAGAGCAGGGCAAAGAAGGCGAGACCCGCAACGATCGGCGCCACGGCACGCGCGAGTGGGGATCGAAGTCGGCGGAACATCACACTCAGTGTGCCATCGGTTGTCCGACCATTTGCCCTCAGATACCCCAGGGGGTATACTGGTATCCACCGAAAGGAATCAACCATGAGCACAATCGAACTCACCACTGAAAACTTCGAAGCCGCAGTAACCAAGGACGGCATCACGCTCGTGGACTTTTGGGCGTCGTGGTGCGGCCCATGCCGAATGTTCGCACCGATCTTCGAGAGCGCTGCGACACAGCACGCCAACATCACGTTTGCAAAGGTGGATACCGAGCAGGAACAGCAACTTGCCGCGGAGCTCAACATCTCCTCGATTCCCACCTTGATGGCGTTTCGCGACGGGGTCATGGTGTTTCGTCAGCCTGGTGCACTGCCGGCACATGCGCTGGAGCAACTGATCAAGGGCGTGGAAGGCCTCGACATGGACGAAGTTCGTCGCGAGATCGCGGCAGCCGAAACGAACAGTGGGTCGAACAATGGCTAAGGCATCGTCTGCGCGCGGTTCGACCACCGTCGCCCGAAAGAAGCCGTCGTACGACGTTGCAGTGTCAGCGTCCCGTACCCGCCTGCGTCGGGCATCGGGTCAGCTCACCGCGGTCATTCGAATGCTCGACGAGGGAAAGTCCTGCGATCAAGTCATCACCCAGTTGGCTGCGGTAAACAAGGCGGTGAACGCGGCGGCATTCACCATCATCGCCGCAAACCTCGAGGAGTGCCTGAACAGTCGGTCACGCGACAGCAAGTACTCCGCCGAACAACTCCAGAAACTCTTCCTCACCCTCAACTAAACCAAAGGAGATACAGCAATGTGTTCGCGTGTCACGTGCAACGAATGCAACAAACCAACGTGGGCCGGCTGCGGCCGCCACATCGAGCAGGCACTGGCGGGGGTTCCCCTCGATCAGCGATGCAAATGCGGCGAGAGCAACGACACCACCGCGCGTGGTGGTGTGTTTTCACGCCTTCTGGGTAGGTAGCCAATCGCGCGGTGGCGTAGGCTTCACTACTTGTGAAGCGGCCCTATCGCGTAGTCGTTGCCAAGCCGGGCCTCGACGGCCATGATCGTGGGGCAAAAACCATCTCCCGCGCCCTTCGCGACCACGGATTCGAGGTCATCTACACCGGTCTGCACCAGACCCCTGAACAAATCGCCGAAACCGCCCTGCAGGAAGACGTGGACGCCGTCGGTTTGTCGCTTTTGTCGGGAGCCCATCTCACGCTGTTTCCGCGGGTCATGGAGGAGTTGCGGTCGCGCGACATGGGCGAGGTATTGATCTTCGGCGGTGGCGTAATCCCCGATGCCGACGCAACCGCACTCAAGCAACAGGGAGTGAGCGAAATCTTCGGGCCGGGTTCGTCGTTGAAGACGATTGCCGAATGGCTCGAGACCGCGCTCGACGAGCGAGAAAAGGTGAACAACTGATGGACCTGTTCGAGTATCAAGGCAAGCAGTATTTTGCGAAGTTCGGGATTCCCGTCTCGGCGGGTGACGTCGCCCACACGGTGGACGAAGCCGTTGCAATCGCCGAACGTGTCGGTTACCCGGTGGTGGTGAAGGCACAGGTGCAGGTGGGGGGTCGCGGGAAGGCGGGCGGAATCAAACTCGCCAACACCAAGGACGAGGTGCAGACGCATGCAACGAACATCCTCGGCATGGACATCAAGGGTCACGTGGTGCGACGCGTGTGGGTGGAGTGTGCCTCCGACATCGAAGAGGAGTACTACGCCTCGTTCACGCTCGATCGTGCCGCCAAGCAACATCTGTTGATGCTGTCCGCGCAAGGCGGCGTGGACATCGAGGAAGTCGCGGCGAAGGATCCCACGGCCATCGTCAAGTTGCACGTGAATCCGATCGTCGGTATCGACGTTGCCACAGCCAAGACGGCCGCGGCCGATGCGCGCATTCCGTCCAAGGCTCAAGCGGGCGTCGCCGACATCCTAGTGAAGTTGTACGAATGCTTCGTCAAGGGAGATTGCGACCTGGCGGAGATCAATCCGTTGATTTTGAAGCCCACCGGCGAGGTGCACGCGCTCGATGCAAAGGTCAGCCTCGACGGCAATGCACTATTTCGTCATCCGGAATGGGAGGCATTCCGCGCCACCGAGGAACTCGACGATCGGGAGCGCTTGGCGCGCGAGAAGGACCTCCAGTACATCGGGCTCGACGGCAGTGTGGGCATCATTGCGAATGGTGCCGGACTGGCGATGAGCACGCTCGACGTGGTGAATCAAGTCGGCGGAAAGGCGGCGAACTTCCTCGACATCGGCGGTGGCGCCAATGCGGAGTTGATGACCTCCGCACTAGAAGTAATCAATTCCGACACCAACGTGAAGAGCATCTTCATCAACATCTTTGGTGGCATCACGCGAGGTGAGGAAGTTGCCAAGGGCATCGTCGAAGCACTGCGGCGGGTGGAACTGCGCGCACCGATCGTGATTCGACTCGACGGCACCAATGCCGATCAGGGTCGTTCGATCCTTTCCGAGGCGGGTATTCCCTCCAGCAAGTTGATGTCGAAACCCACCATGTTGGAAGCGGCTCGCGCCGCGGTCGACATCGCCAACGGAAAGGTCGGCTAACCATGACCACCTCCAGCGGAAAGGCCCACTAGTCATGGCAATCTTCGTCAACGAGAACACCAAGGTGATCGTGCAGGGACTCACCGGTGGTCAAGGCAAGTTCCACGGTCTGCGAAACCGCGCCTACGGCACCAAGGTGGTGGCCGGAGTAACGCCCGGCAAGGGCGGACAGGACGTGGAAGGAATCCCGGTGTTCGATGGCGTGGCCGACGCGGTGAAGGCCACCGGAGCAAACGCATCGTTCGTGGCCGTGCCGCCCAAGGCCGCGCCGGCAGCAATCTTGGAGGCCGCTGCAGCCGGAGTGGGTTTCGTGGTGTGCATTACGGAGGGCATTCCCGCGCAAGACGAAGCCCGCGTCTATTCGACCTTGAAGCGCGACTACCCGAGCACGCGATTGCTCGGCCCGAACTGCCCCGGCATCATCAGCCCCGGACGCTGCAACATCGGCATCACTGCAGGCGAGATTGCACACGAGCCGACTCCCGGCGGCAAGAACGTCGGAATCGTCTCGCGTTCGGGAACGCTTACATACCAGGCGTTGTTCGAACTCAAGCAGCAGGGAATCGGGGTAACCACGTGCGTGGGAATCGGTGGTGATCCGGTTCCCGGAACGTCGTTCGTCGACTGCCTTGCCGAGTTTCAGAACGATCCCGAGACCAGTGCGATTCTCATGATCGGCGAGATTGGTGGCTCTGCGGAGGAAGAAGCAGCCGAATTCATCAGGGCCAACGTCACCAAGCCGATGAGTGCGTACATCGCCGGCGTTACCGCACCAGCGGGCAAGAAAATGGGCCACGCCGGAGCAATCGTGTCGGGTGGCAAGGGTACGGCGCAGGGCAAGATGGACGCGCTTCGTGCCGCCGGCGTGAAAGTCGGGGCCAATCCGACCGAAGCCGGTCAGCTGATGGCACAGATCATCGCATCGCTCGGCTGACGCGCGCTGCTTCCGTAGCATCTGAGGGCACCATGCGAGTGAGCAATCTTCTTGCACGCGGTCGTACGTATTCATTCGAGTTCTTTCCACCCAAAACCGACGAGGCACAAGTCCAACTCTCCAGCACCATCGCTGATTTGTCGGAACTGGCACCAAGCTTCTACTCGGTCACCTACGGGGCGCTGGGGAGCACCCGAAGCCGCACACGTGACGTGGTGGTGAACCTCGCCAGAACCGGCAACGTTCCGCCCGTCGCACATCTCACGTGCGTCGGCCATACGCGGGCCGACATCGACGAACTGCTCACTGCCTATACGGCTGTCGGCGTCGAGAACATCCTTGCCCTCGGTGGCGACCTGCCCGACGACCCCTCCCAGATCGGTCCGAGTGACTATCGCTTTGCACTCGACCTGGTGGAACACTTGCGCGACGAATTCGACGTTTGTATCGGTGTGGCAGCACACCCGGAAGTACATCCACGTTCACCGTCGCGTGAGCAGGATCGCCAACATCTCGCCGAAAAGTTGCGACACGCAGACTTTGCGATGACCCAGTTCTTCTTCGATGTCGACCACTACCGCCGTCTGGTCGACGAGTTGGCGGCACTCGGGGTGACCAAGCCGGTGATTCCGGGCGTGATGCCGATTTCGAACAAGGGTCAGATCGTGAAGATGGCGCAGATGTCTGGTGCAGCCATCCCCACATGGCTCACCGATCGTCTCGCACCGCTCGAGCATCCGGACGACGTTCGAAAACTTGGTGTCGAGGTCGCGACGCAACTCAGCAGTGAATTGTTGGCGGCAGGAGCACCCGGGCTGCACCTCTACACCTTGAATAGGTCACGTGCTCCACGCGAGATTCTCCGCAATCTCGGTCTCTCATGAGCCACGAAAGTCGGAAGTGCGTGGCAGGGGTGCAGCGTGAGCGATAAGCGGCCGAGTTTGCTCGGCTACCTACCGGCCCTCGACGGCGTGCGTGCGCTCGCCGTCATTGCCGTCATCGTGTACCACGCCAACAAGAAGTGGCTCGGCGGCGGATTCCTCGGCGTCGAAGTGTTCTTCGTCATCAGCGGATTTCTCATCACGTCGCTGCTGATCGCCGAGTCGGAGCGAGACGGCGGCATCAGTCTGAAACAGTTCTGGTTGCGACGCGCCCGACGTTTGTTGCCTGCATTGTGGATGCTGTTGCTCTTGGTGGCGGTGTACTGCTCGATCTTCGGGCGCGACACGCTCGGAAATCTGCGCGGCGACATCGTTGCGGCGCTGGTGTACGGGTTCAACTGGTTCCAGATATGGGTCGGCACGTCCTATTTCACGGCATTCGACTTCGTCCCGCTCCGACATCTCTGGTCGTTGGCGGTGGAGGAGCAGTTCTACGTGATCTGGCCGGTCCTCGTGTTGGTGCTGATGAAGTTGGGTCGTCGCAGGCTGCCAGTCATCGGAGTGCTCTTCGTTGCCACGTCCCTGGCAATCGCAATATTCACGGCGGTCACCTATCGAAGCGGTGCAATCGGCACCGTCACCGACACACCCGAACAATTCATGGCGTTCCTCGGGCAGCCCGTGGCGCGCGTCGACTTCCTGTTCCTCGGCACGTTCACCCGTGCAGGTGGCTTGTTCCTTGGTGCTGCGCTTGCGGTGTTTTGGCGCCCGTGGCTGTTGCAGACCTCGCCGATCGGTACTCGTGGACAATTGCTCGATGGTGTGTTCCTGCTCGGATTCGGTGCACTGGCGGTTTGCGCAGCGGTGTTTCGTGACGTCGTGGAGATCACCAACGTGGGTTCCGCGGGGTACGACGTACTGTTTCGTGGCGGGTTCTTCTTGGTCGGCATTGCCAGCGTGGCCGTGATTGCTGCGGCCGTGCACCCAACGGCCACGATGACCCACGCATTGCTTGGTAATCGCGTGATGACGTACGTCGGTCAACGGTCGTACGGGCTGTATCTGTATCACTGGCCGGTGTTCCAGATGTATCGACGATTCGCGGGGAAGGGGCTGACGCCGTACGAGTTCGTACTGCTCGTGCTGCTTTCGTTGGCGCTGACGGAACTGTCCTATCGCTACGTGGAGTTGCCGGTGCGGGACGGAAGATTCGGAGAATGGTGGCGCCGCCGCCGTGAGGAGCGGCGAAGTGGCGTTCTCGTCGATCAGGCGACGCGGCGACGATGCGCCGGCATGGTTGCCGTTGGCGTGGTGTTGCCGGCGTTCGCGCTGGTGAGCGTGGCAACGGCAGACGTGAAATTGAACGACATCAGCCAAAGCCTCGCCGACAGCGAATCGGCGGTGGTGAACGTGCTCGGGGATTCCGCGGCCGACTCGGCGGGCTCGAACGACGAGTCTTCGCCGACGACGATCGACGAAAGTCAACCGGTGGTCATCGGCGGTGGCGTTACGCAGACCACCACGCTGGATGGTCAACTCATCGACGTACTTGCCATCGGAGACTCCGTCATGCTCGGTGCGGCACGCGAACTGACGGCACGTGGTGCAACGGTCGACGCCATGAAGAGTCGCTCGGTGCGTCAAGCACTGGAAATCGTCAACTACCTGAAGTCGGTTCGACGGTTGGGTTCCATCGTGGTGATTCATCTCGGAACCAACAGCACCACCACGGAGGAAGTCTTCGACGAAATCATGACCACGCTGGCCGACACTCCGCTCGTGTTGTTTCTCACGGTGCACGTTCCTTCGGAACCCCGGCAGTCGATAAACAATCGCTTGATCAATTCCTTGCCGGAGCGGTACTCGAACGTGAAGGTGCTCGACTGGCACGACATTGCCAGCCAGTATCCGGAATACCTGTATTCCGATCAAACGCACCTTCGCCCGGCGGGTGCGCGCTTTTATGCCGATCTCATCATGCAGGCGGTGGGTCGCCTGTAACGAATCCGTGTCGGCGGTAGGCCGTCCGTAACGGATCATGCACGCGGTGGGTCGTCGGCAACGCCCTGTTTGCGAATGCGACGGGGTAATCGTCTAGGGTGAGCGACCGTGACAACACCAGTTCGAGTCGCCGTTACCGGCGCAGCAGGCCAAATCGGCTACAGCCTCATCTTCCGAATCGCATCCGGCGCGATGCTCGGACCCAACACGAGGATCATCCTGCAGTTGCTCGAAGTAACCCCCGCACTCGGCGCACTCTCGGGCGTGAAGATGGAACTCGACGATTGCGCCTTCCCGTTGCTCGATGGTGTGGTCTGCACCGACGATGCGAACGTGGCCTTCGGTGATGCCGACGTCGCCCTGCTCGTTGGTGCAATGCCCCGCAAGGACGGCATGGAGCGCAAGGACCTGCTCTCGGCCAACGGCGGAATCTTCAAGCCGCAAGGCGAGGCCATCGCCAAGAATGCAAAAAAGGACATCAAGGTATTGGTGGTCGGCAATCCGGCCAATACCAATGCGCTCATTGCGTCGAACAACGCAGCAGGAATCGACCCCCGGCAGTTCACCGCCATGACGCGCCTCGACCACAACCGTGCGATGTCGCAACTCGCCATGCGCGTGAATCGCCCGTTGTCGAGCATCACGAAGATGACCGTCTGGGGAAACCACTCCACCACCCAGTACCCGGACTTGTCGCACTGCGAGGTGGATGGCAAGCCCGCCAAGTCGCTGGTGAACGACGACGCCTGGATTAACGACACGTTCATTCCCACGGTTGCCAAGCGTGGTGCCGCCGTGATCAAGGCTCGTGGCGCGTCGTCTGCTGCATCGGCGGCAAACGCAGCTATCGATCACGTCCGTTCATGGGCGCTCGGAACCGCACCGGGCGACTGGGTGAGCATGTCAGTGCCGAGCGACGGCTCCTACGGTGTTCCCGAGGGACTGGTGTCGTCGTTTCCGTGCACGTGCTCTGGCGGGAAGTACGAGATCGTCAAGGATTTGGAGATCGACGCCTACAGTCGCGCCAAGATCGACGCGTCAGTCGCAGAGTTGCAGGAAGAGCGCGACGCGGTGAGGGCCCTCGGCCTCATTTAACGATCTTTGGCGATCGAGACTCAGCGGTATTCGGTGGTTTCGCGAACGTTCGCGAACACTGCATCGAGCGCGGCGAACAACGGTTGGGCATCGATCACCTTCTGGTGATCACCGCTGAATCGAACCTGGCCGTTGATGAAGGCCTCGGCGGCATTCGCTTGTCCGGTTGCCACTGCGACCGCCGTGTCGTAGTTCTGCGTGAAGGTGACATCGCTCGGTATGGCACCCTTGCCGAAGCTCAGGGCGCGATCGCGACAGACAAAGTGGTACTCCACGTCGCCGAATGGGGTGGCGGTCACCAACTGAGTGACGGCCACCGAAAATCTGGACGCCAGTGCGTTGATCGCGGAATCCGCGGCAAGGTTCCGGGCAACCGCTGCGATCCACTCGTCGCTCAAGTAGCGCACGACGAGTGGATCAGTGCGGCTTAGGCAGCCTGGAGGCTGACGGTCTGTCGGCTCGAGCGGTAGATCGATGCCAACAGCACCACCAACGCCACGCCGGCAATGGTGTAGCGGGCGGCGGTGTCGTCACGCAAATTGATGACTGCGGGCAGGATCAACAACGACACCAGGTTCATCACCTTGATGAGCGGGTTGAGTGCCGGACCGGCGGTGTCCTTGAACGGGTCGCCGACCGTGTCGCCGATGACGGTGGCCGCGTGCACCGGCGTGTTCTTCTCGCCGTAATCGACCTCGACGAGCTTCTTGGCGTTGTCCCACGAGCCACCGGCGTTGGCCATGTACATCGCCTGGAAAAGCCCGAAGACCGCGATGGCGATAAGATACGCGATGAAGAAGTATGGGTCCATGAGCGCGAAGGCCAGCGTCAACGCCAACAGCCCCAGGAAGATGTTCCACATC
>JALRBT010000061.1 GCA_023262255.1 Ilumatobacteraceae bacterium
GATCTCCTCGACCACGCGCGACAATCGATGCACTTCGTCGATGAAGAGCACATCGCGGTCCTCCAGCTTGGTCAGTATCGCGGCGAGATCACCGGCTCGTTCCAGGGCAGGTCCGGACGTAACGTGCAACGTTGCACCCATCTCGTTGGCCACGATGGTGGCCATGGTGGTTTTTCCCAAGCCTGGCGGACCAGCCAGGAGGAGATGATCGGCGGCCTCGTTCCTTTCTCGTGCCGCTTCCAGCACGATGGAAAGATGTTGCTTGAGTTCTCCCTGCCCGACGAAGTCCGCGAGTTTTCGCGGACGAAGTTCGCTGTCGGCACGCACATCGGCATCGTCGCGAGCGATGGGGTCGACGAATTCCTCACGCACGACGTACCCCCAACAAACTGAGTGCTTCGCGCAACATGGTTGCCGAATCGCTCATGGTGAGCTCGCGCAAAACGTTGCGAATCTCGTTGTCGTCATAACCCAGACCCACCAATGCGTCACGTACGTCGCTCATGCCACCACCGTGCTCGCTCACCGAACGTGGCTCGTCAATGGTGGGCAGATTCAGACGGTCCTTCAACTCCAGCAACAATCGTTCGGCCGTTTTCTTGCCCACGCCGGGTACCGAGGTGAGGCCCGCTACATCGCCTGCGAGCACGATGTCCACCAACGTCCGTGGCGGATGTGTTGCCAAGATCGCCATCGCCAGTGCCGGTCCGATGCCGTTCGTCTCGATCAACACGGCGAACGTCCGACGCTCGTCGCGATCGAGGAATCCGAACAGCAATTGGGCGTCCTCGCGCACATGGTGGTGCACGTGCAGGAACGCCTCGGTCGTTGGCTCCAGTTCGGCCAGGGTTCGTGGCGTCACCGTTACCACGTACCCCACACCGGACACTTCGATGAGTGCCGTGGAATCGCTCACTCGTTCCAGCACGCGACCACGCAAGGATCCGATCATCGCGCGATGGCTCCCGCCACGCTGCGGGCAAACGGTTCGCTGGCAATGTGACACAGCGCCAGGGCAGCCGCATCGGCTGCGTCGGGCGGCGTTGGTAAGGTTCGTAAACCGCAGCGCAATTGCACCATGCGTTGTATCTCTTCCTTGCTGGCTGCTCCGAATCCCGCCACCGCGTGCTTCACTTGCGTGGGCGTGTATTGCACCACGCGACAACCTCGTGACGCCGCGAGTGCCAGGACCACACCACTGGCTTGACCAACGCTCATCGCCGTGCGGGTGTTGTTCTGGAAGAACACTCGCTCCACGGCGACCGCCGAGGGTGAGAATTCCTCCAGTAGCGCAAGGACGTCGGCGTGCAGGCGCCCCAGACGATCGGGCAGCACATCACTTGCAGGGGTGGTCAGCACGCCCAGCGCCAAGAGTGACGGCTGCTGACCCGGCCGCACCACCGCGTACCCGCAACGTGTGAGACCCGGGTCGATACCCAGCACCACGCCCGGTGAACTCGACTGCGACAAGGTCTCGTTGGTCCCTTTGCGGGGGGCGAACATGTGTTTGATGTTAGCGGATGGCGGTGATTGCGTCGACCAATTCCCCCACTGGGCGGTACGTCACACCGACGACGGCACGATGGGCATAACGAATCACCCCGGCGCCATCAACCACGAACACGCTTCGTCGCGGCAAATCCATCAGACCCAGAACTCCGTAGGCGCGGTGCACCGCCTTGTCGACGTCGGCCAGGAGCGGAAACTGGAACCCGTGCTTGGCGGCGAATGCCTCGTGGCTCGCCACGTCCTGTGCGGAGATACCGAGCACCTGCGCCGAGAGCCCGGCGAACTGGCTGAGTTCGTCGTTGTACGAGCACAACTGTTTGGTACACACCGGCGTGTTGTCCCCCGGATAGAACACCAACACCACAGGTGAACCGCGATACTGCGACAACGAGTAATTCCGGGCACCGGTACCGGGCAGGGTGAAGTCGGGGGCAGCATCACCGACGTTGATGCCCCGACTCATGATGCCACCGACTCTAGGAGCGCCTCGGAGATGTCGAAATTGGCGTACACGTCCTGCACGTCGTCGTGCTCCTCCAGTTCATCCATGATCTTGAGTATGGCCTTGGCGTCCGCCGCATCGGTCACCGGCACGACCGCCGAGGACACCATGGTGCTTTCCGCCGACTGCACGGGCAGGTTGGCGGCGTCCAATGCAGCCTTTACCTCCCACACCTTGGTGGCTTCACATGAAATGCGCCAGACCGAACCATCGTCTACCAGATCCTCCGCTCCACTTTCCAGCACCACGTTCATCACGTCGTCTTCGCCGGCGGTGCGATCCACCAGGATGACTCCCTTGCGGCTGAATTGCCACGCAACTGCGCCGGGTGCGGCCATCGAGCCGCCACACTTGGTGAAGATTGCACGTACGTCCGATGCCGTGCGGTTTCGGTTGTCGGTGAGAATGTCGATCAGCAACGCGACTCCGCCCGGTGCGTACGCCTCGTAGGTGATGGCTTCGTAGTCGGATCCCTGCGCTTCGCCGGTGGCGCGCTTGATGGCACGATCGATTGCATCATTGGTCATCGAGGCAGCCTTGGCTTTCTGGATGATGGTGCGAAGCGCCGCATTCGAGGCCGGATCACCGCCACCGTGTCGCGCCGCGACGTCGATCTGACGCGCCAATTTGGCGAACGCCTTTCCCTTCTTCTGATCGATGGCCGCCTTCTTGCGTTTGATCGTGGCCCATTTGGAGTGTCCGGACATGAGCGCCTCCTACCTGTGTTCCACCGTGTCGACGAGTTCGAGGAACATACGGTGTACGCGGTCGTCGTCGGTGAGCTCGGGGTGGAACGATGCCGCCATAACGGACTTTGAGCGTACGAGCACCGGCGCACCGTCGTATTCGGCAAGCACGGTTACATCAGCCCCCATGCGCTCGATCCTGGGGGCGCGAATGAACACCGCGTGAAGTGGCTCGGCGTCGCCCGACAGCGTGAGGTCGGTTTCGAAACTGTCCACCTGGCGACCGTACGCGTTGCGTCGCACGTCGATGTCGATGGCAACGAACGACCGCTGATCATCCCGACCATCCAGCACGTTGCTCGCCAAGAGGATCATTCCGGCACAGGTGCCGAATACCGGCATCCCCGCGGAGAGACATTCGGCGATGGGATCGAACAATTTCGATGACTCGAGGAGCTTGGACATGGTGGTGGATTCGCCACCGGGCATGATCAGTGCATCACACTCATCGAGATGGCGTGGAAGACGAACTTCTCGTGGATCGCCACCGATGCGCCGCACGACCGCGGCATGTGCGGAGAACGCTCCCTGCAGGGCGAGCACTCCGATTCGAGCGCGCGCCGACATGTCCACCCCGAAGCGGGGACCTACCAGCCGCGGTCGGCGTAGCGCTGGTTGACCTCGTCCATCGAGATGCCGGTCATCGGCGCACCGAGTTTGCGGCTCACCTTTGCGATGATGTGGGCGTCGCGGAAGTGGGTCGTGGCCTCGACGATCGCCTTTGCGCGCGGTGCCGGATCGTCGCTCTTGAAGATTCCCGATCCGACGAACACCGACTCGGCCCCAAGTTGCATGGCAAGTGCGGCGTCGGCGGGCGTGGCGATGCCACCCGCACAGAACAACGGCACCTGCAACCAACCCGTCTTGGCGATCTCCTGCACCAGCGGCAGCGGCGCGTTGAGCCGCTTAGCCCATTCGAACAGCTCCGCGGAGTCGGCTTGGGTGATCTTGCGGATGTCGCCGATGATGGAACGAAGGTGTCGAACCGCTTCAACGATGTTGCCGGTGCCTGCTTCTCCCTTCGAGCGGATGAGGGCTGCGCCCTCCGAGATGCGACGCAACGCCTCACCAAGATTGGTGGCTCCGCAGACGAACGGCACAGTGAACTTGAGTTTGTCGATGTGATGGGCTTCGTCCGCAGGGGTGAGCACTTCGCTCTCGTCGATGAAATCGACGCCGAGTGCCTCGAGCACCTGGGCTTCGACGAAATGTCCGATTCGCGCCTTTGCCATCACCGGAATGGATACGGCGGCCTTGATGCCTTCGATCATCTCCGGGTCGCTCATGCGAGCAACACCACCATCGCGACGAATGTCGGCAGGAACACGCTCCAACGCCATGACCGCAACGGCGCCGGCATCCTCGGCGATCTTGGCCTGTCCGGGGGTGACCACGTCCATGATCACGCCACCCTTCAGCATCTCGGCCAAACCGCGCTGAACGCGCATGGACCCCGTGGTGTGATCGTGCTGCGCCATGGTGCTAGTCAGCGTACCGAAACCGCGCCCCACCCTCGAGACGCGAGGGCGAACGTCAGGCCGGACGGCGGGACTGGAAACACCTCACGTCGGACGGCGGGACCGGCAACACGTCACGCCGGACGGCGGGACTGGTGACGCCTCACGGGTACGTGAATGATGTCGGGTCCGTACCCGGCAGGTACGAAACACCCTTGCCGATTCGCGGCAGTTCCACCCAGGTGTTGCCGGGTGTCAATTTGATCTGGTTGCCGGCGGTGTCCTTCAAGGTGAACGGATCGCCTGCGTCGGCTCGCTCCCAGGTGCCCTGAAACAACTTGCCGGCGGTGAACACCCAGGCTTCACCCGAACCGAGGGTCTTGGCCACCGGGCTGTAACCGCTCTTGCTGTACTGCACGTACAGCACCACCACGTTGGCCGAGTTGATCCGAACGTCATCCACATCCACATGGGGCTTGTCGTCCTGAGAACGAAGGAATCGACCGAACTCCGTGCTCCATTCCCACAACACCCGCACGCCATCCATCGATAACTTGATGCCCGCCGTCTCACGCGCAGTGGACGGAATTGCTTCGTCGGCTGCACGATATGCGAACTGGGCGGCGGGAGGTGCGGCTCCTTCCGGCGCGAGCGTCCACAACTTGGAGGTGTCGGCAATCAAGTTGTGCGGCGCAGATCGAGAACTTTCACGGCGATAACCACCCGCATCGTTGGCGGACGAATGACTGAGGTCCACCATGGTGGACGAGCGAATCAAACGGGTGACTTCGGCATTTCCACCACTCCAGACGAAGAGCGGTGAATTGAGCGACTCCAGCAAATCCACGTCCTGTTTGCGACCACTGCGAATCGGGCCGACCGGATCGCTGTCGTTGGTGTGGAATACGGCGGCAAATCGGGTGAGCATCTCCACGTTCTCTTCGAACACGATGTCGGCCTGGTTGAGACCCCACTGCGGTCGGGCCTTTGGATGATTGTCGATCTTGGCCACCAGGGCAGGACGTGTGAGTGGCGCGTCGACGGGAAGGCCGGTGAGCGGGGCCAGGATCGGCGGAATCGTGGTGGTGGTCGTGGTGGTTTCGGCCACGGTGGTGGCGGGGGCCACCGTTTCGGGTGTGGCGGACTCGTCGCTGGCACCATCCGTGCCCCCGCCGCAGGCGGTGACGAGGATGACGGCGGCAATGCCGCCAACGGTCGAGACACGACGTGCGAGGGTCATGGCTGAGGCTCCTTTGGGTTACATCTCGCGCAGGAGCGCTATTCGCTCCGCGAGAGGCGGGTGGGTATTGAAGAGTTTATGGAAAAACCCCAATCGACCCGTGTCATTCACCCCCGAGAGCGGCTGCTCTATCCACATATGGGCCGTGGCCATCGATGCGGAATGTGTCACGGTGCTGTCGGCCTGCAGCTTCTCGAGGGCGGAGATGAGCCCGGGTGGATAGCGGGTCAACTGCACCGCCGACACATCGGCCAGCGTCTCGCGACGGCGACTCACGGCTGCCTGCATCGCCCGTGCGAGCAGTGGCGCCACGATCAACAACGCGATCCCGACGAGGGCGAAAGGGTTGCCACGATTGTCGCGGTCCCCGGCTCGGGCCACTCGCCCACCGTTCCACCACATCATTCGAATTGCGATGTCGGTGAGAATCGCCACCGAGCCGACCAGCGTGACCGCCAACGTCATCACCAGGATGTCGTAGTTCTTGATGTGCGACAGTTCGTGCGCCACGACGCCTTCCAATTCCACTCGGTTCATCTTCTCCAACAAACCCGTGGTCACCGCGACCGCCGCATTCTTCGGGTTCCTCCCGGTTGCAAATGCGTTCGGGGCCGGATCTTGAATCACATAGACGCGCGGCTTCGGCAATCCCCCGGCGATGCACAAACCCTCGACCAGGTTGTGCAGTCGCTTGTATGCCACCGGATCGGCTGGCACGGCTCGACTCATGCGCAGGGCGATGGCATCCGACTTCCAGTAGGAAACGAACGCCATGACGCCGGAGAGCACGAGCGCGACAACGGTACCCATCGTGCCGTTGCCCACCAGAACACCCACGGCCATTCCAACCAACGCGAGTACCAGCACGAAACCGAACATCAGCGCCACCGAGCGGCGCTTGTTGGCGGCGATGAGATTGTTCAGAACTTCACCGACGGCGGCGTGGCAGCAGCCGCCTCAGCCTCGAAATATTCACGGTCGGCGAAGTTGAAGCCGCGCGCGAAGATCACGCCGGGGAACGACTGCGTCGTGTTGTTGTAACGCTCGACCGCATCGTTGTAGAACTGGCGGGCGTATGCCACGCGGCTCTCGGTGTTCTGCAGCTCCTCCTGCAGCGAGAGAAAATTCGTGTTCGCCTTCAGATCGGGATACGCCTCGGAGAGCGCGAACAACTGACGCAGTGCACCCGTTAGCCCGAGGTCCGCGGCACCCTGCTCCACGGGAGTGGGCCCAGCCGACATGGCCTTTGCCCTTGCATCGATCACGGCCTCGAGCGCACCCTTTTCGAACGCCGCATAACCCTTGACGGTTTCTACGAGGTTGGGGATGAGGTCCAAGCGACGCTTCAGTTGCACGTCGATCTGCGACCAGGCATTGTCCACCTCGTTGCGACGACTCACCAAGCGGTTGAAGGAAAAAACGACCCACGCTGCGAAGAGCGCGATTGCGATCAGCACGATCCAGAGCGCATTCATGACACCGAGGTTACCGTTCGCGCGAAGGCTCGTCGGACTCGCTGAGATCGACGTCACCTTCGTCGTGAGAAGTTCGCTCACCTGCCACGCGCTCGCGCAGTTGCGCGGTGCGGTCGCGCAGGCTGGCCATGGTGTCTGCAACGGTCTCGGTAACGCTGTCCCGCACCACCTGCGAAAACTTTGCGATGCGCGGGCGACGCAACAGACGATCCTCGAAGTACCGCACTGCGGCACTCGGTTGCACCACGATTCGAGCCTCGGCTTCTGCCGTGAGCACCTCGCGATAGATCTCCACGTACCGCTCGGCGAGCGTGCGCATCGAGAGTTCCTCGGCTCGCTCGTTGCCCGCTGCAACCAATCGTGTGCGCAACGTTTCATCGGTACCGACGTGCCGTAGTGCTTGGGCCAATGCGGCCGCGTCGCCTGCCGTCACCAGTACACCGTTGTGATTGTGGTTCACCACGATGTTGTAGCCGTCGATGTCACTCGCCACCACCGGTGTTTGGGCGGCCATCGCTTCCAGCAGCACCAATCCGAACGATTCGCCGTGCAACGACGGTGCGCAGAACACCGTGCAGCGCGCCAGTCGCTCGATCTTCTCCGTCTCGGAAACCTGGCCAAGCCACTCGATGCGCTCGGCAACGTGCGGGTCACGGGTGTAGCGCTTTCGTACGTCGGCGATGTTCGGGCCGTCCGAACAGACCCACAGTCGAAAGTCGTCGGGCAGCAACAAGAATGCATCGAGCAACGTCTCCAGACCCTTGCGTGGTTCGTGGCGACCACAGAACAGAATCGTCGGATGCCGTTCCCGCCGGAGGTGCGGGCGTCGGTACGTGTCGATGTCGATTCCGTTGTACAGCACTTCGAACGACCCACCAACGTGCCTGGCTGCCATGTCACGTGCGGCAGCCGACACGGCCACGCGGTGGTCGAGGTGGGTCCCGAGCCATTCCAACCCCTTGCGCACGCGGCGGTACCAGGCGATCTCGCCCGACGCATGGAAGGTGCCCACCATCGGCGCAAGGCGCAGCATGAGGGCGGTGACGGTCGGGCCCGGCGCCATCGGCTCGTGAAGGTGCAGGATGTCGAACGCCTCGTCGTTCAGGGCGCGCAACGTGCGGAGTGCCGCGGACGGGTCGGGCGCGAGCGGCACGGTCGACCCGTTTGCCATGGTTGGGAGGCTGTTGCCGAGGGGCGTAACGAACGGCTCCGGGGGCGGACCATCGCACGGGCCGAGCACGCGAACCTCGTGGCCCATCCGCCGAAGTTCGCGCGCCAATCCGAGGACCTGATGTTGTACGCCGCCTGGAATCGTGAGGCTGTACGGACTCACCATCGCAATTCGCAGCATCGCGTCACGTCGACTCGCCGATGGCACAGCGTTCACCCCCTTCACGGTACGGTGGGCGTAGCGGTGTTGCACCGCGGCTCCATGACTGCTCGCGCCACTCTTCCCGCCATCTCGCTGGTCGCGTCACCGACTCGACGTGGCGCCGTGTTGCAACTGGCTCGCGAAGCCGAGAATCGCGGTTTCACGCACGTGGCCTGTCCGAGTCTCGGGGCAGCGATACCCCTGTGCACGTCGCTGGCGCACGTAACCACCACGTTGTCCTACTTCACGTCGATTCAACCGATCTATCTCGCTCATCCGGTGGAAGCCGGCAATGCCGCCGCCCATATTCACGAGATCACCGGCGGTCGATTCGCCTTCGGAATCGGCGTCAGCCACGGCCCGGTCGTACAGCGACTCGGTGTACCCACGGGCAAGCCGCTCGGCGACGTTCGCGAATACGTCGCAGCAATGCGCGCCAACGAGAAGTTTGGTGGAACACTCCCTCCCATCTACCTCGCAACGCTGCGCGACAAGATGCTCGACCTTGCAGTCGAAATCGCCGACGGCGCGCTGTGGGCCAATGCGTCGTTGCGCGCGATTCCGTCACAGATAGGACGAATTCCGTCGGAGAAGCGGCCCGGTTTCTTCATGGCCAACATGATTCCAACCGTGATCTGCGACGACATCGAGGCGGC
>JALRBT010000062.1 GCA_023262255.1 Ilumatobacteraceae bacterium
AAAGACAATGGGTTAACGCTTGATGACTTGTCCGTCCGCTGTGTTCAGCGCGACGCCGAATCTGCGCCCTCGGTGTCTTATCTTTCGATGATTGAAAACGGCAAACGTGTGCCTTCAGAGGATATGCTCGAGGTAATCGCCAGTGTCTTCGAAAAAGACCTCGAGTGGTTGCGAGCGCATGTTGAAAGAAGAACATGTACCAACTGCGCTGAATTTGCGCCAGATTTTCGAGAAACGAAACGCCGAGCGCGGGTCCCGGCGGTACCGCGATGCTCACGACCTTGCTCCAGCGATGTGGCTGGTCGATTGCCGCACCGCACACCGTGGGTGCGCCCCAATCGTGTCCGATGATTACCGCACGTCCGTCGCCACCGAGCGCTTCGTGCAGTGCGTTCGCGTCACGAGCCAACGCCGCCGTTTGATAGGCGCCGGACGGAGCCACCGTGGTCGGGGAGTAACCGCGCTGGAACGGTGCTACCGCACGGTAACCACGCTCGGCCAATTCGGGCATGAGGTGGCGCCACGTGTGCGGTGAGTCCGGAAATCCATGCATGCACAATGCCAGTGGGCCCGAGCCACATTCGAGAAAGGTGACATCGAGTTCGCCGGCACGAATCGTGGAACTGGTGATCGGCGTTCCTTTTTTCGGTGTTGACATGTCTCACACAGTAGATGACCCCTGCGCTTTGCGACGAACGTCACCACTGCACGAAGGGGTTGCCTTCCACCGTTCGCCTTAGCGTCAGCACAGCCCATGTTGAACGTGACTTTCCACGGCGTGCGCGGTTCCACTCCGTGCCACTGCGACGAGACTCGACACTTCGGTGGCAACACCTCGTGTGTTTCGCTGCGTGCGGATGGGGAGATTCCGATCATCTTCGATCTCGGTACCGGGCTGCGTTACTTCGGGAAACAGGTGAACGGCACACCGAACTTCCATGCCGTGTGCCTGCTCACGCATTTGCATTACGACCACACCATGGGCCTGCCATTCTTCGAGCCGCTTCTGCGCGGCGACACCATCTTCGAGATCTACGCGCCGAAGCAGCCGGATGGACGCTCCGTAAAGGATTTGTTCCTGGAAAAGATCAAACCACCGATGTTCCCGGTGCCACTCGAACAGTTCGCGGCCCGACTGGTGTTCCATGAAGTGGGGGACGACGACTTCACGGTGGGCAACATGCAGGTGCGTAGTAGGTACGTACCTCACGTTGGACCGACGCTCGGATTTCGAGTTTCGCGTAACGGTGCGGCGGTGACGTATCTTTCCGATCATCAACAGCCGACCGATTCGGCCTTCTCGCTCACGGATGGCGCCCGGGCACTCTGCGAGGATGCCGATTTGTTGATTCACGACTCGCAATTCACAGACGCGGAGTTCGAGGCGAAGTCGTCATGGGGACATTCGACGTTCGCCTACGCCCGCTGGGTGGCAGAAACGTGTCGAGTGAAGCGGTTGGCCTTGTTCCACCACGACCCATCCCGCAGCGATGCATCGCTCTCGAGCATCGTGGAGGGCGTTGCAGCCGCGTCGAACGTCGAAGTCTTTGCCGCACGCGAGGGCCAGACGGTGGACGTCGTAACGTGTAGTGCGTGAGCACCGCCGGCGCGCCACCGTTCGACTCCAAGGAATTCCGCTCGCTGTTTGGCCATCTCCCAACCGGCGTGGTGATCATCACCGGGATGAGCACGTCGAACCAACCCCTCGGCATCACCATCGGTTCGTTCGCTTCAATCTCACTCGATCCACCGCTTGCCGGCTTCTTCGTTGGTCGCTCCTCGCGGACGTGGCCACTCATCGCCGAGCGCGGATCGTTCACCGCCAACATCCTCGGCGGTGCGCAATCGGACCTTTGCTGGAAATTTGCAAAGGACAACAACGAAGAGTCACGTTTCTCCGGTCTCGATTTCGGTGTGTCGACGAACGGTTCGCCCGTGTTGCCCGACGTTGTGGCCACTATCGACTGCACGGTCGATTCAACCCATTCCATGGGTGATCACGATCTGGTCGTTGGGATGGTCACGGATTTTCGTGTTCGAAACACCACGCAGCCGTCGATGGTGTTTTATCAGGGCAAGACGGGCGACGCACGAATCGAATCGTGAACCTGTCGAACGCTGCAGCATTCGTGGTTGGTGCGGTGCTGGTGTATGCGGGGGTGTCGAAGATGCTCGCTGGACGGTCGTGGCTGGTGTCGGCTCGACGGCTCGGCGTACCACCGGCCGGCGCATTCGCAGTGATGGTGGCTGAGGTGGTGATCGGTCTCGGGGTGGTGCTGGGTGACTCTTGGCGCAATCGGTTTCTCGCGGCGGCTGCGGTACTTCTTGTGGCCTTCACGATGTTGTTGGCATGGCACCTGCGAGCTGGCGAGCGTCCTCCATGCGCCTGTTTCGGTGGCTCGTCGCAGCGACCGATCGGTGCCCGTGACATCATGCGTAATTTCGCGTTGCTCATCTTGGTTATCGTCGCCCTTGCTTCGTAGCCTGAAGACGTGCGCGTGTGGATCGACCAAGACCTGTGCACAGGTGACGGTCTCTGCGTCGATCATTGTCCCGACGTATTCACGCAACTGGAGGACGGCATTGCGTACGTGGTGGAGGATGGCGTGGTGCTGAACGATCCAGGGAGCGCGGGCAGTCTGGCGACAGTTCATCACAAGCACATTGGCGCGGTGGTGTTGGCGGCCGACGTGTGTCCCGGCGAATGCATCTTCATCGACACGAGCGACGAAGACGAGCGACTCACGTTCGTTGGTGGGGCCAGCGCAATCTCGTGAAGTTTCGCGTCGTTGCCGCCGGAGCCGCTCTCGCTGTTTCGGTGGGCGTAACCGGTGTCGCCGCGGTCGATCGAGGAGTCGACCTGCGCGTCGAAGGTGCCGATGACACCGTTCTGGCCCTGGAGGTCTTGAAGACCATCCCTGTCGAGAACGAGTATTCGCGCGGTTACAGACGAAACCTCTTTCCGCACTGGCGTGACGTGGACGGTGACGGCTGCGACGCCCGAGAGCAGGTACTGAAACGCGACGCGCTCGGATTGCCGCAGGTGGACCCGTTCCGATGCTTCGTCATTGAAGCCGACTGGTTGTCACCGTACGACGGCAGAAAGTCCTCCGACCGAACGTCGATGGACATCGACCACACGGTGGCCCTGAAGGAGGCATGGGACTCCGGCGCGTGGCAGTGGAACCTCGAACAGCGCACGGCGTATGCGAACGACACCTCGGATCCGCGAACGCTGGTGGCGGTGTCGGCGTCCAGCAATCGATCGAAAGCGGACAGGGATCCATCCAACTGGATGCCGCAATTGCGGGGCTACTGGTGCACGTACAGCGCGAACTGGATTGCAGTGAAGGCCCGTTGGAGTTTGTCGATGGACCAGAGTGAATGGGGACGACTCAACAACGTGCTCTCCGGTACGTGCGCGGGCACCACGATGCGTGGCTGGAATCCACCACCCGGCGGCACCGTGTCGACGTCAACCACACCTGCGAAGACTGCAACTCGTGCGCCAACCATTGGCTCACTTCCAAGGGTTCGCCCCGGTGCGTTCTGCGCACCCGAAGGAGCCGTGGGCACCTATCGAGGGCGCCCGTACGTGTGCTCTACGACGAGTGCCACCGGAACGCCTTACGTGAACGGGGCCAAGCGCTGGCGACAGCAGAACTAGTTGTCTCCACTACCCTTGACGCTCATGTCCAAGAAGACCAAGAAGCGCAAGGCGCGCATGCGCCGCTCGAAAGCAAATCACGGCAAGCGTCCCAACATGGGTCGCCGCTAATTTCTCTCGTCTGATCCCAGTCGCTCTTCCTCACCGCCCCTGACACGCGTCGTCGAGATCACCGTTGGTGGTCGTGCAGCACCGTGGCGCGACATCGGGGTCGTTGGTTCGTCACTCGGTGACGTGTCGCTGCGCATCGACGAGTCGTTGCCGCCCGGCCTGCAACATCTGACGCTTGTTGGTTGTCCCAACCGTGTGGCAAACATTGCGGGGTTGCCGGTGGTTCACGGCGACGTTGCCCCTGTATGGCGTGATCACTCTCCTGACCGCCAGTTTGCAGCGGACGTGATCGGTGTCGACCACGTCGTGGTGCTGGCCGACGACGTGCGCGCCACCTGCACGGAGATCACTCGAGTATCCGGTGCCGAGCTCAAGCGCCTGAAGGAGAGTGAACGAGGCATCCAGGGTTTTCATCGCTGGGGAAGCGTGATTCTCGAGGTGGTGGAGCGTCGACTGGTGCAGCCGCGCGACACCACACCCGACGGGGCGACGACACGTACGAGCCACGCCGAGTCACGGCCCCAGAGCGATGCCACCTACTGGGGTCTCGTCCTCATCGTCAATGACATCGCGGCAGTGTGCGCACACCTTGGCCCCGACGTGATCGGTGCACCAAAACCAGCCGTGCAGCCGGGACGACTCATTGCAACGGTGCGATCCGGTGCGGGCCTCGGCGTGCCACTTGCGCTCATGTCACACTGAGTCTCCTCCGCCCGAGCGCGCTGCCGTTCGTCAGTCCTCCTCGGGGTCCCTCGCGAGATACGCCACTCCCTGCGTGCACTCCTCGTTCAGCGGACACCATCGACAGTGGGCTGCAGGACGACGCGCCGGTTCGGCCTTGTCCAGTTCGACTGCGACCATCCGTTTCACACCAGTGACCACGCGACGCACTGCAGCCTGCAACACGCCCTCGGAAACGTCCTCCACGTCGGCTCGTGCAGCAGCCAATGAGTACGTGGCCAAACGTCGCGGGGCCATACCGCTGCGTAGCGCTTCCACGAGTGCGTAGAAGCGCAAGTCTTCGCGGTGCGACACGTGCAGGCCGCCACTCTTCACGTCGATTATGACCTTTTGTTCGGCGGTGCCGAGGGTGAGGTCGGCCCGCGTCCCGAGCACGATCGCGCCGCCGAACAATTCGTAGCGCGCGGATGACTCGGTTACCGGTCGCCACGATGGCTTGAGTTTGGGAAAGCACTCCTCGAATCGCGTGTAAAGATCGACTGCGTAACCACGAAGTTGGGCGGCGTCGCCCGGGCTCATCCCAACGAGAAAATCGGCAACGTTGTTGTTGGAGTCCGAAAGACGCGCGATTGCTTCGTCGACGATCTCCGTAGGCGAGGAATCACCGCGCCAGTGCACACCCAACTCGACTGCTTTGTGCAACACGGTGCCGCGGGCGGTGATCGGAGTCCACACGAAGGAGTCCTTGGTGGCGAGGTGGTGCGCTTCGCAACCGTGAATGGTGGTGAGTTTGTTCTTGCTCAGCCACAACGGATTCTCCTTGCTGAACCGAGGGGCAATGCCCGCCAGTTGGTCGTGCAACATCGTGCGAACGGCATCCACCACGCTGGCGGGGAGCGGAGTCCAATCGGGTGACTTCCCGAGCGTGTCCACCACCGCCTGCTGCATGGGATTGAGCGGGGCCTCCGGTGAGGTTGGTGTATTCGGGGACGTCACCATCGTGTGGCAACAGTACCGAGCCGGTGCTCGGTTGTACGTGTCACCCCCATGACATGATGAGCGGTTCTATGCGCAGCAATCCGTCGACACTCTCCACCGTGGAATTTGCGGCGTTGGCTCGCGCCATTGCGTCGACGACGCGTCACTTGGGGTTGGCTGCGCCGGGTTTCCGGTGTCCAACCCGCATCATCGGGGTGGATCGCACCATGCGCCGCTTTGCGGGCGATGAAGTTGCGGGCATCGTCGCGGTGAACGTCAAGGATCGCCCGCTTGCCGCCGTGGTGGCCGACATGATCGAGGGTGTAGTGATGCTCAATCAGTTGTCACCCACGCATGCCGCGCAAGTTCGTGGTGCGTTGTGGAATTCACTCGAGAACGCGAATGCCCAAGCTCGCGCCGACCACAACCAGCCCACGGCTGCCCACGTAGCCTGAAGTGCGGTCGAGCATTTCGGCCATGCAACGACGTCGCATTGCCCGGGTGGCGAAATGGTAGACGCGGGGGGCTTAAACCCCCCTGGCCAGAAATGGCTGTGTGGGTTCGAGTCCCGCCCCGGGCACTCCGACAGAATGAAGGCACATGACTCTCGGCATCTCTGACCATCGCACCGCCGCACAGGTGCGTGCGCATCTCGACGCTCAGGGCGACGCGATGATCGCCGATCTCGAGACGTTCGTGAACGTGGAGTCGCCATCATTGGAGCGTGAATGCCTCGAGCGAAGTGCGCGCTTTCTCGCCGACCTGATGACTCGCGTGTTGGGTACGCCACCCACACTCATCGAAAGCGATCGTGGCCCGCACGTGCACTGGAAGGGCAGCAACGACACCAAGGTGCTCATCGTCGGCCATCACGACACGGTGTTCTCGCTCGGGACCGTTGCACGCCGACCGTTCACGCGTGACGGCAACATCGGTCGCGGCCCCGGCATATTCGATATGAAGGCCGGAATCGTGCAAGCCATCTACGGCGTGGCTGCGGTGAAGGAGTGGTACCACACCGAGATTCTCATTACCGCCGACGAAGAAGTGGGCTCGCATGCCTCGCGCGCCCTGCTCGAAGAACGCGCCCAGGCAACAGGTGCCGTGTTGGTGTTGGAGCCGAGCGCCGATGGTGGCGCGCTGAAAATCGCCCGCAAGGGTACGGGAACGTTCAACGTCACCATCACGGGTCGCGCCTCGCACGCGGGGCTTGAGCCCGAGAAGGGAATCAATGCACTGGTGGAGCTCGCAGCACAGGTGCCCCGCATCGTGGCAATCGCTCGACCCGAAGTGGGCACCACGGTGACTCCCACCGTTGCCAAAGCCGGCACGGCCGACAATGTGGTACCCGATGTGGCGACGATTGCGGTTGACGTTCGTTGTGTGATCCCCGAGGAGAGCACCCGTTTGCAGAGCGAGATGTCTCGTCTCGCAGCGACCCTGGACGGCGCGCGTGTTGAAGTAAGCGGAGGTTTGAACCGCCCACCGATGCACGAGTCGATGACCAAGGAGCTCTTCGCGATCGCCGAAAAGATTGCTGGAGAGTACGGCATCCCGGGTCTTGCAGGCGTCGCGGTGGGTGGTGGCAGCGATGGCAACATCACTGCCGCAGTAGGCGTACGCACGCTCGATGGTCTCGGCGCCGTCGGTGCCGGTGCACACGCCGAAACCGAACACGTGCGACTCGATCTCATGCCCGAGCGCGCGGCACTGGTCGCCGGACTCGTCCAAACAATCGTGAACGGCTGAACTTCGAGTGCCGAGTGATTTCACGCTGAAAGCGATGAACACCGTTCATCGCGTGATTTTGAGCCTGAGTGGAGGTCGACTTGGTTGGGATGCCGGCAACATGCCGGTGCTCGAACTCACGACAACCGGTCGAAAGAGCGGAAAGCCTCGCAGCGTGATGTTGACGTCACCGATTCAGGAAGGTGAATCCATCGTGGTCGTTGCATCGCGAGGTGGTGATGATGTTCACCCCGCCTGGTACCTGAATCTGGTGGAGAACCCTCGAGTGCGGGTGAAATTCAAGGGTGGCCCCACCAAGGAGATGACTGCCCGAACCGCGACCGCAGCGGAGCGAGCACGTTTGTGGCCGATTGTCGAACAGAAGTACAAGGGATACGCCGGTTATCAACAACGAACCGATCGGGAAATCCCGCTCGTCTTCCTCGCCTGAACCTGCCGCAGAAGCCGAGTGAAGAAGCAGCGGTTTCCCTCACATCGTCAGATTCGTCGCTCAGCGGCGACGGAACGGTGTGATGCCATTCGCCGGCACCGTACCGAGGCGTCCGCGTTGGAAATCCTCGACGGCTTGTGCCAGTTCGGCCCGAGTGTTCATTACGAACGGTCCGTGTTGCTCCACCGGCTCACCTATCGGCTCTCCACCGAGGAGGATGACGTCGAATGGTTCGTTGGGCGACGCCTCGATGGTGATTGTGTCACCGACGCCGAAGACCACCGCTTGCCCAAGTCCGAAGCCAACACGCTCGCTACCGGCACGTCCATTGCCCTTTAGTCCGTAGACGAGAGCGTTATAGGAGGAATTCCAGGGCAGCACCATGCGTGCACCCGGAGACAGGGTTGCGTGCGCCATCACGATCGGTGTGCGTGTTGATCCGGGTCCGGTCACGCCGTTGAGATCGCCGGCGATGAGGCGAATCAACGTTCCCGCATCAGGTGTGGTCAACAACGTGATGAGTGACGCCTCGAGGTTCTGGTACGCGGGTGGGATCATCTTTTCGCGGGACGGTAGGTTCACCCACAGTTGCAGTCCGTGGAAGAGGCCGCCGGAGATCACCAGGCTTTCTGGTGGAGTTTCGATGTGCAGGATGCCGCGTCCCGCCGTCATCCACTGTGTGTCGCCATCGCGAATGACTCCGCCGCCGCCGTGCGAGTCCTGGTGAATGAATGCTCCGTCCATGATGTACGTGACGGTCTCGAAGCCACGGTGTGGGTGCCAGTCGGTGCCTCGTGGTTCATAGGGGCGGTAGTCGACTTCACCCATCTGATCCATCATGATGAACGGGTCAAGAATGTTTTTTGCAATGCCGGCAAACGCGCGACGAACAGGAAAACCTTCACCCTCAAAACCGCTCGGTGCGGTGGTTATAGAGCGAACGGGTCGGTCGGTTACTTCGGCACCGGGTGTACTGATGCGCGCGAGCGTGAGAGTGTCGGCGGTAACTGCAGGCATGGTGGGTCCTTTTTAGACAGACAACTGGCTAGATACGACTTCAATCGTATTGGTCTATCGGGCATTCGTATGCCTGCGACAGATTTAGCTATTCGTCGCGCTTT
>JALRBT010000063.1 GCA_023262255.1 Ilumatobacteraceae bacterium
GCCACGCCGCGTCCATGTCCGCCCCGAAACGTCGTGCAAATTCCGATTTGACGTCGTCCGTGGTCAGGTTTGTGGACGCCGGGTTCAGCGCCACCCACAAGCGATTCTCATCGCGGAGGGTTCCGATAACCAAGGGTCGCTGATCGCTGGCGATGAGGTCGTAGACGTCGGACGCCACCACCTCGCCACCCACGGTGGGGCTGAACATCGTGACGACATCCTTCGGGTCCTGCAACAAACGGCCCTGTGCGTGCAGGACGGCGGAGGTGTCGAGAGTGCGAACGTCGCTGATGGAGGAAACTCCCAGCTCCTTGGCGAGTAGCCGCTCGGATTGTGTGGCGCGTTCGAGTGTTCTGAGTTGTCCGAGCGAAGGGCTCATGGCCCAACCCTTGTGGAAGAGGTGTCGGGCGTCGGGCGCGCCGAAGAGCGCCAGGACGCTGCATCCTCCGGCCGACTCGCCAAAGATCGTGACGTTGGAAGGGTCGCCCCCGAAGCGATGGATGTTGTCCCGTACCCATGAGAGCGCGGAGATCTGATCTTGTAGACCGAGATCGCGGGCGCCGGAGAAACCGAAGGCTCCGAGACGATAGTTCAGGCATACGACGACGCATCCACGCGCCGCAAGGTTGCTTCCGTCGTACCATGCGGCATTCGCGGTGCCGTTGGTGAAGGCACCACCGTGGATCCACACCAACACCGGCAAGCGCAACGAGGAGTCGATCGGATGGTGGACGTTGAGCGTCAGACAGTCCTCGCTCATCGGGAGCTGCGTCGTTCCCATCGCCGTCTCGAGAAAGCCCGGTACCTGCGGGCATTGGACGGCGGATGGAAGCTGTTCGAGGGTATCGACCGTCTCGGGATGTTCGAATCGTGCTGCCCGTGCGTACACGATGTCTCGGACGGTTCGCACCGACGGCTTCACGTTTTCAGGGTAGCCATCCGTGCGAGGGATACCGTGATGATGTGTTGCGACGTCGTGTGGAGCGGTTGATTGGCGAGGTGGTCGCCGATCGCTGGGAGACCTGGCAGTTCAGCGCGTCGATCACCAATCACACCTCTCGTGGCCGACGATTCAAACGTATGGGCGATGGTTCGCTCATTGCCTTCCCGTGGGTGACCATTTACAACGAGGAATACATCGAGATCGGTAGCGACACCATGATTGGTCCGTATTGTGCGCTGTCAGCCGGAATGATGCCCGGTCAACGATGCGTGACATCACCGGTGGTGCGAATCGGTGATCGTTGTCTCATCGGGCGGGGGAGCGGCATCGTGGGTCACCTTGCGATCGACATCGGCAACGACGTCTGGACGGGCCACCACGTGTACATCACGGATCAGAATCATGGTTACGGCGACGTCCATCGCCCCATTTCCCAGCAAACCCAACCCGAACGTCCGGTATCGATTGGTGATGGTTCATGGCTCGGCACCGGGACGGTGGTGCTCCCGGGTGCGTCGATCGGGAGACACGTCGCCGTCGGGGCGAACTCGGTGGTAACGGGATCCCTGCCGGACTACAGCGTTGCCGTTGGGGCACCGGCACGGGTGATCCGCCAATACTCTGCCGATTCAGGCTGGAGCCCAGCGGCGGAATTCTCGTCGTAGTCGGAGCTCCCGTAGATCACACCGACAGGTCGATCGGTGGGGCACACGCCGGCATTCGGTTGTCGCCGGCGAACGTGGCGAGGCGTTCGGCGAGCGGCAATCCCTCGAAGGTCGACTCCGAGAACGGGGCATTGTCACCGCTTCGTAAACGTTGCGCGTAGGACCGGCGGTCATCCACGTACCGTTCGTACTCGGCGATCCAGAGGGGAACGATGGCGCGACCCTTCTCATCGGCAGGCTGGTCGGCCTTCAGCGAGCGAATCATTGCCTCGAGCGTGTCGGTAGCCCGGTCGACCAAGTCGGCGCGCTGTCGAAGTCCATCAACCCCCACGTCCGAGATGAGGCGATAATCCGCGAGCGCTTCGCGCTCCCGTTCGGCTTGAAGGCAGCGGCGCTGAGCGCGCTGGGCCCACGCGTCGTCGCCGATCTTGTTGATCGACTCCTTGGATGCAAAGAAGAGGGCGTACACCCACATGACCGCAAGTGCGGTGCAGATGAGTGACAGAATGATTCGTGCCGTTGTACGCATTCGCTCCGAGACGCTACCCGTGAACACCTCCCTGAACCGCTTCGTCGTGGCGAAGAACCTCATTCGCGCACTCGTGAGTTTTCATCGTGGTTACTTCGTCGTTGCGGTTTCGGGTGCCGCGGTGTTCGCGACGGCCACGGTCGTGTCTTCGTACGGTGTGAAACTCGTAATTGATGACGTGATTCTTCCGGCATTCGGTCGTGACGGAGTGTCGTTCGGTACCTGGTTCGTGACGTCCCTCATCGTCATTGGAATCGGAGTGGTTCGCGCCTGCGGAGTTGTCGTTCGGCGTTCATTCGCCGGAAAATTGCAATGGGCCACCGCCGAGACACTCGCCAATCGGGTGTTGCGACACGTGATGTCGCAGCCTGCCTACTGGCACCGCTCAAGGATGACGGGTGACGTTGCGGCTCGCGCGGGCGTGGACACCGATGCTGCAGTTGCCATCCTTGCTCCACTGCCGTTCTCGACGTCGATCGCGGTGCTCCTCGTCGTGGCCGGAACCTGGTTGATCGTCACCGATGCTTGGTTGGGCTTCTTCGCCACCATGGTCTTTCCGGCGATGCTGGTGATGAACGTGGTGTACCAGCGAAAGGTTGACCGCTTCTATCGTTCGGCGCAGGACGAATTGGGAGAGCTGTCGGAGGCCGCCCACGAGAGTTTCGACGGAGTGCTCGTGGTGAAGGCGTTCGGTGCCGAGGAACGCGAGACCGAGCGCTTGGCCGTGATCTCTCGACGTTTGCAGACTGCACGAACCCGGGCGATAGACCTGCGGTCGACGTTCGAAGCGCTCATCGATGCCACGCCGTCGTTGGTGAACGTGACGATCATCGGACTCGGGGCATTGCGGATACGAAGCGGTGACATGACGGTGGGCGACCTCTCGTCCTTCGTGTACCTGTTCACGCTCGTCACCTTGCCACTACGAATCGTCAGTTATCTCTTCTCCGAGCTTCCGCATTCACTGAGCGGCTGGGACCGTGTGCAACAGGTCTTAAGGGAGCCGTTGAGTCCAACGCCACGCAGTATCAACACCTCCATCGTCGAGCGCAGTTCCACGATGGCCCCCGTCATGGTGGAAATGGAACACGTCTTTGCCGGTCATGGTTCAGAGGACGTAGTTTCGGACGTGAACCTTCGCGTGGAGCAGGGAGACACCCTCGCCATCGTCGGTGCGACCGGTTCGGGCAAGACCACCTTGCTACAGGTGATTGCGGGATTGATTCAGATTCGCTCCGGGTCGATGGTAATTGGTACCTCAAAGGTGGGCTTGGTGTTCCAGGAAGCGTTCCTCTTTTCCGAGTCGCTGCGATACAACCTCTCGCTCAGTGCGGATACCAATTCCGACACCCTGTGGAAAGCTCTGGAAGTGGCCTGTGCCGCGGAATTCGTGAGGGAGATGGGGGTCGGACTCGATGCGGAACTGGGTGAACGTGGCGTGAGCCTGAGTGGTGGGCAGCGCCAACGGCTGGCGTTGGCGAGGGCGCTGGCCATGGGATGCGAACTGTTGTTGTTGGATGACACGACCTCCGCCCTCGATCCCACCACGGAAGAGCAGGTTCTCAGGAATCTCGGATATTTCAATCAAGATCTCACCACGATCCTGGTGGCCTCACGGCCATCTACCATTGCCCTGGCACGATCGGTGTTGTACCTGGACGACGGGCGCATCGCGGCTCATGCACGACACGCCGATCTTCTCGCCACCAATGTCGGATACCGGGCACTCATCTCGGCGTTCGAACACGATCGTTCGAAGGATGCGTCGTGACGTTCACTGACGACATCACCGAAGACCTCCGCCGCCGTGGAGCCGTCGACACGATACGTGCAGGTATCGCCGAAGCCCCGGCGCTCGGACGGGGTCTGGCCGTTACGTTCCTCCTTGCATTGATCGGGGCGGCCGGGCGTGTGACGATCCCGGTGGTCATGCAACAAGCAATCGACAACGGTCTGGCCGACGGTGGCGTCCGGGTCGGATACATCACGAGGCTTTGCGTCGTTGCCGGTGTGGTGGTGATGTTTGCGGCGGTCAGTCAGCGAATGGCCGTCTTTCGACTCGGTTCGGCGGCGGAGGAGGGGCTCTACGGTTTGCGTGTCCGGCTGTTCGACCACATCCACCGGTTGAGTTTGGCCGACCACAACGAGGAGCGGCGTGGTGCGCTCGTCGGCCGTGTAACGAGCGACATCGAGACGTTGACCATGTTCTTTGCGTGGGGTGGTCTGGCGTGGATGCTGAATCTGTCGTTGATGTTCGTCGTGGCGTGCGCCATGTTGGCGTACGACTGGGTGTTGGCACTCGTGGCATTCGCCGTGGTTGCGCCGCTCATCGTGGTACTGCGGCTGGTCCAGAAGCGTCTCGTGCGCGCATACGACGGTGTGCGAACGAACAACGCCGGAATGCTGTCCTTGATGACGGAAACGGTGTCCGGGGTGGAGACGCTGCAGGCGTACGGAGCCGTGGAGCCCGCGTTGTCGAGGGTGCAGGACGCAACTGCTCGTCGTTCCAAGACGTCGATTCGCGCCGGCATCATCGGCGCCTTTCTCTTTCCGTCGGGAGAAGTGTTCAGCGTCTTCACCGTCACTGCGGTGGTGGGGATTGGGGTGGCGCGCGGTCAGGGAGCGGGATTGTCTGCCGGGGCACTGGTCGGATTCATGTTCCTCACGTACCGGTTCTTGGAGCCGATTGCGGAGTTCACGGAGGTGATTGACCAGACTCAAACGGCAGTTGCGGGTCTACGCCGTGTATTGGGAATCCTCGATACGCCGATCGGACCTCCGCCGCCCAGTGACCCCGTGACGTTGCCGAATGGTCGACTCGGCATCGCACTGAACGAGGTGTCGTTCTACTACGCCCCCCGTGAGGACGAGACGACTCCTACGAACGTGTTGTCCAATCTGACACTGATCATTCCGCCCTCACAGCACGTGGCACTCGTTGGGGAATCCGGCTCGGGGAAGACCACGATCGCACGATTGATCGCGCGGCTGGCCGATCCGACGTCCGGACGTGTGGTGATTGGTGGCGTCAATTTGAAGCACGTGGCCAACGACGATCTTCGGCGACGCCTCACCGTGGTACCCCAGGAACCGTTTCTTTTCGCCGATTCCATCGCCTACAACCTTCGCTTCGCCGATCCTCTGGCATCCGACGGACAACTGCAACGGGCCGTCGAGGAGCTCGGACTCGAAGAGTGGATTGCGACGCTGCCCGATGGACTCGACACGCAGGTAGGGCAACGAGGTCAGGCTCTGTCCGCTGGTGAACGGCAGATGGTCGCACTGCTCCGCGCGTCCCTGGTGAACCCCGACGTGTTGATCCTCGACGAGGCAACGTCGTCGGTTGATGCGCTCACCGAAGTTCGATTGGCCCATGCATTGCGAAAATTGTCGGAGGGTCGAACCACCATCTCGATTGCCCATCGACTCTCCACTGCCGCGCGGGCCGATCGGGTCATCCTGCTGGCCGATGGTCAGGTGATGGAAGATGGCTCGCACGAGGACCTGATGGCTCGTCGCGGTCAATATTCGATGATGTACGAGTCGTGGCTGGCGGCAACTCGAACGTGACCTCCAAACGCCCTCGCATCGTGCTGATTCTGTTCTTTGTCTTGGTGATGGTGTCCCTCGCGGCGTGCGGCGAGGAGTCGACGGATGATGCCTGTATGCAAGGACCGCTCTTTGCGTCGGCTCGTTCGCGCGCGGAACGTGCCATCGTTGAACTTGACCGCACCATCACCATCGAACTCGAGGAGGCCGTCCTGGGAATCACCGACCAGGTGTCGGTCTTGCGTGAGATCTCACCCCGTTCGTTACGCGATCCACTCGGGGTGGTGCTGGCCGCCTACGGACAACTCGTCGTCGCGCTGGATGCGGTGGGTTGGGATCCCGTCGTTGCATCGAGTGATCCCCGAGTCGCCACGGCCCGATCGGCGTTTGCGGAGGAGTCCGTCTCGCGGGCCCTCACCAACGTGGAGGACTTTCTCACCGAACGATGCGACCAGGCTCGTGGTGCAGTGAACGCCTATTTCGCCCTCACCGGCACCTCGTTGCCTCTCCCAGAGATGTCCGAGGAACCGAGCAGGGATGCGTTGGAGGATGACTCCCTCTCGGCGTCGGAGTGGGAAGCACTCGGTTTCGCAGTTGCAGAAGCGTACGGTATCGCAGTCACGAAGGACGAGGCATCGTGCATCGCACTTCGTCTCGGATCAGTTTTTGCAGACGGCTCGGACGACGCCTTCGACGACGTGAGATACTTCGATCTCATCGTCTCGGCATTCGACGAATGCGGTGTGGCAACAACTCCCACGACGATGGCGTCGAGTGCTCCGACGACGATTCCAGGCAACTAGAGTTCCGGCGTGTTCATCTCCCTCATACGTCACGCCGAGCCCGAGTGGGTCCGAGATGGTTTCAGTCAGGACAATCCTCCGCTCACCGCGCGTGGCCATCGCCAGGCGCGACGTTTGGCGGACCGACTAGAGCGCGAACACTTCGACCACGTCTACGTGTCGCCGTTGTTGCGCGCACGCCAAACTGCGGCACCGATACTCGATGCACAACGTCGGGGTGAGGTGATCGAGCCGTGGTTGGAGGAGATTCGAAGTCCTATTTGGCAGGGAAACCCCGCCGACAAAGCGGAGGCGGCCTATCGGGAGGAAAAGCGGCGACCTGCTGCGGAACGCTGGAAGGGGCTAGAAGGCGGCGAGGCGGTGAGCGACTTCACCATGCGAATCCACGCTGGTGCTACCAAGTTCCTCGCCGAGCGAGGCATCTATCGAATCGAGCACGAACTCCCGGTGTGGCACGTGGAGGAGCCGGGTGATCGTTTGGCCTTCGTGGCACACGCGGGCACCAACAGCGTCTTCATCTGTCACCTTCTTGGATTGTCACCAACGCCCTGGGAGTGGGAACGATTCGTCATCGGGCATGCGACTATCAGTCGTCTCGAGGCGCTTCGTCTGGGCGATGGCTACACCTTCAGCCTCACTCGCCTCGCCGACAACACGCATCTACTCGAGGACGACCACACCTACTGAGCCGGGTCGCCCGGTGAACCAACCCTCCACCGCGAAGCGACGTGGTTCTCACATCGCGTCGCCCCGCGGCGAGAGCGCGGTCCAACGTCGTCACGTTGGACCGTATTCGGTTACTGCTGTGGTCGAGGTTCGGTGACGTGGCAGGCATTCACCGCGGCAACGATCGGGGTCGGATCGATTGCGGCGCCACCACGCGGATGCACCTCGAAATGCAGGTGGGGCGTGGTGGTGTTGCCCGTCGAGCCGTTGGTACCGAGGATCTGACCGGCCCGCACCGCCGTTCCAACCGCGATGTTCGGCGCGATGGTGTCGAGGTGCGCATAGAAGAAGTAGGTTCCGTCGCTGGTCGTGAGACGAACTCCGTTGCCGGTAAGGCTTGCGTCGTTGTACACCTTGGTGATGGTTCCGTCTACCACGGCATAAATCAGGTTGCCGCGCGGCGCGATAATGTCGACACCCTCGTGGCGACGGCTACCACGTGACTCCTGCCAGGTGTTGGTGAAGCTGCAACGACCTTGTACCGGGAACACCTGGATCGAGGGGATACCGAGTGACTCGAGCGACGGGATCAGACCCAACGCCTGGGCGGTTGGGTAGTCGACCGCCTGCGAAACACTCAACCCACGACTCGCCTGGAACGAGCCGAGTGCGATGGAGGTGGCGACGCCAAACACCCCGTCGGCACCACCCTTTACTTCGATGCCGTTGTTGATCAGTGTTTGCTGCACCAAACGCACGGCCTCGCTGCGCTGACCACGCGACGGCAACGCGTTGATGTCGAGCTGTGAGATGGACGTTGGTTGTGCAGCTGGCTGTGCGACTTGTTGGGCGGCTGGTTGCGCCGCCACCACGGCGGTGTTGGTGCTGGCCACTGCGGGCGACTTCGTCGTGGTCGGCTTCGCTACCGGGGTGGCAACTAGTACCGGCGGGGCTTCGTCGACCAGGCCGAGGGCGAATGCGGTGGCATGGTCGAGCGTCTTGGTGACTCGCAAACCTTTGCGGCTCTGGTACGTGGTCAGTGCGACCGTGGTCGCCACGCCGAATGCGCCGTCAGCACCACCCTTCACGGTGACGCCACTGTTGATCAGGGCTTGCTGGACGGTCCATACCGCTTCGCCGGTGTCGCCGACCTTGGGCAGCGTGTCGGGCGTAAGGCGTGACACCGTGATGAGACCCAAGAAGCGGGCGGTTCGTTCGTCGACCGTTCCGGTTGCCTTGAGGCCGACCGCACGCTGCATGTTGCGCAGCGTGGTTTGCGTGCGTGCAGAGAATTGACCGTCGATGCCGCCTTTCAGGGTGAATCCTCGCGC
>JALRBT010000064.1 GCA_023262255.1 Ilumatobacteraceae bacterium
TCCCGTAGATCGCAATTGAGGCACCGAGTTTGCGAAACTCCTCGATGTAGCGGAACCTCCCGGGGAACAAGGTCTCGGTTACCGATCCCTCGCCACGACTGACGCAGAGCATTCCAACGAGGAGCGGCTTGTAGTCGGTGGCGATACCCGGATACGGTTCCGTTACGAAGTCGATCGCACGGAGTCGTTCGTGCGAGGTAACTCGAATTCCATCGCGTTGCGGCGTCACCGCCACACCCATACGGGCATAACAGTTGAGTAGCTCCTCCATGTGTTCGGTGCGCGCTGCACGAACCACGATGTCTCCGCCCGCCACCGCGACTGCCGCCATGTACGTGGCCGCCTGCACACGATCCGACACCACCGCATGGCGGGTGCTCCTCAACGAACCTCGTTCGCAGCCATGAATGATGAGCCGCGACGTACCGATTCCTTCGATGTCCGCCCCCATCGCCACCAGCATGTTGCACAGATCCTGTACCTCGGGCTCGCGGGCCGCATTGTCGATGACCGTCACGCCGGTCGCATAGACGCCGGCGGTGAGCAGGTTTTCCGTGGCCCCGACGCTCGGAATGTCGAGTTCGATCGTGGTTCCCTTCAGCCGTTCCGCCGACGCGAAGATGTCGTACAGACCCTCCTCCACCGTCGCACCCATCCTCTGCAAGCCCGAGACGTGCAGGTTGATCGGACGTCCCCCGAAGTCGTCGCCGCCCGGCCAGTTGATGCGCGCCGAGCCGTAGTGCGAGAGCAATGGTCCGAGAACGTTGAGACTCGCCCGCATCTTGTCGAACTTCTCGAAGGGAACCTCGGGTGTGATGTTGCCGTTGTTCGTCAGCTGAAGTTCGTGTGGTCCGAGCCACTGCGACGAAACCCCCAACGCACCGAGTGTTTCGGCCATGGTGTGTACGTCGGTGATCGCCGGAACGTTGGTGAGCACGTAATCGCCCTCGGCCAAGAGCGTCGCCGCCATCAACTTGAGCACGGAGTTCTTGGCCCCGGGCACGTGGACGGAGCCCGACAGCGGCCCGCTACGACGCACCATGATGCGCGGAGACTGAATATTCACCACTCTCAGTATGCTCGCGCAATGCCGTCAACGGGTGAACGTCGCGTTCTCATGTTGTTGGCTCTGGCCTCCATTCCGTTCGCCTTCGTCAACACGCTCTTCACCCAAACCGTGTCGTTTGCCGCCGACGAATTCGACCAGGGCGACGGTGCCATCGGCGTCGGTGCGGCACTCGTGCGTTGGGGCGTCGTTCTCGTACCACCCGCCGCGGTACTGGCGGACCGGGTTGGACGCAAACGAGTCCTCGTTGCTGCCGCCTGGAGTTCTCCGATCCTCGCATCACTCGGAGCACTCTCGCCGTCGTACGAATGGCTGGTTGCGTCCCAAACCATCGCACGCCCACTCGCGCTCGTCATGAACGTGATGATCCTCGTGATGCTCACCGAGGAGATGTCACGCGAAACGAGGGCGCGCTCGGTGGGACTCGTGGCGATCACCAGCAGTCTCGGGTCCGGAGCCGCAGTACTTGCGCTTCCACTCGCGGACGTCTCCCCGGCCAGCTGGCGATGGCTCTATGTAATTGCCCTCGTGTTTCTTCCCGTGGCGTTCGTGCTCCAGCGTGAATTGGCAGAGACACAACGTTTCGCTCGGGCCCTCGCCGAGCTCGACACCACTCGGGTAGCCCGAGTTTCGCGATCTCGGCTCGCAACGCAGATTGCCGCGTCATCACTCACCGGCGTGTTCGTTGCTGCCGCAAGCGTGTATCTCGTCAACTATCTGCGCGATGTGCGGAACTACGACGCGGTCATGGTGACCACGTTCACCATCGTCACCGCTGGTCCCGCCGGTCTCGGACTCATCGTTGGAGGACGAATTGCCGACGATCGTGGTAGGCGCGTGGTGGGGGCGCTCTCCTTGGTGCTCGGAACCGCGCTCGTCGTCGTGTCGTTCTCCACGAGTGGTGCGGTGATGTGGGTGTCGGAGATCTGCGGTGGCATCCTTCTGGGAATCTCGTTCCCGGCACTGAGCGTCTATCGCGGCGAGATGTTTCCGACGGCCCACCGTGGAGCGGGCGCGGCGTTGGTCACGGCGAGTGGACTCATCGGCGGCAGCGTGGGGCTCGTCGCTGCCGGACAATTGTTGGACGCCGGCTGGAGTTACTCGCACGTGATGATGCTGCTCGCGCTTGCCCCCGTGGTGGTCGGTGCCATCGTCGTCACGAGCTTCCCCGAGACCGCACATCGGGAGCTCGAGGAGATCAGCCCCGATGTCGTGGCGGATTGAATCACGAGTCCCGGCGACGGCGACCCTTCAGTACTCGTGCAACCGGCGATCGTTTGGCCGACCTTGCGGTTTTCGTACTCGATGGCTTCTCCACGGGAAGCAGACTTACTTCGATGCTGCGCCGTGATTGATTGAAACCACTCACCGACAGCGTGAGCGACTCACCGATTTTTACGTGTTCACGAGGTGTGCGTGGAGCCGGTGACTTCATGAGACGTACGGGCAGATATCCCGCCACGTCACCGATGCGCACGTACACCCCGTGTGATGCGAATGACTCGACCACTCCCTTCACGCGCGCACCGAGGGCATGCTTGGCGGCGAACGCTTCGAACTGTTCCACGGAGTTGACGGCGGACGCAGCGGATCCGGCCGTCGACTGAGCCGATCCGCGGGCCGTCGCCGAGAGCGGCGACTTGCCGGCGGAGGCGGCACGAGCCGACGAGGTGGTGGCACGCGGTGGTCGAACCGATGGACGCGGGATCGGCGCGGTCTTGTTGGGAACTCCGCGGCGCGGCGCCGAATCCGACTTCACTCGTACCGGCAGACGATCCACGAAGACCCACCCGACGTGGGGAACGGGTTTTCCGCCGATCAGACGACCCTGGTCGAACAACCAGGAGTATCGATCGTGGAACTCCTGGTAGCTGTCGTTGGACACCACCGTGGCGTTCACCTTGTCGGCGATCATCAACACGAAACCGTCCCCGCGACCCACCGCACCGGCCGGTGGCGTGACCAGCTCTCCGTTGGCGATGGCTTCCGAGAACTCGCTGGCTTCCTTCTTGTCGATGCGGTGCGCGAAACTCGCATCCACCACCACCGTGACCTGCGCCTTCGGATACTCCTTCATGAAGGCGAGGACCGCCTCGTTCAGTTGCTTGAGGCTGGGGGCGCTACGTCCCTCGGTCGCGAAATTACTCCCGTCCACCACGACGTGCACGGGGTTGGAACGATCGGCGATCTTGGGCTTGGTGACTACCACGTGGCAAACGTCGAGTCCATCAGATCGGCGAGTTCCTGGTCGTGCACCGCTTTCGAACCGGTGGCGGGACTCCCCGATTCCACCCGCGCCGCGTGCCGCAGGTCGTACCCGCGATCCTTGAGTCGCCAGATGATGTGCTCCACGAAGTGCCACGCACCCATGTTCTCGGGTTCTTCCTGTAGCCACAGCACTTCCTTGGCGTTCGGATAACGACCGAGTACCTCGTTTATTTGCGCTTCCGGGAACGGGTACAACTGCTCGACGCGCACCACCGCGACCGGTGCTCCGCGCGTCGTTCGTTCACTCATGGCGTCCCATGCGACCTTGCCGGAGCACAACACCACACGGCGCACCGCCGAACGATCGGACACGAACGGATCGTCGAGCACCTCATCGAAGGATCCCCGGGTGAGTTCCGCGATCGGGGAACGACTCTCCTTCATCCGCAGCGGCTGCTTGGGCGACATCACCACGAGTGGCTTTCGCACGTCGCGGCGAACCTGGCGACGAAGCAAGTGGAAGTACTGGCGAGACGTCGTGGGGTAGGCCACCTGGATGTTGTCATCGGCGCAGAGTTGCAGGAACCGCTCCATGCGTGCCGACGAATGTTCGGGTCCCTGGCCCTCCATCCCGTGTGGGAGGAGTAGCACCAGTCCGTTGTACTGACCCCATTTGTCCTCGGCGGCAACGAGATATTGATCGATGATGATCTGCGCACCGTTGACGAAGTCTCCGAACTGTGCCTCCCACATCACCAGCGCGGCTGGATTTGCGTGGGCGTATCCGTACTCGAATCCCAACGCTGCGTACTCCGACAACAGGGAGTCGTACACGAAGAATTTGGCGGTGCCATCACCGAGATTTGCCAACGGTGCGTACTTGGTCTCGTTCGTGTAGTCCACGAGCACCGCGTGACGATGACTGAACGTGCCGCGACGGCAGTCCTCTCCCGCCAGTCGAACCGGCGTGCCTTCCATGACCAACGAGCCGAACGCCAACGCCTCGGCGGTACCCCAATCGACCTCCCCGTCGCGCACGTACATCTCGGTGCGACCCTCGAACTGCCGGAGCAACTTCGGATGCACGGTGAAGTCCTCGGGGTACCGAGTGAGTGATGCGAATACGTGGTCGAGCACCTCGCGGTTCACTCCGGTTTCGACGCGCGGCAACACACCGACGGGTTTCGGCGGTGGTGGCACCTTGGTTTTGGCGCGAGCATGGGCGCGGGTTTCGTCCAGCGCCGATTGCAACTTGCCTTGATAGTCCGCAAGGACCCTCTCGGCATCCTCCATGGTGATCACGCCACGATTGACCAGGGTTTCGAGGTAGATCTTTCGCACGCTGCGCCGCTCCGCGATCGCCTTGTACATGAGCGGCTGGGTGTAACTCGGATCGTCACCCTCGTTGTGTCCGTGACGGCGGTAGCACACCATGTCGATCACCACGTCCTTGTGGAACTGCTGACGATAATCGAAGGCGAGTTTCGCGACACGCACGCACGCTTCCGGATCGTCGCCGTTCACATGGAAGATCGGCGATCCAACCGACTTTGCAATGTCGCTGCAGTACTGCGATGAATGGGCGTACTCGGGCGACGTGGTGAAACCGATCTGGTTGTTGATGATCAGGTGGATGGTTCCGCCCACGCGATAGCCGCTCGTGGCGCTCATCGCGAGACATTCCGCAACCACACCCTGGCCCGCAAACGCGGCATCTCCGTGCACGAGAAGGGGCAACACGCTGAATGCGCCCGGATTGTCGATCTGATCCTGCATCGCACGAACCGTGCCCAAGACGATGGGGTCGACGGTTTCGAGATGGCTCGGATTGGATGCGAGCTCCACCGGCAACAGCGCTCCACTGCGCGCCTGGAACTTCCCGGTGGCGCCGAGGTGGTACTTCACGTCGCCCGAACCTTGCACCGCGTGTGGATCCACGTGGCCTTCGAATTCGCCGAACAGGTGCCTGAGGCTCTTTCCAACGACGTTTGCGAGCACGTTCAACCGACCACGGTGCGCCATGCCGATCACCGCACCGTCCAGGGCATGATCGGCGGCGAGGTTCAGGATCATGTCCAGGATCGGCACGGCCGACTCCGCACCCTCCAATCCGAATCGCTTCGTGCCCACGTACTTCGTGGCCAGGAATCGTTCGAAGGCCTCGGCGGCGTTCAATCGTTCCAAAATGACGAGTGGCTCCGGCTCGAAGTCGTCCCTGTGCCCCTCCACGCGCTCCTGCATCCATCGCTGTTCGTCGGTGTTCTGAATGTGCATGTACTCGATACCGATCGTGCGGCAGTAGGCATCGCGCAGTACCCCGAGCAATGCGCCGAGGGTGGAGCGCTGCACTCCCCCCACGCCGCCCGTGGCGAACTCGCGATCCAAGTCCCAGATGGTGAGCCCGTAGGTGGCAGGGTCGAGCTCTGGCGGCATCTCCGGCTCGTGCCAGCGCAACGGGTCCAAGTCGGCGATCAGGTGACCGCGCACGCGGTGCACACGTATGAGGGTGGCAACTTGCATCTGCTTGTGGGCTTGCAGGTCGACTCCCTCGAGATCGTTCGTATCGGTGCGCCATTTGACCGACTCGTACGGCACTCCGAGGCTGCGGAAGATGGATTCGTAGAAACCGTGTTCACCGAGCAGCAACTCATCCACGTACTTGAGGAACAGTCCGCTCTCGGCGCCTTGGATGATGCGATGGTCGTAGGTGCTCGTGATCGTCACCACCTTGGACACACCGAGTTGGTTGAGCGCCCGCTCGTCGCTGCCCTGGAATTCGGCCGTGTAGTCGATCGACCCGACCCCGACGATGACGCCCTGACCCACCATGAGACGCGGTACCGACTGATTGGTGCCGATGGTGCCGGGATTCGTCAGGCTCACGTTCGCGCCCTGAAAATCCTCGATGGTCAGTTTGTTGTTGCGAACCTTGCGAATGATCTCGTCGTAGGCGACGAGGAATCCCATGAAGTCGAGCGTGTCGGCACCCTTCAGTACGGGAACCACGAGCGTGCGTTGACCATTGCCCTTGTCGACGTCCACCGCCAACCCCAGATTCACGTTGGTATGGCGCTGCAACTGCGGTTTGCCGTCGGAATCGGCAACGTAGACGTTCTTCATGTTTGGTACCGCATCCACCAGTGCACGAACGACGGCAAATCCGATCAAGTGCGTGAAGCTCACCTTGCTTTGCCCCGTGCGTGAGCGATAACCGTTGATCACCCGGCGGTTGACTTCCAGCAACTTGGCCGGAATCTGGCGCACGCTGGTGGCGGTGGGCACCGACAGACTCCGCTCCATGTTGGTGGCAATTGCCGCCCCAACGCCGCGAATCGGTTCCGGCGCGGATGGCGGCGTGAGAACCGCGGGCGCAGAGACGGCGCCCTGCGTCGGCGTGATGGCAGCCGGACGACGCAACGGCAACGTGTCGTCGGTTTTCCCTTTGGAACCCGCGGTCGCCTTGCCGTTGGTCTTTGCGACTCCGGCAGTGGGAGGCGGCGAGCCCGCCGGCTTGTAGTCGCTGAAGAATTCACGCCACTGTTCGCTCACGGCGGCAGGGTTGTCGCGGAACTGCTCGTACATCTCGTCGACGAGCCACGAATTGGTGCCGAAATCCTCACCCGAAGCACCTGTGGGGGCGTTCACGGGTGAACTCACGTCTCCAGCGTACTTATCGAACGAGCCACCTTCCCGGGTGGCTCGTTTTGTGGTGACCGATTCAGCCGAGCATGAATTCCGAGAGCAGCCAGAGCACCAGCCACAGCACACCGCTCGTGATCAACGTGTTCTTGTGCGACTCGTACGGCCACAGCAACTTGTTGGTTGCGGCGGTACCACCCAGTTTTCCGAGTGCATTCAGCTGGAGGATGGCGCCGATGACCACCGCAACGATGACGTAGGTCGAGGCCTGGCTCGCGGTGGCACCGGAATATGCGCCGCTGTAGAAGTGCGCCGAACCCACCATGAACCACAACATCGAAACCGAGAAGATCGTGTTCTGGCGCGACGCCAGCAACGCGCGACGGCCGGCGGCGGCTGCATTCGGGTCGGCCTGTCCCCCGCCGAGGACGTTCACCGCATTCGCCAGCACCACCTTTTGGTTCTTCCAGATGATCATCCACACGTTGGCAGCCATCGTCAAGCCGTACAACATGCCGACGGAGATCGCCGCGTCGTGACCAATGCCTGCCGTGGACCCTTCACCGAGGAAGTTCTGCCAGTAGTCGGGTTGGCCGGTGATGAGAAGTCCGGTGCCCAACGTGGCGATTGCAGCCCAGCGGAACCACCAGAGCGCGCGACGCGCCAACTTGTCGAGGGTGATGTTGCGGGCCTTTGCCTCGTCGCCGTAGGCGGCGAGTGCGGGCACCTGCACGAGGTTGAAATAGTACAGCAGCCCGATCCAGGTGATGCCCACGAGGATGTGCAGGTAGCGCATGAAGAAATCGAGGAAGTAGTTGCCTGAGAACAGTTCCACCGTGTGACCTCCGGAGTGAGTTGTAGTGCGTGCGACAACCGTCGCTCGCACTTAGAAGGTAGTGGAAACTAGGTTGTACGTCGGTGACTGCCGAATTCATCTATACCTGCTACAAACTGGGACGCTTCTACCCGCCCGACCGTCAGGTGCTGGCCGACATCTCACTGTCGTTCTATCCCGGTGCGAAGATCGGTGTGCTCGGATCCAACGGCAGCGGCAAGTCGAGCCTCCTCAAGATCATGGCGGGTTTGGACGACGGCTACAGCGGCGAAGCACGCCTCACACCGGGCTTCAGCGTCGGGCTGCTCGCGCAAGAACCACAACTCGACGCCAAGAAAGACGTCCTCGGCAACGTGATGGACGGTGTCGCACCGATTCGCGACCTGCTCGCGGAGTACGAAAAAGTCACCGCCATGTGGGGCGAGCCGGATGCCGACTTCGAAAAGGTCGGTGCACGACAAGCCGAGCTCGAAGCCAAGATCGCCGCAGCCGACGCGTGGAGCCTGGAGCGCAACGTGGAGATTGCCATGGATGCACTGAGGTGTCCGCCTAACGACGCCGACGTCACCAAGTTGTCCGGCGGCGAGCGTCGTCGCGTGGCGCTGTGTCGA
>JALRBT010000065.1 GCA_023262255.1 Ilumatobacteraceae bacterium
ACTAGACCCCTGGGCGTCATTCTGGCCGGCGGCCTGTCGCGCCGCATGGGCGGTGGCGACAAGTGCCTGCTGCCGCTGGAAGGCAAACCGCTGCTGCGCCACGCTATGAACCGCCTGTCGCCGCAGGTGGCGGGTCTGGTGCTCAACGCCGGAGCGTTCACGCACTTTGCCTGGAGCCTGCACGATGCATTGAAGAGCGTGGGTTTGCCGGTGGTGGAGGTGCACCTGTCGAATCCCGCCGCACGCGAGCCGTGGCGGCACGAGAGCGTCATTGCCCCGGTGGCTCTCGGTACGGTCGCGGGCTTTGGCGGCGAGTCGTACGTGCTGGGCGTGCAAGCGCTCATCAAATACCTGGAGTCGCGATGACCGTCGTCGACCGAACCGCGCTCGCGGGTGGTCTACCCGCACTCTCCGTTGCCGGTCGCGATGCGGACGTTCGCCGTGAGCTTGCCCGTCGCAACGACGCCGCGGACGGCGTCGTTGCGCGAAGTCTGCTCGTCTTTGATCTCAACAACATTCGCTGGCTGACCGGCTTCACCGGTTCGGCGGGAACCCTCGTGGTGCACCCCGATGAAATGGTGCTCATCACCGACGGCAGATACGGCGAGCAGGCCCGACACCAATTGAGTGCTGCAGGCGCTGCGGCCCGCGTGGCTGTGGGCACGACCGCCGCAGCGTTGCGTGAAGCGATGGAAGCCGTGCTTCAACCGACCGGCGCAATCGCCGTCGACCCGAGCGAAATCACCCATGCGCAGTTCGAGAACATTCGTTCCCAGACGTCGGCCCCGCTCGTCACGGTGTCGGGAGTGGTGCAGCACTTGCGTCGCTGCAAGACCCCGGCGGAAGTGGCGCGCATGAGGCGAGCGTCGGCCTGCACCGACGCAGCCCTAGCGGAGGTGGCACCGATGATGACGGGGCGCCCGACCGAACGTGACGTCCGGGACGAGCTCGAGTACTGCATGCGTCGCCATGGGGCGGACGGTCCGAGTTACGACACGATCGTTGCAACGGGTCCGAACGGTGCGCGTCCCCACCATCGCCCGACCTCCACCGTGATTGAAGAGGGTCATCTGGTGGTGATCGACGTGGGTGCCCTGGTCGACGGGTACCACTCGGACATGACTCGCACGTACCTGATTGGGGAGGTCGACCCCGAACTCCGTTTAATGCACGACGTGGTGCGGGAGTCACAACGCGCCGGACTGGCGGCAGTGCGCGCCGGGGTGGCTGCAGGCGACGTCGACAAGGTATGCCGCGACATCATCGCGGACGCCGGGTTCGGTCCGGAGTTCATCCACTCGACCGGCCATGGGGTTGGTCTGCAGATCCACGAACAGCCCTGGGTGCGTACGGCGATGACCGAACCGTTGCAAAGCGGGGAAGTAGTAACCGTGGAGCCCGGGGTCTATCGTGAAGGGCTCGGCGGTGTGCGAATCGAGGACCTCGTGGTCGTCACGGATACTGGCTGCGACATACTCACCGAATCACCAAAGGACCTCTCGTGCCTGCAATTAGCACCAACGAACTGAAGAACGGCGTCACGCTCGAACTGGACAAGGGTTTGTTCAGTGTCGTGGAATTCCAACACGTGAAGCCCGGCAAGGGCGGTGCGTTCGTGCGAACCAAGTTGCGCAACGTTCGAACGGGCGCCGTCATCGAACGAACGTTCAACGCGGGTGTGCGAGTCGAGCAGGCGATCATCGATCGCCGTGACATGCAATTCCTGTACAAGGACGGTGACGAATTCGTCTTCATGGACACCGATACGTACGAGCAGATCAACGTAAAGCCGGCGACCCTGGGGGACGTCGCCGACTATCTGGTGGAATCGGCCACCGCCCAGATTGCGCTCTATGGCACCGAGATCGTGGCCGTGGAGATTCCGGCATCGGTGGAACTGACCATTGCGCAAACCGAGCCCGGCATCCAGGGCGACCGCGTCTCGGGCGCCCGCAAGCCCGCCACGCTGCAGACCGGCAAGGTCATCCAGGTTCCGCTCTTCATCAACATCGGTGACCGGGTCAAGGTGGACACCCGCACGGGTGACTACGTGACCCGCGTCTGACCGCGAACGACGACCGAACGGACCGCCGGTGACGAACGAGCCGTCCGACCACAGCGAGGTCCCCGTCGACGACGGTGCCGACTGGAATCGAGATTTCGATCCGCGGTCCGATGCCCGTGAACGGGCGCTCAACATCCTGTTCGAGTCCGATGTGCGTGGATGTCCGCCAGAAGATGTAGTGGAACGTATTCAGGTGCCACTCGACGCCCTCACCACCTTGCTCGTGGAGGGCGTCGTGCGGCATCGAACTCGTATCGACGAGCTCATATCGACGCACAGTCATTCCTGGACGATCGAGCGCATGGCCACAACCGACCGCAACGTGTTGCGAGTGGCCACGTTCGAATTGATCGGTCGTCCCGACATCCCCACTCCGGTGGTGTTGAACGAGGCCGTGGGGCTGGCGAAGCGCTACGGTACGGACGATTCCGGGCGATTCGTCAACGGGATGTTGTCGGCAATCGCGCGATCCATCCGCGAGGGCACGCAGTCCGCGACCGACTAGAACACACCTATGGCAGTTGACCTGCGCGCCGCGGTCCGCTCGCTGCAGCGCGGATGGATGCGGGTCACGGTGTGGCATTCGATCGCCGTTTCGCTGACCGTCCTGTACACGGTGTGGCTCGCGGTTCGCACCACACGCAACCATTTCGGACTTGGCACGTCCGCGTACGACTTCGGGTTGTACGACCAGGGCGTGTGGTTACTGTCGCAGGGGAGGGCTCCGTTCGTCACCCTGATGGGTCGGAACTTGTTCGGTGACCACACCTCGTTCATCTTGGTGCCGCTGGTTCCGTTGTACTGGATCGTGGAGTCCACGGGACTGTTGTTCGTGGTCCAGTCGATGGTGCTCGGGCTGGGGGCACTTCCGGTGTGGAAGGCGTCACGACAACTCCTCGGCTCGTTACCGATGTCGTGCATTGCGGTGGTTGCGTATCTGCTGCATCCCGCGCTCACGTACACGGGACTCGAGAATTTTCACCCGGATGCGGCGTTGGCGCCGTTGATTGCGTGGGCGGTGTACGCGGGGCTCGCGTATCGGTGGGCGCAGTACGCCTGCGCGGTGCTTCTGATCTTGATGGTGAAGGAGGACACGGCACTGTTCGTGGTGGCGCTGGGGGCGTGGGTGGCACTGCGACGTGATCGCCGCATCGGGTTGATCACCATGTTTGGTGCGGTGTGGTTCGCCCTCCTGATGCTGTTCGCCGTGATGCGCGGCATCGTCGGAGTGCCCTACCGGAACGAGTGGAGACTGCCGTTCGGTGGTTTCGGTGGTTTCCTTCGTACATCGTTGACGCGGCCCGACAAACTCGTTCGGCACCTATTCTCCGGGGAGAAGCCGCTGTACGTGCTGCAACTCGTTGCGCCGGTGGGCTTCGTGCTGTTGTTACGTCCGGAGATCGCGTTGCTCGGTACGCTGCCGTTGCTTTCCAATCTGGTGAGCACCTTTTGGTACCAGAGCCAGATCGAATACCACTATGCAGTGCAGTTCGTGCCGATCATGGTGATCGGGTCGATGTTCGCCATTTCGCGAGTCGCCGAACACTTGCGGAGTTGGCTCGCCGGGCTCGTGTTGGTGGGCAGCCTCCTCGGCGCCGTGGCGTGGACTCCTCTGCCGTTCCTGCGCATTGAAGCACCCCGCTGGACCCCCGACCATCCCTCCGTGCAGGCCGCCCACGCGGCCATGAACCGTGTTCCGGACGAAGCCGTGGTTGCGGCCTTCCACACGCTGACTGCGCACATGGCGCGACGCGAGCGCGTCTACGTGTTTCCCGTGCCGTTTCGACGGGTGCTCTATGGTCCGAACGTATTCGCCAAGGGTGACCGTCTGTCGTTCGCCGACGAGGTGCAGTACGTCGTCCTGCCGCGCGAGCTCGAGGGTGAAGTGGAACTCGACTGGCAGCGCGAGCGACCATTCTTCGATGTCGTGTACGGCAATGACTGGTGGACGGTGTACGAACGAGTACGCTGAGGGCACCGTGAAGTGAGTCCCGTGAGGCTCACACGGCAGGAGAACCAGGTGAGCAACATGGTGATGTCGGCCGGCGACGTCAGGCGGGCAATCACCCGCATCGCTCACGAGATTCTGGAGCGCCAGCAGGGTCCGGCGCAACTCGCGATCGTGGGATTGCAACGCGGCGGGGCGTGGCTGGCCGATGCAATCGCCGCTGCGATACGACACATCGAGCCGACCACCAACGTGCCGCTCGGATACCTCGACGTGAGCATGCATCGTGACGACATCGGACTGCGACCGGTGGTGCCGGGCGCGATCAGCCGAATCAACTTCCCGGTGGATGGCGCCACGGTGGTGTTGGTCGACGACGTCCTGTACACGGGGCGCACGGTGCGAGCGGCAATGGAGGGCCTCAATACCTACGGGCGTCCTCGCGCAATTCAACTCGCCGTGCTGGTGGACCGCGGTCATCGCGAGTTGCCGATTCGTCCCGATTACGTGGGCAAGAACCTCCCGACCAACCTTGTCGACGACGTTCGGGTTGCCAGCGAGGGGGTCGTGGTGACGAGGGATGGCACGACGTGAAGCATCTGCGCAGTATCGACGAACTGGGCCACGATGGTGTCGTGCGACTACTCGAACTCACCACTCACATGGTGGAGATAAACAGTCGACCGGTACCCAAGGTGCCCGCGCTGCGAGGTCGAACCGTGGCGAGTTTGTTCTTCGAGGATTCCACCCGCACGAGGTTGTCGTTCGAAACCGCCGCCAAGCGTCTGTCGGCCGACACCATGACGTTCAGCGTCTCGACGTCGAGCGTGAACAAGGGGGAGAGTTTGCGTGACACCGTGGAGACCATCACCGACATGGGTGTCGACGCCTTCGTGGTGCGCCACAAGTCCACGGGTATCCCGTGGCAGATCAGTGACTGGACCGATGCCTGTGTCGTCAACGCCGGTGATGGTTGGCATCAGCACCCCACTCAGGCGCTCGTGGATTGTTTCACCGTTCGGCAGGCCTTGGGACGGGATCGTTTCGACGGATTGACGCTCACCATCGTCGGGGACATCAAGCACAGCCGGGTGGCCCGCAGCAACATCAGCGCCTTCAGCATGTTGGGCGCGAACGTCGTACTCGTTGCGCCGCCGACGCTGCTTCCACCAGATGTGTCGCATTGGCCCGTCGAAGTGTCGCATCGGCTCGACGAGGTGCTCCACCGCACCGACATCCTGTACATGTTGCGACTGCAGAGCGAGCGAATGTCGCAGGGCCACGTGCCCAATCTGCGCGAGTACGCCGAGGCCTTCGGCCTCGATGCTCGGCGAGTGGGCATGCTTCCATCCGGGGCGGTGCTCATGCACCCGGGCCCGATGAACCGTGGCGTCGAGATGTTGATCGATCCGTCGACGTTGACCAATTCCCTCATTCATCAACAGGTTTCCAACGGAGTGTCGGTACGAATGGCTGTGTTGTTCGATTTGCTGGCCGGTGAGTCCTCGGCATCGCACCTTTCCCAGGAGGCGTCATGACTCGTCCAGCCGAAGTTTCCGCGGTCGGACGGGTGGTGCTGAAGGACGGCACGATCGTGGACTCGCGTGGTGAGCAACGCCTCGATGTGGCCATGGAGAACGGTGTCGTCAAGGAAGTGGGCGTCGCACTGCGGGGCGATCGAATGGTGGATGCCCGCGGGTGCTTCGTGGCACCGGGCTTCGTGGATTTGCACGCGCACCTTCGCGAGCCGGGCAAGGAGGAGGCCGAAACCATCGAGACGGGGAGTCGCGCGGGAGCAAAGGGTGGCTACACCGCACTCGTGGCCATGCCGAATACCGATCCGCCGCAGGACAGCGTTGCCGTCATCGACTTCGTGCGTGAGCAGGGCAAGCGAGCCGGACTGCTCGAGGTCGTGCCGAGTGGTTGTATCACGCTCGGGCGTCAGGGTGAGGCCTTGGCGCCGCTGGCCGAACTCGCCGCTGCCGGAGTCCGGCTGTTCACCGACGACGGAAGTGGAGTGCAGAACGAACTCCTGATGCGTCGAGCGATGGAGTACGCACGGGGTTTGGGTGTGACGCTGGCGCAACACTGCGAGGTGACGAGTCTCACCAAGGGGGCGGTGATGAACGAGTGTCAGTGCTGCACGTCGCTCGGGCTACCGGGTTGGCCCTCGATCGCCGAGGAGCTGATGGTGTTCCGCGACATCGAACTGGCGCGTCTCACCGGTGCGCGCGTGCACTTCCTCCACTTGTCCACCGCCCGGAGCGTCGAGCTCGTCCGTGCCGCCAAGCGTGACGGCCTTCCGATTACCGCCGAAGTGACGCCGCATCATCTCTCTCTGGACGACACCAGGCTCACGTCGTTCGACACCGTCTTCAAGGTGAATCCGCCGTTGCGTTCGCTCGGGGACATCGCCGCGCTGCGCGCCGGGGTGAGGGACGGCACCATCGACGCGCTTGCCACCGACCACGCGCCGCATCCTCGTCGTGACAAGGAACTGTCGTTGGATCAAGCACCGCCGGGAATGCTGGGGTTGGAGACGGCGTTGGGCGTGGCGCTCGGAGTGTTGGACGTGGACCTCGTGCACCTCGTACGGATCATGTCGACACAACCGGCGGCCATTGCCGGCATCTCCGATCGCCACGGGCGCGACATCGAGGTTGGGGTACCGGCCAACGTGGTGGTGTTCGATCCCGACGTCTCCTGGACGGTGTCACCGGACTCCCTTGCGAGCAAGAGCCGCAACACGCCGTACGTCGGGATGACCCTGCGCGGAAAGGTTCGACACACGTTCTTCGACGGCGTTGCAACGGTGCTGGATGGAGATGCCCAACGATGACATCGGCCCACGGAGACGCTCGATCATGACCATGCCCCGACCCGCGCTGCTGGTGCTCGCCGACGGCAGCGTCTTCGAAGGGGAGGCGATCGGTGCCGACGTTCCGGTTTCTTCCGGTGAGGTGGTGTTCCACACCGGATTGAGCGGCTACCAGGAAGTGATGACCGATCCGAGTTATGCCGGTCAGATCATCACGTTCACCACTCCGCACATCGGCAACTATGGGGTGACTCGTCACGACAACGAGAGCAGCAAGGTGTTCGCCCGTGGTGTGATTATCCGAGAGATGGCCCGACGTCGCAGCAACTGGCGCAGCGACGAGCCACTCGAGGTGTTCCTGCGAGCACGCAACGTGGGCGGAATCACCGGTGTGGACACGCGGCGACTCACTCGGCTGCTACGCGACACGGGATCGATGCTGGGCGCATTCGGCACCGCCGACGAAGGGACGCTTCGAGCAGCACTGGCGAAGGAAAAGGGCACTGCAGAGCGCAACCTGGTTGCTCACGTCACCACACTTTCGCCGTACGAGGTGAAGAACACCGTCAAGGACGGACGCGAGCCACTTCGTGTGGTTGCCTACGACTTTGGGATCAAGCGCACGATACTTTCCTGCTTGAGTGAGATTGCCGACGTGCAGGTGGTACCGGCGCGCACCACGGCGGCAGAGGTTCTCGCCCGCAAGCCCGACGGCGTGTTCCTGTCGAACGGCCCCGGCGATCCGGAGATGGTGCACGGTGTCCCCGAACAGATTCGTGAGATCATGGACGCGAACGTTCCCTTGTTCGGAATCTGTCTGGGACACCAACTGCTCGGTTTGGCGCTCGGGGGTAGCACCTACAAATTGTCCTACGGTCACCACGGCGCGAATCATCCCGTGCGCGACCTCGACACAGGGCGAGTGGAGATCACGAGCCAGAACCACAACTTCTGCATCGACCCGGAGTCGCTCGGGGACAAGGTGAAGGTCACCCACGTGAACCTCAACGACCACACCAACGAGGGAATGTCGGTGCGTGGTGCCCGGGCATTCAGCGTGCAATACCACCCCGAGGCTGGTCCAGGTCCGCACGACTCTCGATATCTGTTCGACCGTTTCGCCGAACTCATGCGCGGGGCGAAGTCCTGATGCCGCGTCGCGACGATCTCTCCAGCATTCTCGTCATCGGGTCGGGTCCCATCGTCATCGGTCAGGCCTGCGAGTTCGACTATTCCGGCACGCAGGCGTGTCGCGTCCTGAAGGCGGAGGGATATCGCGTCATCTTGGCAAATTCCAATCCGGCCACGATCATGACCGATCCCGACTTCGCCGACCGCACCTACATCGAGCCATTGACACCCGACGTGTTGGCGGCGATCATCGAACGAGAACGACCCGATGCGGTCCTGCCCACACTCGGCGGACAGACCGCGCTCAATCTCGCGATGGCGCTCCATGCGCGCGGACTCGCGGGTGTTCCGGGAACCCCCGAACTCATCGGCGCCAATGCGGAGGCCATTG
>JALRBT010000066.1 GCA_023262255.1 Ilumatobacteraceae bacterium
CACTGGGCGGTCCTCGCAGTCACGGCAGCCGGACCCCTCTTCGGTGACACAGCAGTCGACGTCATCGGACGCCAACACGTCGAACGGGTCGACGTGATCCGTGGTGAGATCGTGTCCTTCGACGGCCCGATCGTCCCGACTGCCGTGTGGAGCATCACGCTCGCCCTGACTGTAGCCATCGTGTTCCTGGGCATCGGATCGGTCGTCGTGAGGCGACTTCGATGTTGGGCGGTTCCACCTCTGACCTTCGCCCATCGTGCTGCCGTGGTGGCTGCTGGCGCATTCTTGGTGCGGTTCGCGACCCTGCTCACCGTCGCCCCCACACGAACCGACGGCGGCGACCCGCTCTTTTACCATTCGACCGCCAACATTCTCGCCCGGGGTGGCGGCTTTCCGGAGCCTCTCAACTTCATCGCCCATCAGGACTGGATCGCCAGCGCGTTGCACGGCCCCCTCTACCCCGTGGTCCTCTCGTTCACGTCGCGATTCGGCGGATCGACCTACGTCGATCACAAGCTCCTGTCGCTGCTGATCGGAACGGCAGTCGTCGTCGTCACGATGCTCGTGGCACGACGGGTCGCTCCGCCCGAGCGAGCCGACTCGATAGCCGTGGTCGCCGGTGGTGTTCAGGATGGTGTAGTCGTCACCACGTCGCAACTGGATGGTGACTTCGCCACTCACGAGAGTGCCCACCCAGCGTGACAACGACTCGCGCAACATCAGTGCTTGTGGATCGAACCACCGCCCTTCGTACAGCAGACGACCGAGACGTCGCCCCATCTGGTGGTAGTTCTCCAGCGTGTTCTCGTTGTGGATCGCCGTGACGAGTCGTTCGTAGGCGACGTACAACAGTGCCAAGCCCGGCGCTTCGTAGATGCCGCGGCTCTTTGCTTCGATGATGCGGTTCTCGATCTGGTCACTCATCCCCAGACCATGGCGACCGCCGATCGTGTTGGCTTCGCGAACCAAGTCCACCCGTGAGGTGTACTCGCGACCGTTGATTGCCACCGGCCAGCCTTCATGGAATCGCACCCGAACGTCTTCGGCGTCGATACGTACGTTGGGGTCGTAGTGCGCCACACCCATGATCGGCGCCACGATGTGCATGGAAGTGGACAACTCTTCGAGCGACTTTGCTTCGTGGGTTGCGCCCCAGATGTTGGCGTCGGTGGAATACGCCTTTTCGGCGCTGTCGCGATAGGGAAGACTGTTCCTGGCGAGGAACGCGCTCATCTCCGCACGACCACCAAGTTCGCTCACGAATCCAGAGTCGAGCCACGGCTTGTAGATGCGCAGAGCAGGGTTGGCGAGGAGACCGTATCTGTAGAAGCGTTCGATGTCGTTGCCCTTGTATGTGCTGCCGTCGCCCCAGATGTCCACCTTGTCGTCCTGCATCGCGCGCACCAGCAACGTTCCGGTGACGGCACGACCGAGTGGTGTGGTGTTGAAGTACGTCTTGCCCGCGGTACTGATGTGGAATGCACCGCACTGCAGTGCAACCAAACCTTCGTTCACCAGTTGCTCCACGCAATCCACCACGCGTGCGATCGATGCACCGTATTCCTTGGCACGTTCGGCGACCACGTCGAGATCCGGCTCGTCGGGTTGTCCGAGGTCGGCGGTGTAGGTGCACGGGACGGCACCCTTGGACTTCATCCAAGCCACCGCGGCAGACGTGTCGAGACCACCGGAGAAGGCAAGGCCGACGCGTTCACCGACGGGTAGCGAAGTGAGCACACGGGTCATTGGTGTGTCACCGTCTCGGGCGTCATGGTCGCGCCGCCAACGACACCAGCGATACGAGCACGGCGATTCCGGCGAGCACGAACTCCAGCAACGCCACGCCGTGGGCATTCGACACGTCGCCGAGTGCCACACCAACGAGTGCAAGCACGCAGCCGAGATGGATGAACTTGGTGTAGCGACGCGGCCGTTGCGTTGCCACCAAGCCCGCGATGGTGATGGCGAACGGGAGTGCCCAGATCAGCGGAAATTGTGGATTGGATTCCGGACCCAGCCACCAGGCCGATTTGCCGATGTTGCGGCTCGAGATGGCGACGGCCACCTGGCACAGCAGGATCCCGATCCAGCTCACGCTGGCGAGTGTGCGCCATGGCTGCTGCGCGATCGCACCGTTCACCGAATCAAGGGTACCGAGCGGTACGAGTTGCATTGCTGCAGGCGCGGTCGATTCGTGTCGCTCGTAGCCTGACTTCGGTGCCGCACTTCGCCAAGTTGTCCATCTTTTTCCCGATGTGGAACGAAGAGCAGTACATCGGGCGTGCGCTAGCCGCCGGCCACGACGTCGCGCGTGAGCTGATGTCGTCGGGGGAGATCGGCGACTACGAGCTCATCGTCGTGAACGACGCCTCCACCGATGCAACCGGACGTCTCGCCGACGAAGCCGCCCAAGCCGATGCACACGTCCGCGTGGTGCACCACCAAACAAATCGCAAGTTGGGCGGCTCCATGAAGTCGGGTTTTGCCGCGGCCACCGGTGATGTCATCGTGTACACCGACGCCGACCTTCCCTTCGACATGTTGGAGTTGCACAAGGCGCTCCGCCTGTTGCGCACCTACGAAGCCGAACTGGTGAGCGCCTATCGATTCGATCGCACCGACGAAGGGCTCGTTCGCGTTGTGTACTCCGCGCTTTACAACGCTCTCGTGCGAGTGCTCTTTGGTGTTCGCGTGCGTGACGTGAACTTTGCATTCAAGGTATGTCGCGCATCGATCTTCCATCACATTTCCTTGAAGAGCGAGGGCTCGTTCATCGATGCGGAGTTGATCGTGCGTGCCAAGAAACTCGGCAACCCCATCGTGCAGTTCGGGGTGGACTATTTTCCCCGTACTCGGGGTGTGTCAACCATGTCGTCACCATCGGTGATCGTGAAGATCCTCCGCGAGGCCTTCGCTCTACGGCGAGAACTGAACGCCATCACGCCAATTGCCACCAACTAGTCACGTGTCGTCACCGAACTACACCCCGCGCATCAACACTCGAACGCTCGGCGTCTCGGCCACCCTGGTCATGGCGGTAATGGTGGTGGTGGCGGTGGTGGTGGAGCAGCGAGCCGACGATGAGCCCGCTCGGCAGGTGGTTGCAACCACCAGCACCAGCACCACTGCGGCAAAGGTGCTCTTGCCCCCGATCACCCGCAACCTGGCCGAGGGTGTGGAGGGCGAGGATGTTCGCAACCTGCAGGTGCGCCTCGCCGAGTTGAAGTTCGCCCCCGGGCCAATCGACGGAATATATGGTCGGGCAACGGTGCAGGCCGTGTGGGCGTTCGAAAAACTCGTTCTGCAGGTGCCACGGGAAGATGCGACCGGTGTCGTGACTCCCGAAATGTGGGACGTGTTGCGCGGCGACGTGCAGGTCCTGCCTCGACGACAAGCCGACACGCCGCGCCACGCGGAGGTGTACCTCCCCGAGCAGGTGATCGTTACGTTTCTGGCCGGTCGACCCACGCTGATATCGCACATGTCGAGCGGTGATGGAAAGCCGTGGTGTGAGGAAGTGGTGATCGATCCCGGCGAAGCGGGCAACGACAGCCCCGAACAGATCGAAAAGGGGGAGCAACTCAAGGTGGGGGTGTGCGGTGAGTCGATCACTCCGGCCGGGATCTTCACCTTCTACCGACGGTCTACTGGTACCCGCGAAACGAAGCTCGGCACGTTGTACAACCCCGTGTACTTCAACGCAGGCATCGCGGTGCACGGCGCAATTCTCGTGCCCTTGAAGCCAGCGTCGCACGGATGCATACGTATCCCCATGTCGGTGGCAACGCTGTTTCCCTCGATGGTGCAGTTCCGGGATCGCATCTACGTGTTCGACGGCATCAAGGAGCCCGAGCAGTACGGCTCGCCACTGCCGCCGGCAGATCGTCCCGACCCCAACTACACCACCGTGCCAACGACCACCACGATGCCACCCACGACGACGCTGCCCGTCGCTACATCGCTGCCTACAACCACCACCGTTCAGCCGAGCACGAGTGTTCCAACCTCCACCACGCTGCCGTAACTAGCGAGCTGTCGCAACCAGCGTGAGTCCGCTCGGCCCCGCACAACGCGATACGTGGTAGCTTGCACTCGCGTGACACCATGCTGACATGACATCCACCGAGAAAGTGCCGTACGACGAGTTCGGACTCTTCCATGAGAACATCGCCGAGTACGGGTTGCAAGCGTCGGCGAAACCGCAGGTGTCGCGGGTGCAGATTCAGGTGGAGGACGGGCGCAGCGTCAGTGCGTTGCGATGGGGTAGCGCGGCACCGAGGATCGTCTTCGTGCACGGCAGCGCGCAGAACGCACACACGTGGGACACGGTGTGCTTGGCACTTCGCGAACCGATACTCGCCCTCGATCTGCCGGGACACGGGCACTCGTCGTGGCGCGACGACGGCGACTACTCGCCACGATCGCTGGCGTTCGACATCGCAACCGTCATCGAAGCACTCGCCCCGCGGGCCGATGTGGTGTGCGGAATGTCGCTGGGTGGGCTCACCACCTTGGCCCTCGCCCACCAACGCCCGGATTTGGTATCGAGACTCATGATGGTCGACATCACCCCCGGGGTTACACCGGAGAAATCGAAATCCATCACCGACTTCGTGAATGGCCCGCAGAGCTTCGCCAGTTTCGACGATCTACTGGCACGCACCATCGAACACAATCCCACCAGGAGCCGGTCGTCGCTTCGTCGAGGAATCCTGCACAACGCGCGACAACTCGACGATCTCAGTTGGGAGTGGCGTTACGACCGACGTAGTCACCCCCGCCGCGATCCCGGCACCACTGTTGCGGCCGACATGTGGGAGATGATCGAGCGACTTCACTGTCCGATCACGCTGGTGCGCGGTGGCACGTCGCCGGTGGTTGACGACGCCGACGTTGCCGAGTTGCAGCGCCGTCGTCCCGATTCCGTGGTGCACGTGGTGGATGGCGCGGGACACAGCGTGCAGGGCGACCGACCATTGGAACTGGCGGCTCTCGTGCAACGAGAACTGGTCACGCGAGCCGGTTGAATCTCCGACTCGGTGGGCAAACCGGAACTCACCTAGCGTTGCCGCCATGACACGTCGCCTGGGTCGGCCATGCCAGAGCGACGCCGAAGATACGCGCGTTCGCATTCTTCGCGAGGCAAGACTGGCGTTCACAACGCGCGGTTACGACAACACCACCAATCGCGAGATCTCGGCCGGCGCCGGAATCACTGCAGCGGCGATCTACCACTACTTCCCATCCAAGGTCGATCTGTTCGTCGCGGTGTTCGACGACGTACAAACCAAGGTGTACGACGCATTCGACGCGGCCATCGCGAGACACGACACGTTTCTTGAAAAGTTCGACGCCTTGTTCGACACCATGATGGACCTCGGGGACGAGGATCCGATGTTGGCCAGCTTCGTGGTCGGTGTGGTCACCGAAGCCGAGCACCACCCCGACCTACGCACGGCGTTGCGTTCGGTTTCGCCGCGGAATCATATGTTCCTGTTCGGGCTGTGTGCGGACGCCAAGGCTCGCGGGGAACTGCCCGAAGCATTGCCCGTACAAACGGCGGTCGACGTGCTCGCCGGAGTGCTGGGCGGATTCGCGCGATTGTCGGTGACGGTACGCGATCGCCAGCGGTTGCGCTCGGTTGCCAAGGTGTACAAGAACATGTCACGCAGCGCGCTCTCACCCGCCAGCGCCTGAAGAATCGCGGCGTTCGTACTCCGACGCCTGCAGTAACGAGCGCGCCGTTCAGCGCGCCGGGACCCGCACTCGCATGGTGTCGACCAGCGTGAACACCAGGCCGACCCACACCAGCGTGAATCCGGCGAACCGTGCGGCGTCGAGTGGTTCGTCGTATACCAACCACCCGAGCAGGAAGTTGATGACGGGTACCAGATACTGCAGGGGTCCGATGATGGTGAGCGGTAATCGCAGCGCGGCGTGGGCGAATGCGAGGAGTGGAACGGCGGTGATCAGTCCCGTCAGCAAGACGAGGATGAAGTCCATGGTGCTGGCGGTGTTGGGAATGCCGGCGTCACGCGAAAAACTCCACATCATGAGCACCACGGCCAGAGGCACCAGGACGAGTGTCTCTGCGGTGAGACTCTCCACTGGCCGCAGGGGAACCTGTTTCTTCAGGAGACCGTAGATCGCCCACGACGTGGCGATTGCCAATGCGATGAATGGAGGTCGTCCGTAAGAAAAGGTGAGCACCACCACCGACGCAACCGCAAAAACGAGCGCGACCTTCTGGGCGGTGCGAAGTTGTTCCCCGAGCACCACCACCCCGAGAATCGAAGTGAAGAGTGGAGCGATGAAGTAGCCGAGAGCCGTCTCCATAATGTGTTCGTTCACCACTGCCCATACGTACAACGTCCAGTTGGCCACGAGCATGACGGCGGCAAGGGTTATGCGAACCAACATTCGTGGCTGCGAGAGCGCCGCTGCTACCGGAGCAATGCTGCGCTGAACCACCACGAGCACGACGAGAAGGATCACCGCAGTGACGATTCGCCAGCCGATTAGTTCAAATGCGTTGAAGTCGTCGAGCAACTTCCAATAGATCGTGATGAAGCCCCACATCAAGTAGGCGGACAATCCACTGACGACACCCGTGCGAGCGCGTTGCGTTGCGTCGTCGTTCATTGCAGGGATTGACGCTAATCAACTCGGTAGGCTGAACTCAGTGATGAGCACCGCTCGCAGCGTGCCAGCCCACCTCGTGTCGCTCGCAGACTCGTTGCGTGCCACGAATCTTCGTCACCTGTTCGCCGACGATCCCCAGCGGGCAACTGCGTTGTCGCGAACGTTGCACCTAGGTGATTCGGAGTTGCTCGTCGATTTCTCCAAACAGCACCTCACCGCCGAGGTGGTCGACGCACTGCTCGCCGAGGCACAAGCCGCCGGGGTGTCAGCACTTCGAGCCGACATGGTGGCCGGACGTGCGATCAACGGCACCGAGGGTCGTGCAGTTACGCACATGGCGATGCGTGCCGCCAATGAATCGACTGCAACCGACGAACTTCGCATCGAAGCAGCAACGCACGACCTTCTGATGCGATCCGCCGTGGACGCGGTGTCGTCCAACATCACCCACGTGGTGAACATCGGCATCGGAGGCAGCGATCTCGGGCCGGCACTGCTGTGCGATGCGCTTGCCTCGATGCGCAGCAGGGTTCGTGAGGTGCGTTTCGTCTCGAACATCGACCCCATTGACTTAGACCGCGCACTGGACGGCCTGCGGCCGGAGCACACCGTTTTCGTGGTGTGCTCCAAATCCTTCGGAACCATCGAGACGCTCGCAAACGCACGTCGGGCGATCGGTTGGCTCGTGTCGGGGGGAGTGTCCCATCCTTCAAAACACGTCATCGCGGTTACGGCGCAACCGGAGCGTGTGGCATCCAGCGGATTGACGGTTGGGCGGGTGCTCCCCATGCCGGAGAGCGTCGGCGGTCGTTATTCGGTGTCGTCGGCCGTTTCGGTCGCCGTGGCACTCGCGTTCGGTTGCGACGTTTTCGACGAGGTTCGTGCAGGCATGCGATTGATTGACGAACACTTCGTGCAGGCCCCCGAAAATGACAACGTACCGATGTTGTTGGGCCTCATCTGGTGGTGGAACGCCACGATCATCGGGTATCCGAGTGTCGCCATACTGCCGTATTCGCGCGTGTTGGCATTGTTGCCGAGCTATCTGCAGCAACTCATCATGGAGAGCAACGGCAAGTCGGTGGATTGCGACGGTACACCGGTGCCTACGTCGTCCCCCGTGGTGTGGGGCGGGTTGGGAACGAACGCCCAGCACGCGTTCTTTCAGCTGCTCCACCAAGGCACGCACGTGGTGCCGTGCGACTTCGTCGGACACAGCATCACCCTTGGTTCCTCGCAGGCGGACCACGACACGCTGATGGCAAACATGTTCGCGCAATCGCAGGCCTTGGCCATTGGAGTAACCGAAGGGGAGGTTGGTGGCGACGTCCAGCTACAGGTTCACCGAGCGACGCCCGGTAATCGACCGAGTACGACCCTGTTGTTCTCCGCATTCACTCCGCGCGCACTCGGCGCGTTGATTGCCTTGTAC